>DASYID010000160.1:0-15765 GCA_036252775.1 Solirubrobacteraceae bacterium
CCGATGACGTGGCCCAGAGGGCCGCCGAAGGCGAACGCGAAGCCGACGGCCCAATAGCCGATCGCCGCGATCGAGTAGTTGGTCAGGATCTTGGCGATCACCGTTCCCGCGTTCTTGGCGCGGGAGAAGCCGATCTCCAGGAAGGCGAAGCCGGCCTGCATGAACATGACCAGCGAGGCGGCCACGATCACCCAGATCGTGTCGAAGCCGACGCTGGGCGTATAGCCCGGCTTTCCGGCGATCGAGTTCCTCAGGTCCTGGGCATCGGCCCATCCTGTCGCCGGCAGGACCAACAACACCAACAGGCCCAGCACCGTGGCGCGGGCCAGCGTAGAACGCTTCATACGTCCTCCTCGGGGTCTGATTGCCCGAGGAAGTGTGGGGCGCGGGGGCGCGCCGGTCTTTGGCCCGGTGTCGAAACATTCCGGGGCGAGGCTTTGTACAGGTGGACAAGGGCCCGCCGGCCCGAAGGGCCTAAGGTCTGCCGTGGCCGGCGTTGACGTACGATGCGCGCAGGCTGCGGCGCCCGCCCTCGGCCCGGACCGAAGGCCTGGCGGCGCCGGACTATTTCCCTCGAGGAGGACCCACCCGCCCATGAGCACCCGGACCCGTCAGCACAACGTCAACGCCGCGCAGTGGGCCGCCAACGGCACCGCGCTGGGCCCCGCCGACCTGACGCAGGCCGCCAACCAGGTATTCGGCGCCAACGTCTTCAGCCTGGCTGTGCAGCGCCAGCGCCTGCCCAAGCACATCTACCGCCAGCTTCAGTCCACCCTGGGGCGCGGCGAGGCCCTCGATCCCTCCCTCGCCGACGCCGTGGCCCAAGCCATGAAGGAATGGGCGATGGAGAAGGGCGCCACCCACTTCACCCACTGGTTTCAGCCGCTGACCGGCATGACGGCCGAGAAGCACGACTCCTTCTACGGCCCGGCCGCTGACGGAACCGCGTTGGCGGACTTCTCGGGCAAGGAGCTCATCCAGGGCGAGCCCGATGCCTCCAGCTTTCCCACCGGAGGGATCCGGGCCACCTTCGAGGCGCGTGGGTACACCGCCTGGGACCCCACCTCGCCCGCGTTCATCCTCGAGAACCCCAACGGAGCGCTGCTGTGCATCCCCACGGCGTTCGTGTCCTGGACGGGCGAGGCCCTGGACCACAAGATCCCCCTGCTGCGCTCGATGGACGCGCTGTCGCGGGCCGCGGTGCGCGCGCTGCGCCTGCTCGGCGACGACCAGGCCGAGCGCGTCTTCACCACGGTGGGCCCCGAGCAGGAGTACTTCCTGATCGACGAGCAGTACTACTACGAGCGTCCCGACCTGCTGACCACCGGCCGCACGCTGTTCGGCGCCAAGCCCCCCAAGGGTCACGAGCTCGACGAGCACTACTTCGGCTCGATCCCCGAGCGCATCCTGGCCTGCATGCTCGAGACCGAGCACGAGCTGGCCAAGCTCGGCGTGCCGATCAAGACGCGCCACAACGAGGTCGCGCCCAACCAGTACGAGATCGCGCCGGTGTTTGAGAACTCCAACGTGGGCTCAGACCACCAGCACCTGGTCATGCAGATGCTCCAGAACGTGGCGCGCCGCTACGGCCTGGTGTGCCTGCTGCACGAGAAGCCGTTCGCCGGCGTCAACGGCTCGGGCAAGCACAACAACTGGTCGATGGGCACCGACACCGGGGTCAACCTGCTGGACCCGGGTGAAACCCCCAACGAGAACATGCAGTTCCTGTTCTTCTGCGCGGCGGTCATCCAGGCCGTCAACCGCCACCAGGCACTGCTGCGGGCCTCGATCGCCAGCCCCGGCCAGGACCACCGGCTGGGCGCCAACGAGGCCCCGCCGGCGATCATCTCGATCTTCCTGGGAGCGGAGCTCCAGAAGGCGTTTGAGGCCATCGCCTCGGGTAAGGCCGAGAAGGCCAAGGGCAACGGCTTCCTCGGTCTGGGCACGCCGGTTCTGCCTCCGCTGCCCCTGCACGGGGGGGACCGCAACCGCACGAGCCCGTTTGCCTTCACCGGCAACAAGTTCGAGTTCCGGGCGCTGGGATCCAGCCAGTCGCTGGGCTTTCCCAACACGGTGCTCAACACGATCACCGCCCAGGCCATCGACGACCTCGCCGACCGCCTGGAGGCGGAGAAGGGCGACGTCACCAAGGCGGTCATCAAGGTCGTCAAGCAGGCCTGGAACGACAACAAGCAGATCGTCTTCGAGGGCGACAACTACGACGAGGCGTGGCACCGGGAGGCCGCCAAGCGCGGCCTGGAGAACCTGCGCTCGACTCCGGACGCCCTGCCCTGGCTGACCAAGCGCGAGACCGTCGACGCGTTCAAGAAGTACAAGGTGCTGTCCAAGCGCGAGCTCGAGTCGCGTCTGGAGGTGTTCACCGAGCAGTACGCGGTCAAGCTCAACATCGAGGCCGAGACCGCCGCATCGATCGCGCGCACGATGATCCTGCCCGCCGCGGTGCGCCATCTGGCCACGCTGACCGAGGCCCAGGTCGAACCGCTGTACGCCGAGGCGCGCGGGCTCGTCGACGAGCTGGTGACCAGCATCCACGCGCTGGAGAAGGCCAACGCCAACCACCCCGACGTCGAGGGCATCAAGCATGCCCAATACATGCGCGACCGGGTGCTCCCGGCGATGGACGCCGTGCGCGACGCGGCCGACCGCCTCGAGCGCATAGTCGCCGACGACCTCTGGCCGCTGCCCAAGTACTCGGAGATGCTGTTCATCAAGTAGGGGCGGCTGTGCGGCGGGGGTAGGGCGGGAGTGGGGCGGGCGGTCAGCTTCCCCCGCCCACCATCTCGGCCAGGTCCACCTTGATTGGATGAAGGGCGGCCAACCGGGTTGATCTGCCACCCGCGGGGGGGGCGAGCACCTACTCGGGCAGCTTGTCGCCTGGTGGTTTGCGCTGCGTGCGCAAGCACGTATGATCGAACGCGATGCCGGCAGGCGGGGAGAGCAGCATGGACGGCGTGGGGGCGGCGGTCTACTGCCTGCTGCCGCGCGACCTGGCGCCGCGCCTGCTCGAGCCCCTGCGTCGCCACTTCGGCCCGAATGCGGCGGTCACGGTGATCGCCGAACATCGTCGCGAGCAGCGACGCTCGGCGGCCGAGCGCCGACAGCAAGCGGTCGCGGTCGAGCGGGACCGGCGACGCATCAACAACGCCGAAGGACGCCGGATCGCTGAGCGCCGGGCGCCGCTCGTGGCCATCGAGATGCCCGAGCTGTCCCGGCGCGTCAGAGCCCACCGTGACCGGCTCGCGTTCGTCGAGCGGGTCGAGCCGGCGGCGCTGGCCACCGAGGACGCCGACACCGCGCGGCTGGTGACGCGCATCCAGGCGGGTGACGCGGACGGATTCGGCGCGCTCTATGCGCGCTACTTCGATCGGGTCTTCGGCTACCTGCGGATCATCCTCAATGATCCCGGTGAGGCCGAGGCGGCCACGCAGGACGTCTTCGTCAAGGTGCTCGAGGCCCTGGGGCGCTACCAGCGCCAGCGCCAGCCCTTCCGGGCTTGGCTGTTCGTCATCGTCCGCAACCACGCGCTCAACCAGCTCGATCGCGCCGGCCGCCTCGACCTGGTCGATCCCCACCAGCTCGACCGCCACCGCGACCGGCCCGAGCCCGGACCGGCGGGCCTGGGCGCACTCGAGTGGATCTCGGATTCCGATCTGACCCTGTTCATCGAGCGGCTGCCGCTGGCCCAGCGCCAGGTGCTCGTGCTGCGCTACATGCTCGACCTCAGTCCCGCCCAGATCGCGTCGGTGCTCGAGATCACGCCCAACAACGTGGCCGCTCTGCACCATCGCGCCCTGGTGTTCCTGCGAGCCCGGCTGGTGGCACTCGGGCGAGACCCGCGCGAGCACGGCCGCACACGGATGCATCGCTGGGTCAAGCAGGCGCCCGTGCTGCGCTCGCGCCGCTTCGCGCTGCTCTCCTAAGACCGAGGGCGGGCAGGTCCGGCGCGGAATTCGCGGGGCGATCTGAGATTCGTTGTAAGCGCCGAGGGGTCGGTCCGGTTGTTAGGGGTGTGAGAGGAATGCACCGGGGGCTCAGGGCCCACGTATTGGGGGCTGCGCTGGTCACCCTGCTGTCCGTGGGCGTCGGGGGCGCCCTGGGCGCCTCCACGCCGTCTCCGCCGGATACGTCGTATACGCCCACGCCCAGAGATGGTGCGACGGTGGGGTGGAAGCAGTTCGAGGGGGCGGCGTACGGTGATACGAAGGTGCCGACGTCGTCGGCGACTCCATTTGACGCTGATCTGTTTGCCGTGGGCTTTGACAGTCCCGGTCATGGGTTTGCCGGCGGGTCGGTGTGTGGCGATTCCGCGCATGCCTTCGAGGCGCTCGATGCGTGTCCGGCGGCCCGGCGGGTGCCGGTGCTCTATGAGTACTCAGAGCCCCCGGGTCAGCCGGGTCAGTGGATGACTGTGTCGTTGCCCGGCGCCGACCGCCAGGGGTTCGTGGGCGCCATTAAGTGGCTGGGCGAGGGTCGTGCGCTGGCGGTGGGCGGCGATGGGTGCTATCCGCGCCGGGAGAGCGATGTGTGTGCCTCCGCGCCGGGCGGGGACGCGGCGGGTAGGGCGAGGGCGTGGCTGTACGAGCGCGGGTCCTGGCGCGAGCTCGACCTCAAGGCTCAGCTCGCGCAGGGGATGGGCGGCCTGACCGCGCTGGGGTGCTCGCCGCGGGCGGAGGAGTTCTGTGTCGCGGGCGCCTATCAGCAGCTGTGGATGTGGCGCGACGGGCGCTTCACCAGCGGTTACGGACCGCATCTGAATCCCGACCAGCTCGACGATCCCGGGCGCGACCCCACCCTCAACCCGACCGGGGACTTTCGCTTTCGCGTGCGCGACGTCAAGTTCTTCCCCGGCCACGACACCCCCCAGATACAGGTCGCCGCGGTCACCAGCGGGTGCTGTGCCTATGTGGACCCTTCCGGGACCGTCCCTGACCCCACCGGCGACATCCCGCGGGTGCTGCTTTACGACGGCACCAAATGGTATGTGCGACCGCTTTACTCCCAAACGGGTTCGACAAACGGTCAGCACGCACCGCAGACGCTGCCCGACAGCCTGTACGCGCTGACCACCTCACCCATCGACGCGGGCGGAAAGCAGACGTTGTCCGCTCTGGCTACCCCCGGCGGGACGGTGTCCTCAAACGAGCCGGTCTCGCGCATCATCGGGGACGTGACGGTCCTGAACCCCAAGAACTTTCAGGCGCCGACGACAGAGCCGTTCGCCCTGGCCATCGCCGAACCATTCGCCGCATTGACCGGGCCGGCCAGCAACGCCACCGATCTGCCGACGGAGGCGCGTAACCCGAGCACGGCCCACCTGCACATGGCCAGCGGCGATGGCGACTTGAGCTCACCGCCCTACAGCGTGAGGGCGAATGGCAACTACACACCGGGCGGCCCGGATGGCGTGATGGACTGGGCGGTGGGCGAGCTAACCGACACCACCGCGCCCGGGCAGGCCGCGGCGATGACTACCACGCTGCAGCCCTACGGCGTCAGTCCTCCCAGCCCCCTGACCTGTCCGCTGACCTCTCCGGACGTCACTTGCAAGCCCCAGAGCGACCCCACCCAGATCACCAAGCAGACGCAGTCGATGTCCGTGTTCAAGCTGCCGTCCTACCGCCTGAACAGTTTCAGTCTGCTCACGCCCAGCGGGATCGGATGGGCGGTGGGGGATAAGGGGGCGATCCTGCGCCTCGGCGGCACCGGGCTCGTCGGCCAGAACCTGCCCGAGCCTGCCCCCCCCGCGCTCGCCTCAGGTACTGCCGGCGTGCCCGCAGACGACAGCTCCTATGACGCCTTTCGCCCCCTCGCCCGTGGTCCGGCCGGTTCCGTTCCCGCCCTTGGCAATCAGCCCCTCGACCGTCTCGCCGCGCCACGGATGATCCCTGTGGGGTCGCCGAACCCGACCAAGCCGTCCGGCGAGCGCGAGGAAAACGTGTCGTCGATCGTCATGAGCCGCGACGGCTCCGAGGGCTGGGCGATCGGAGCGGGATACGGCGCCGCGAACTCGACGACGACCCTCTATCACTATTTCGGAGGACGGTGGACGCGGTGCGCTCCGGACGGTATCCCCGGCGTGGTTCCGGCGGACGCCGCGTGCGCGTCGCTGGCCAAGCTGCGCGTGGGCACCAGCCCCGTCCTGCTGATTACAGCCGCCCGAGTCCCGCACGAGTACGCTGATCCCGCGCACGCCGACGAGTTCGAGGTGATCGCCATCGGCTCGCGCTACACCGACGAGCGGGGACGCGCGCGCGGGACGGTGGTGCGATACCGGCAGGGTCGCTGGTCGCTTGATGAGGCTGCGATGAACGGCCCGCTGGGTGACATCAACACCGAGGGCTTCGACCTGGCCGACGTCGCCTTCACCGCACCAGACGACGGGTGGATCCTGAAGGGGGCACAAGGCACCCTCGGGGGGGAGTACGTGTGGCACTACGACGGGAGCCAGTGGACCGACTGCGCGCTACCGAGCAACTTGGCCAAATGCGGAGACGACCCGTCGAGCCCGCGACTGCCCGAGAACGGCGGCACCGCCAGGCTGGCCATGGTCGATCGGCGGATCTACCTCTACGGCACCCGGACGGCGCCAGGCTCCACTTCGCCGATGATCATCTACCGCGACCCGGGGGGACGCTGGACAGCGGCGGACGGGGGCTATGACCCGGGGTTCGGCGCGGCGGGCAACACCGGCGAGAGCGGCTGCGTCCAGTCCTTCTCGGTGGTGCGCGGGCAGGACGGCCGCTACTCGGGCTGGGCGTACGGGAGGTTCGGCGACAGCTGCGCGCAGAGCACGACCGCGCCAGGTCTGCTCGGGCAGACGGCGCCGATGATGCGCCTGGAGGCGGGGAAGCCTTGGCAGCGCTGGACCGTACGCGATGCGCTGACCGACTACCCCAACCCCCCTCGTGTGTCTCACTCGAGTGTCCCCCCGCCCCGACTGCTCACCCTCGACGACCCGGTCCACCCAGGGGCGGCCATCTTTGAGCCGTTCGCAGACACGTTCGGCAATGGCCCGCCGCTGACGTTCAACGTAGCCCATCAGCGCTGGGAGGTGCTGGGCGCCCCCTTCGCCACCGCTGGCGGCGATCAGTACGAGCAGGCCCTTCAGCCGCCGCTGGCCGGCGACGGGCACTCCGGGGCGTGGGTCGCCGCGCGCCCAGTTACGTGTGCCACGGGCGCCAGCAGTTGCACGTACTTCTATCACTACACCGACCGCGCCCCGCGCGAGGTCTTGACCGATGTAGCCCACCCGATCCGCGAGACCGTCACCGCAGCGAGCGAGGGGCCGGACGGGAGCTTCTGGGCGGCCACGCGCGCGGGTGTCGTCTATCGGTATGACCGGGTGACCGGTTGGGCGCGGCTTCCCATCTCGGGCTGGGATCCCGGAAGCGTGGTGACCAATCCCTCTCCGGCCTATGCCATCGCGGCCGGGTCCTCGGGTGCGACGCTGGTGGTGGGCAAGCGCGGTCGCATTGCCGACCTCTCCTCCGGGGGGGCGGTGCTCGACCCGGCGGCTGGAGCCAGCTGTGCGGCGAGTGGCGGCCAGCCGCCCTGCGGGACCGGATATGACCTGCATTCCGTGGCGGTGGCCCCGGACAGGTCAGCTCTGGCAGGGGGTGATCAGCGCACCGTGCTCTACCGTCCAGCGGGTGGGGCGTTCGCCGCGGCGGCCAAGCCAGCGGCGGCGGTGAGCGCGACGATCAGCGCGATCGCGATGCCGGCTCCCGGTCACGCGTGGCTGGCCACGAGCTCGGGAGAGATCTATGCCGGGCAGCTCAAGGGCACGGCCTGGGACTGGCGGGTAGAGAGCCTCGGGGCCGCCGGCAAGCCGATCACCCTCGGTCCCGACGGCAATGCCCAGGCCCTGCACGCCATTGCCGTGGACGCGAACGGAAGCGGGGTGGCGGTGGGGGATCGCGGGCTGGTTCTCCAGCGTGCCGCGGGAGGAGGCTGGTCGCGGGTCGCCTCGGGCGTGCTCGAGAACCTGCGCTCGGTGGCGCTGGCAGTAGGCGGCGGGCCAGGTGTGCTGGTCGGGGGGGACGGTGGTCTGGTCCTCACGCTGCGCGATGGACGCTTGGAGGTTGTTCGTCCCCCGGACCTGTTTGACCCGGTCACCCATTCCCGCTCGCGCGACCAGCAGGGTGCGGCCGTGGGCCTGGGGCTGGCGCCGGGCGGCACTCCGGGATCGGTCGAGGCCTGGGCTGTGCTCCAGGTCCCGGTCGACCCGGCCTGGAACCGTTCGCCCGAGCCCACGGCGCTGCTGCACTACGCCAGCAGCCCGACCGACCCGCTCAGCACGCCTGTTGGACGCGTCCAGCCGCTGGCAGATACGCCCGGGTCCCGTCGGGGCGAAATCAGCCTGGCGGCCTATGGAAAGTCTGACTGCTCGGCGTCCTCTCGCTCCGGATTCGAGGGCACCGGGGCTGTCGTGGGGCAGTGTCGAGAGCCGACCGGGAGCAACCTGGTCAACGAGGCGATCTCCCGACGCATCACCCATGAGCTGCTCACGCGGTCCAGACGACCGGGCGGGCCGCTGCTCAGCCTGTCCACCGGCGACATCAGCACCGACCCCGGTGCCCGTCCGGAGAACGGCGACCTTCCCACGGACCCGAGCCGGACCCACGATCGTTGGGCCGAGCTTGTCGCCGGCCCGATGCTCGATGGGGGTCTACCCCTGTTCGGTGCTCTCGGCGGCCAGGATCTGCTCGGCTCGATCGGACATGGCAACCCCGGTGTGAGCCTGCCCTGGCAGTTGGCGCTTGGTGGGATGCCGTCGCCGTGGGGGGCAGGCCCCGAGGCGAGGAGTGGTGGGGTGTCGTTTGTGGCGGTGGGTGGGACGAACACTGGCCCGAAGGCGCGGACGCACTACGCGGTGGATGTACAGCGCGGCGGGGACACCGTCGCGCGCCTGATCGTGCTCGACACGTCGCTTCGGAGCTTGTCGGCGGGGGAGTCTCAGCAGAACCCGGCGGAGTCTCAGACGGCGTGGCTTCAGGGCGTGTTGGCATCGACGCCGACGGGAGCGCAGAAGGTGGTGTTGTCGGAGGCCCCGGCGTATTCGTATGGTCCGGGTGCGTCGACGGATACCCAGACCGATGCTGCGGCGCTTGAGAGCCTGCTGTTTCAGTACAAGGCCAACCTGGTGGTATCGGGGCGGCTGGGGTGGAACGGGTTGTATTGGGCGACGGCGCCAGGGTTGCACTCTCCGTGTGCGGGTGATGACTACCCGGACCCATCCAAGGTTCCGGCCGCGGGCAGCGCGCCGGCGTGCGGCTCGACCGGCGGTGCGAGCGGAGCCGCTACCGCGGGGGCGCCCGCGCCGCCCGCGCCGCCGGCGCAGGCCGGGGATCTGGCGAACACGCTGACCAGCACCGCGGCGCCCGCTCCCGCTGCGGGATGCTCGGGAACGGGTGAGAACCAGGCCGGGGTGCTGCCGACGGTCGTCGCCTCCACGGCGGGCGGGGCGTTCGGCCCGGATGGTCAGTCCAGCGGGTCGGCGGATAAGCAGGGCTATTGGCATGGGTACACGATTGTGCGTCTGGACAAGACCGGGGATCCGCGGTGCACGATCGTCGAGCAGCGCCCGGTGTTTGACTGGGTCGGCATCTCCGCCCAGACGCATGTGCTTAGGCCCGGTCAGCACGAGACGCTCAAGGGTTATGGGCGTGAGCCGGTCGGGATGGACGCCCCGATCTCCTATGACCCGATAAACGGCCCGGCGATCACGCATCGCTATGACCTGCTCAAGGCCGACCCCGCCCGGCCCTACCTACCCGACACCACCTGCCCCAAGACCACCGACAACCCCGCCGGGTACTGCGAGCTCTCAGACCCCGGCGTCGGCCAGATCGACCCGGTCAACGGGAAGGTCAGCACCGGCAAAGGCAACCACCCCCGCGTCTACGCCATCGGCCTGCTCTCCGTCGGCGACAAGGCCGCCTCCTGGCCGCTGGTCTTCGAGCCCCGCCGCAGCTACACCCCCATCGCGCCTGCACGGGTCGTCACGCCCGCCCCCTCGATGGTTCCCCAGGTCCACGTCGCCGCGATCGCCGCCACCAGCCCACCGCCGCCACCCTCAGCGCCCCCGCCGGCCCCGCCCGTCGTGGGCACGCCCACCCTCCCCCAGCTCCCCGGCCTCCCGGGCCTGCCCCCCCTGAACAGCCCACCACCCGCGTCGCCCCCTCCGCCCACCGGCGCCCCGCCCCCCGCACCCCCAGCGTCCCAAGCCCCGTCGGCCCTCTCTATATCCGTATCCCCCCAATCCGTCGGGTTCGCCCCACCCTCCGGTGTGGTCCCGCCCCCCGCGCCACCGATCAACCCCGCGCCCCCCGGCGGAGCCCGCCGCGAGGCCAAGGCCAAACAGCCCGCGGCCGCCAAATCCGAGGAAAGCGGCGCGGAGAGCGAGACCCAACGCGCGGGGGGGGACCTCGCCCAGGGACCGTCCTCTCCCGACCAGGCCATGACCCGTCGCGACCGCGTAAAGCTCGCGCCCTCCTTCACCTTCCTCACCGCACACCGCCAGCCCTCAGCCTGGTCGCGCGACGCCCTCTACGGCGGCGGCCTCCTGGTGATGGCGGCAATCCTCGCGCTCGGCTACACGACCGTGCGGCCTACACCCCGACGGCGATCCGGACCCGGCATCGCAGCGCCCGCGTGGGCGCGGCGCGACCGCTCGGGTGGTTGACCAGCTGGGTGCGATCTCGGATGCGCGGCCGATGCATCTCGACCTAAGCCCGTTGTAACTACGTGAGTTCACGTCGAGCTTTTAGCCGCCCAATGCATGCGGGCTTCGCCAAAGCGTGTGTTAGCGTGTGGCCATGCGTCTGCACATAAGCCTCGATGACGCCCTCGTGGCCGAGCTCGACCGAAGGGTGGGGCGGCGGCGGCGAAGCGCCTTCATTGCCGCGACGCTCCACGGCGCGCTGGATGACGCCGGCCGCTGGGAACGCATCCTGGCGACGCTCGGCACGGTTCCAGACACGGGCCACGATTGGGATCCAGATTCCGCCGGATGGGTCCGGGCCCAGCGCCATGCCGACGGGCGACGCGTTGGCTGAACTGCTGCTTGACACGACGATTCTCATAGACGCACTGCGCGGGCGGGCGGCCGCCGAACGGCTTCGCGCGCTGTCCCGGCAGGGTCCCTCGCCATATGTCTGCGCCATCAACGTCGAGGAGATCTGGCGTGGCGCTCGACGCGAGGAGCACGCAAGCATCAGCAGCCTGCTCGAGGCGCTACGCCTGGCACCCCTCCGCGCCCGCGAGGGTGAGCTCGCCGGCCGCTGGCGGCGTCAGTTCGCCCTGCGGGGGATCACGTTGAGCCAGGCCGACTGCCTGGTCGCGGCAGCCGCCGTTGGCGTCGGTGCGCACGTGGCGACCGGCAACCCCAGAGACTTCCCGATGCCCGAGGCCACCGTCGAGCACTGGCCCACTGGCGATTAGCCCCATCCCGCGGGTGCGCCGCTCGCACTTCCTCGCCCACACCGATCAGGTGCGCGGGTTCGTTTACGACGTGGACAGCCACCAGCTGCGCGAGGTCCAGCCCTCGGGGCCCGATCAGCCGCAGCGCAGCGGCGGCTGGGGCAGGCGCGTGAGCCCGATGTCTGACACGAACGGCAGCGCCCCGACGGCGCAGGCGTTTCGAACCGACTCCGCCAGGGTCGAGATGTCCTTCGCCTCGGCGTAGTCGGTGGCCGTGACCAGGGCCCCGCGAGTGGCGGCCCGCCGCAGGGCCGCGCGGGCCGCGGCGGCGTCGCTGGCGCCCACGCGCGTGTAGCGGCCTGTGGCGAAGGAGTAAGTCGAGGTCACGTCCTCCCGGTTCCAGCCGTCGAGCACACCGAGCAGAGGCCCGACCGTGTCGTCCCCGTTCTGGGCGAACAGGAGGCCGCGGCGTGCGTGCACGCGGGCGGCCAGCGCGCGCACCAGCGCCCGCATACCCGGCCCCTGGCGGGGGTGGGTGGCCACCATGTCGGTGTTGTCTAAGAACAGGCCGTCAAACCCCTTGGCCAGCAGCGACGGCGCGACGCGACGGCTGATGAGTCGCCGGTAGCCCGCCCGGGAGGTGTCGGCATACCACTCGCCCCACTGCCGCCAGAGCTCCAGGCGGTAGGTCCGAGCGGCCGCGAACCAGGGTCGGCCCTTCTCGATCGTCCCCACGTCCAGGTAGGCGAGCACGATCCGCCCGCCGGAGCGCAGCGCCCGCACCTGGGCGGCGCTGGCGCCGACGCCGTCGACGACCACCAGGTCATAGCCGGCGAAGCGCCGCGCCAGATCGCCGTCCAGCGATCCCGTGCCGATGCCCAGGGCGAAGCTGTGGACGTGGCGCAGCCGGGGGGCGCGCGGCTGGGCGGCACTGGGCGGCGCCATCGTGGCCGCGACGGCGAGCAGCAGGGCGAGCCAGCGCATGATCACATGATGGCGCCCCGAGGACACGGACAAACCTTGCCAACGTCGTGTCAAGGTTATGGCGATCGTTGCTAGCATCGCTGGGAATGCGCGACTTCCTCAGCGCCACGCGCGAGCGGGTGATCGTCTTCGACGGCGGCATGGGCGCCACGCTGGAGCAGTTCGACCTCACCAGCGAGGACTACGGCGGGCTGCCCGGCAAGTGTCACGAGGCCCTGGTCCTCCAGCGCCCCGACGTCATCGAGGGCGTCCATCGCTCGATGCTCGAGGCCGGCGCCGAGGTGGTGGAGACCGACACCTTCCAGGCCAGCCGGCTGAAGCTCGACGAGTGGGGGCTGGCCGACCATACGCTGGAGATCAACACCAAGGCGGCCCAGATCGCGCGCCGGGCCGCCGGCGAGGAGCGCTTCGTGGCCGGCTCGATCGGCCCCACCGGCCATCTCCCGGCCTCCGACGACCCGACCCTCGGGGCGATCAGCTTCCGCGAGCTGATGGAGGTGTTCACCGAGCAGGCCCGCGGCCTGCTGGACGGCGGCGTCGATCTGATCATCATCGAGACCGCGCAGGACATCCTGGAGGTCAAGGCCGCCGTGTTTGGCGCCCGCGCCGCGTTTGAGCTCGTCGGCCGCGAGGTTCCGATCCAGACGTCGGTCTCGCTGCTGCCCAACGGGGGCAAGATGCTGCTGGGTACCGACATCTCGGCCGTGCTGGCCACGCTGGAGGCACTGCGCGTCGACGTGATCGGACTCAACTGCTCCACCGGCCCCGAGGACATGCGCGACGCGATCCGCTTCCTGGGTGAGCACTGCCCGGTGCCGGTGCACTGCATACCCAACGCGGGCCTGCCCCTGCAGGGACCCGACGGCGAGACGATCTTCCCCGAGCGGCCCGAGCCGCTGGCCGATGCGCTGGGCGAGTTCATCGAGCGCTACGGAATCTCGATCGTGGGTGGTTGCTGCGGCACCACGCCTGAGCACATCGCCGCCATCCACGCCCGCTGCGCGCGGCTGCCGGTGGCGCCCCGACCAGCGCCCCGTCCCCCCCACGTCTCCTCGATGATCGGCGCGACGCCACTGGTGCAGGAGCCCCGGCCCACGATCGTCGGCGAGCGTGTGAACTCGCAGGGATCCCGCCGCGCCAAGAAGATGCTGCTCGAGGACGACTACGACGGCCTGCTGACGATCGCCGAGGACCAGGTGGAGGGTGGAGCCCACGTACTCGACCTGTGCGTGGCGTTGACCGAGCGCCCCGACGAGGCGGAGCAGATGCGCACCCTGGCCAAGCGGGTGTCGCTGTCTCTGGATGCTCCCATCCAGGTCGACTCCACCGAGCCCGAGGTCATGCAGACCACGCTCGAGCAGATCCCTGGCCGGGCGATCGTCAACTCGGTCAACCTCGAGGCCGGTCGCGAGAAGCTCGATCGCGTCGTGCCGCTGTGTCTGGAGCACGGCGCGGCGCTGATCGCCCTGACCATCGACGAGGACTCGATGGGCAAGACCGCCCAGCGCAAGCTCGAGATCGCCAAGCGCATCCACGGCTACGTCGTCGACGAGCATGGCATGGACCCGCAGCTGCTGATCTTCGACGCGCTGACCTTCACGCTGACCACGGGCGACGAGGAATGGCGCCCGTCGGCGGTCGAGACGCTCGAGGGCATCCGCCTGATCAAGTCCGAGCTCCCCGGCGTCAAGACCTCGCTGGGAGTCTCCAATGTCTCCTTCGGGGTCTCGCCCCCCGCGCGCGCTGTGCTGAACTCGGTCTTTCTGCACCATGCGGTCGAGGCGGGGCTGGACCTGGCCATGGTCCACCCGGCTGAGGTCACGCCCTATCCCGAGATCCCCACCGAGGAGCGCGAGCTGGCCGACGACCTCGTGTTCAACCGGCGCGAGGACGCGCTGGAGCGCTTCATCGAGCACTTCGAGTCAAAGGGGGAGGCGGCGGTCGAGGAGGCGGCTGACCCCACCGCCGGTATGGAGCCCGAGGAGGCGCTGCACTTCCACATCCTGCGCCGCAAGAAGGAGGGCGTGGAGGACTGGATCGACCGCAGCGTCGAGAAGATCGGCGCCGTCCCCACCCTCAACGAGGTGCTCCTGCCCGCCATGAAGGAGGTCGGGGACAAGTTCGGGGCCGGCGAGCTGATTCTGCCCTTCGTGCTTCAGTCGGCCACCGTCATGAAGCGCGCGGTGGCCCGCCTGGAGAACTACCTCGACAAGGTCGAGGGCTACACCAAGGGCACGGTGGTGCTGGCCACGGTGTTCGGCGATGTGCACGACATCGGCAAGTCACTGGTCAACACGATCCTCACCAACAACGGCTACACGGTGGTGGACCTCGGAAAGCAGGTCCCCATCGGCACGATCCTCGACGCCGCCCAGGAGCACGACGCCACCGCCATTGGCCTCAGTGCGCTGCTGGTCTCCACCTCCAAGCAGATGCCGCTGGCCGTGGCCGAGCTGCACTCCCGCCAGCTCGAGTACCCGGTGCTGATCGGGGGCGCGGCCATCAACCGGGACTTCGGCCTGCGTGCCCTGTACCCGGGAGGCCGCGAGTCCGAGGAGCTCTATGAGCCCGGTGTCTTCTACTGCAAGGACGCCTTCGAGGGCCTGGCCAAGATGGACCAGCTCATCGACGAACAGGCGCGGGCCGAGCTCGTGTCCCAGACCCGCGAGGCCGCCGTGCGCCTGCGCGAGAAGGGACCCGAGCCCGAGCCCCTGGCCACCGACGATGACACCGTGCGCTCGGCCGCGCGCACCGATGTCGAGGTGCCCGAGCCGCCCTACTGGGGCACCCGCGAGGTCGAGGTCGACCTCGACGAGGTCTACCCCCACCTGGACACCCACGTCCTGTTCAAGCTGCACTGGGGCGGCCGGGGGGTCAAGGGAGAGCAGTGGCGCCGGCTCATCGACGACGACTTCCGGCCGCGCCTGGAGCGGATGTGGCGCGAGCAGGACTACCTGCACCCCCGGGCCCTGCTCGGGTACTTCCCCTGCGTCTCGGAGGGCAACGAGCTGGTGGTGCTCGATCCCTCAGACCACGACCGTGAGCTCGAGCGCTTCGTGTTCCCCCGCCAGCCCGGTCACGACCGGCTGTGCATCGCCGACTTCTACCGGCCGCGATCCTCCGGACAGCCCGACGTGGTCGCGCTGCAGGCGGTGACCGCCGGCGATCAGGTGACCGAGCTGATGGCCCGCCTGGAGGCCGAGGGGGAATTCGCCGAGCAGCTGTTCGTCCACGGCATCGGCGTACAGACCGCCGAGGGCATGGCCGAGTGGCTCCACGCGCGCGTGCGCTCAGATCTCGGGATCGAGCCGCGGCAGGGCCGCCGCTACTCCTGGGGCT
>DASYID010000161.1:0-6772 GCA_036252775.1 Solirubrobacteraceae bacterium
GCTCGGGCCTGGCCAGCTGGCGCCAGGTGCTCGAATCGGTGGCCGACGCCTGGGCCCAGCGCGCACCCGAGATTCGCTCCACGTCGAATCGGATCCTCGAGCGCCTGAGTGCCGGAGCCCGCCTGGAGCCCTCGGTCAACCCGATCCGGACGGAGATCCTCCAGCAGGCGGTGAGCACGCTGGCTGAGAGCTATGACCGGGGGCAGGGCGGATTCGGTGGCGCACCGAAGTTCCCGCCCTCCTGCACGCTCGAGTTCCTGCTCGCCCGGGCGTCGCTCGGGGGTCAGGGCGCCGCCCGCGAGCGACGCATGTCGCTGCACACGCTCGAGGCGATGGCCCGGGGCGGCATCTATGACCAGGTGGCGGGGGGCTTTTCACGCTACGCGGTGGACTCGACCTGGACGGTGCCCCACTTCGAGAAGATGCTCTACGACAACGCGCTGCTGGCTCGCGCCTACCTGCACGGCTGGCAGCTGTCGGGCGACCCGTTGCTGCTGCGCACCTGCCGCGAGACGCTCGACTGGGCACTGCGCGAGATGCGCGCCCCCGAGGGGGGCTTCTACTCGGCCCTGGACGCTGACTCCGAGGGAGTCGAAGGACGCTTCTATGTGTGGACGATCGCCGAGCTCGAGCAGCTGCTCGGCGATGACGCCGCCGCGGCCATCGAGTACTTCGGGGTAAGCGAAGCGGGCAACTTCGAGAGTGCCGGCGCCAACGTGCTCGAGGCCCACGGACCCGAGCCGCCCGAGGCGGTCCGCCTGCGCATCCGCGAGCGCCTGGCCCGGGCCCGCGAGGGCCGGGTACGACCCGGCCTGGACGACAAGCGACTGACCGCCTGGAACGCGTTGATGATCGCCGCCCTGGCCGACGCCGCCGGCGTATTGGCGAGCGCCGCAGACCCTGATCTGCGCGCTGATGGCGCGCGCTACGGCCAGGCGGCGCAGGAGGCGGCCAGCTTCGTGCTCGACCACCTGCGAGATCCGACGGGTCGGCTGCTGCGCAGCTTCAACCACGGTCAGGCGCGCCTACCGGCCTACCTGGAGGACCACGCGTTTCTGCTCGAGGCGCTGCTCGTGCTCTATGAGGCCACCTTCCAGGAGCGCTGGTTTGAGGCGGCTCGACAGTTGGCGGACACGATCGTCGAACGTTTCGCCGATCCCGAGCGAGGAGGGTTCTACTCGACCGCGTCAGACCATGAGCCTCTGATCGCCCGGCGCAAGGACCTGGAGGACGCTCCGATCCCCTCAGGCGCCTCCAGCGCCGCCCTGGGCCTGATGCGTCTGGCCGCGTTGACCGGCGAGGACGCCTATCGCCACCACGCGACGGGCCACCTGCGCCTGCTGCACGAGGTCGCACCCCGGCACCCAACCGCCTTTGGGCATCTGCTGCAGGCGATCGAGCTCTACCTGCTCGATCTGCGGGAGGTGGCGCTGGTGGGCGATGACACGCTCCCCCTGCGTGAGGTCATCAACCGCCGTCTGCGACCTGATGTGGTGCTGGCCGGTGGCCCCCCGGGCGCTACCGCTGCCTCGGCGGTGGCGCTGCTGAAGGGTCGGGAGGAACGGGACGGACGCGCCACCGCCTACGTCTGTCAGCGCATGACCTGTCAGCGCCCGGTCACCGAGCCCGCCGAGCTGGCGCAGCTGTTGGGTGACTAACCGTCACCCAGCCCGGCGAGCTGGCGCAGCTACTGGGGGGCGGCTCGGTCGCTCAGAGAATCGGCAGGTAGCGATCGAGCTCCCACTGCGTGACCTGCACGCGGTAGTCCTCCCACTCCTGACGTTTGATCTCGACGTAGCGGTTGAAGGTGTGCTCCCCCAGGGTGCGCAGCACGAGCTCTGACTCAGCCGTCAGCTCGATCGCTTCGCCCAGTGTCTCGGGAAGCTGCTCGACCCCCAGGCGGCGCCGGTCGTCGGCGGCGAGGTGGTAGAGGTTCTTCTCCATCGGCTCGGGCAGCTCGTAGCCCTTTTCGATCCCCTCCAGGCCGGCCTGCAGCAGGGCCGCGAAGGTCAGGTAGGGGTTGCAGGCGGGGTCGGGACAGCGCAGCTCCATTCGCGTCGCCTGCTCTGAGCCCGGGTGATAGAGCGGCACTCGCACCAGCGCGGAGCGGTTGCGCCGCGACCAGGCCACGTAGACGGGGGCTTCGAAGCCTGGCACCAGGCGCTTGTAGGAGTTGACCCATTGGGCGTAGATCGAGCACAGCTCCCGGGCGTGCTTGAGCTGACCGGCGATGAACGCCTTGCCCACGTCGGACAGGTAGTAGACGTCGTCGGCGTCATAGAAGGCGTTTGAGCCGTTGGCGAACAGCGACTGATGTGTGTGCATGCCCGAGCCGTTCTCTCCGAACAGCGGCTTGGGCATGAAGGTGGCATGCCAGCCGTCGGCCAGCGCGTACTCCTTGACGGTGATCCGGTAGGTCATGCAGTCGTCGGCCATCTTCATCGCGTCGGCGTAGCGCATGTCGATCTCGTGCTGGGACGGGCCCACCTCGTGGTGGGTGTACTCGACGTGGATCCCCAGCTGCTCGAGGGCCAGCACGGTCTCGCGGCGCACGTCTGAGCCGGCGTCGAGCGTGGTGAGGTCGAAGTACCCCCCCTGGTCCAGCGGAACGGTCGAGCGGCTGTCTCGAAACAGGTAGTACTCGAGCTCGGGCCCGACGTTGAACGTGTCAAAGCCCATCGCCCGGGCCCGCTCGAGGGCACGACGCAGAACGTGGCGGGGATCACCCTCGTAGGGCGTGCGCTCGGGCGTGAGGATGTCGCAGAACATCCGACCCACGCCCTTCTCCTCCGGCCGCCAGGGAAGCACCGCGAAGGTGGCCGGATCGGGCATGGCGATCATGTCGGACTCCTCGATCGCGTTGAAGCCGGTGATCGACGAGCCGTCGAAGCCCATCCCGCCCTCAAAGGCCGCGTCGAGCTCCTCCCGGTTGATCGAGAAGGACTTCAGCTGGCCGAGGATGTCGGTGAACCAGAAGCGGATGAAGCGGATGTCGCGCTCCTGCACGAGCGCCAGAACGTCGTCGGCGGTGCGGGGGTGATCGGCCACGGTGGGGCTCCTTGAGGTGTGCGCTGGCGAGCCGCTCAGCCTACCGGCGCGCGCTCTCCCAGCCACCGCTGCGCCCAGCTGTGCAGCTCAGCGATGGCAGGCTGCAGGGCACAGCCCATCTCGGTGAGCGAGTAGGTCACAGTGGGCGGGCGGCCCTCGTGCACCTCGCGCGCCACCAGGCCACGCAGTTCGAGCTCCTTCATGCGCTGCGACAGCAGGCGGTCTGACAGCTGCGGCACGGAGGCGGCGATCTCCGAGAAGCGCAGGCTCCCGGCCGCCAGCAGGACACCGAGGATCGCCCCGGTCCAGCGCCGTCCGATCAGCTCCACCGCCTGGTGGTAGTGCGGGCAGCAGGCCCGGGCCGACGGGGCACCGGGGGCATTGACCGATTCAGACACCTGCGGGTGCGGCGCGCTCATCGCAGCTTCCGATCAGGCGGCGCGCAGCGTCCGCGAATCCTCCAGCGACCCGTCGCCCGGGATCTCGCCGGCCACCGTGATCAGCGCCGTGAACATCTCCAGCGACAGGTAGGCCACCGCCTCGAGCAGCTGCTCGTCGGTCCACCCCGCCTCGCGCGCCTCCTCGTGCAGGTGAAGCGGGGGGCCAGCGGGCTCGTCCAGCAGCGCGCGCAGGTAGCGCAGCAGGGCCGCCTCGCGCTCGTCCCGGGAATCGAACTCCCGGGCCAGGGCGACCTCGTCTTGCCCGAGGCCGGCGGCGCGAGCCGTGCGTGTGTGCAACGCGACGCCGGGCTCGGACCGCTGGCGATGGGCCACCGCCAGCGCTATGCGTTCGAGCGTCGGGACCGACAGGCGGCCGTGACGCAGCTCGGAGCGAAAGCGTGCGTAGCCACGCAGGGCGGCCGGAGACCCCGCCAGCACCCCCAGGAAGTTGGGCAGCTGACCGCCGGTGGCCAGCACTCCCCGCAGGATGGGGATCGACCCCTCTGGGGCGGTGAGCTCGTCGTGTATCTGGAACCTGCTCATGACGGTCTTCATTGGGCGACCTCGAGGCGACGGGGGTGGGGCGTCGGCACTTACCTGTCTGCGGTAGCTTACTATATGTAAGTGTACCCGAGCAACGAGGCACGAAACCGGGCACAGACCGCGATCGCGCGGTGCCCGACACCGATGGCGGCCGGGCGATCAGTGGGTACTACGTCGCCCAGACCAGAGCGGCTCAATACGCCGCGACGCGAGTGACTCGCGCCCGGTGATTCGAGGTTCAGGCCCCGTGGGCGGTGAGCACCGCGATGACGACCAGCAGCAGTCCGACCAGAAACGCCCAGAGGGCGATGCGGTCGGGCCGAGCGCCGATGCGCTCCGCTGGGCGCCGCCGTGGCCGACGGGTCGCCGGGCGCCGATCGCGGTCCCGCTCGGCCTCCCGGGTCCGGTGGACCGGGGCAGGAGCGGGGACCTCGACCAGCGGCCGCGCGGATACGGCCGGGATGGCCTGGCCGCGAATCTTCACGGTCCGCCGGGGCCCGTGGGGGGTGGCGGCGCCGAGGGGCGGATCGTGGGCTCCGCGCCGCGCGCGAGCCTCTCGTTCGGCGCGTCCGCGGCGCTCGGCCGGCTCACGGAGATGCTCTACCTCGGTCCACCAGGCCTTGGCCTGTGCCTGTGACATGGGGTCTCTTTCCGGTCGGCTTACGGGGTTAGCTGACGGGCTCGCGCTGAAAGAGCTGCGCTACGCCTGATCCGCACGGCGATTCGCCCCACCTGATGGTTCCCCCGCTTTCCGCGCCAGGCGGAAATTCAGCGGTTGCCTAGAGGTCAATCTTAACCCTCCACGCGGCAGACCGCAAACTATTGGCTTCAGCGACCGGCGCTGACCGCGACGAAGCTGGAGACGGCCCGCGCGTCGGGACCGTCGAGCAGCGCCGCCGGCATCTGGCCCATGCCCCTGGCCCGTCCGTTGGCGATCGCGTCGAGGACGAGCGCCGACGGGGGCCGCAGCTGGTCGAGGTTGGGCCCCACTCGACCGACGGCCTGGGCGGCGTTGAGCGTGTGGCAGACCGAGCACTTGGCGGCGAACATGGCCCGGCCGCGGGACTGAAACGCGGTCAGGCGCAGGCCCTGGGGGCCCACCCGATCCTTGTGGGCGCCGTTGAACCCCAACACCAGCGCGGGCACCAGCACGCCCCCCAGCAGGCAGATCGAGCCCAGTATCAGCGCACTGGCCCGGCGTCCCCGGCGCGACTGGCTGTGCAGCGCCTGGCGGGCGCCGCGCGGACCGCCACGCATAGCGGTGAAGAGCACGATCAGTCCGAGGGCGACCCACACCCCGATGAACACGCCGGCGGTCATGGCGGGGCACCATATCGCGCGGCGGGGCCCCCAAGGCGACGGCCTTGATGCTCTGGCCGTCCGGGCCTCTCGCGCTAGGCTCGACCCGTGCCCCTGACCGTCCGGCCGCGTGCCCTGACCACGCCTGTCTCCTGCGCCCGGAGGGCGCTCATCTGCATCCTGTCACTGGTGATCATGCTGGCGCTGGCGCCCCTGGCGCGCGCCGATGAGCTGGGCCTGATCTCGGGCCCGACGCCGTTTCCGCGCAGCTGTGGCGTTCCGGGCACTCCGACGCTGAACTCGACGGCCGAGCCGACGATCGCCGTCAACCCGCGCGACCGCTCCAACGTCGTTGTCTCCTGGCAGCAGGACCGCTTCAACATCGACGGCGGTGCCCTGTCGAACCTCGTGGGCGTGTCCCATGACGGCGGGCGCCACTTTCATCCCGTGCGCGTACCGGGCGTCTCGCGCTGCACTGGTGGGGCCGACGAGCGGGCCAGCGACCCGTGGCTGTCGATCGCCTCCGACGGCACCGTGTTGCTGGCCTCGCTCTCGTTTTCGGAGATGCCCCAGAACAACGCGATCGCGGGCCCGACCAAGCTCGTGGTCAGTCGCTCACACGACGGGGGCGAGACGTGGTCGGCGCCGGTCGACGTGCAGCCCTTCGATCAGACCTACAACGACCGCGAGGCGGTGGTGGCCGACCCGGGCCGGCCGAAGACCGCCTACTACGTGTTCGTCAAGCGCTACGGGGCTGAGGGCGAGAGCGGCTTTGAGATGTTCTCGCGCACCACCGACGGCGGCGCCACGTGGTCGGCGCCCGCCCCGATCTACACGCCGCCGGCGGGGATGCTGACCGATCCCACGCTGCTGGAGGTCCTGCCCGACGGCACGCTGGTCAACGTCCTGATTGTGGCCAACCTGAGCCCGTTCCTTCCCTCCCCGGCGCCGAAGATCGCCTGGACGGTGATCGCCCAGCGCTCGACCGACGGCGGGGCGAGCTGGTCGGGGGCGACGACGATCGCCTCGATCGACCCGTTCCCGGCGATGGACCCCGACACCGGCAAGGTCGTGCGGGCCTACCCGGTGATCTCGACCACCCACGCCGCCAACGGCACCACCTACGTGGCTTGGAACGACATCCCCTCGGCCACCGCCGGATCCAAGGTCCTGCTGGCCAAGTCCAGCGACGCCGGTCGCACGTGGAGCAGCCCGACGACGATCGAGAGCTCTCCCGGTCAGGCCTTCCTGCCCTCGATCGCCGCCGGGCGCGACGGCACGCTCGGCGTCACCTACGACGACACCCGCAACAACCGGCCAGGCCAGGGCAAGCTGCTGACCGACGTGTGGTTCGCCCAGTCGCGCGACGGGGGTGCGAGCTGGCACGAGAGCCACGTCGCCGGCCCGTTCGACACGCTCACCGCCCCGGAGTCGGACTCCTC
>DASYID010000162.1:0-2745 GCA_036252775.1 Solirubrobacteraceae bacterium
CGGATGGAGGTGCGAACCCGACCGACTGCGGGCTGACTGAGATGGAAAGGGCCGACGGGGCCTGGGAGGCGGGGGGTGCGGGGGGTGGCGCGCCGGCGGGGGGCGGCGGTGCGGCGGGCGGCGGGGTGTTCAGGGGTGGGAGGCCGGGCAGACCGGGTAGTTGGGGCAACGTGGGGGTGCCGACGACGGGTGGGGCCGGCGGGGGCGCTGAGGGTGGTGGCGGGGGGCTGGTGGCGGCGATCGCGGCGACGTGGACCTGGGGCGGTATGGGTACCGGTGGGAGGGCGATGGTCGGCGCCCGGGGCGGGGTGTAGCTGCGGCGGGGCTCGAAGACCAGCGGCCAGCTCGCCGCCTTCTCGCCGACCGACAGGATCCCGATCGCATACGCGCGCGCGTGGTTGCCTCGCCCGGTGGTGACCAGGCCCGTGGTCTGGTTTATCTGGCCGACGCTCGGGTCGAGCTCGCAGTATCCGTCTGGGCTGGCGGCGGTGTGGGGGCAGCTGGTGGCGGGCAGGTAGGGGCGGGCGGGATCGGCCTTGACCAGGCTGTAGCGGTGGGTGATGGACCGCGAGTTGATCGTGTCAAAGCGCGCGACCTGGGTGATCGGCTCGGTGTTGGCCGGTATGGACGCTGAGATCCCGGGGGGTTCGCGGCCTACGCCGTGGAGGGTGACGTGCTGGCCGGGTGCGAGCGTGTGTGTTTGGGCGCTGAGGTCGAGCCAGTCAAACACGGGACGTTGTTCGACGATGGTGCGGGTCGGGTCGCCGGATTTGTCCAGGCGCACGATTGAGTAGCCGTGCCAGTAGCCCTGCTGTGAGGTTCCCGAGCCGCCGTTGTCCAGGGGGTGCCCGGCGGTGCCGGTGATCAGGAAGGGCAGCATTCCCGTGCCGGCCGGGCTTGCGCCGGTGGCCGCGGATGGGGGTGCGGGCGCTCCGATGCCCTGGATGGTGTCGGCGAGGGTCGCGGCTGCGTCGGGGGATCCCGCGGGGGCTGGTGCGCCGGCGGCGGTGGCGGGGGTGCAGGTGACGGGGCCTGCGGGGTCGGGCGCGGCCTGGTAGTCAGAGCCGGGGCAGGGTTGGTGCACGCCGGCGGCCACGGCCCAGTACAGGGCGTTCCAGCCCAGGTGACCGGAGACCACGAGCGTGGCGTGATCCTTGAGCAGCTGGTTTTCCAGGGTGGCGCCATCGAGCTGGGTATCTGATGAGGAGCCCGGCTGGTAGGAGTAGGTCGGCGTGCTCGAGAGCACCACTGCCGGCTCGTTGGCGGCGCGTGTGCAGCCGGCGGCCGGGGCCTGGCAGAGCACGCTGTCAAGCCAGGTGCTCTGGCCGCCGTTGGGCTCGAGCGGGTTCTGGACGGGATCCGCGCCGGTGAGGGAGCGAAACGCGGTGTCGATCACCGCTATGCGCGCGACGGCCTGCCCGTCACCGTTGAGCAGGTCGGCTGCGTAATGGGTGTGCGCGCCACCGCCGGGGGCGGCGCTTCCGGGATCCTCGACCGGGCGTAGCGTGACCGTGGTGTGGGCGGGGCCGGTGCCCCAGGGGGCGGCCTGTCCGGTCATTGCGGTGCGCCACATCAGGTTCTCGCCGGGGACCGCTTGGTGGACGCCCTTGCCGCCGGCCCTGAATTCCTCACAGTGAGGCGGGGGGTTAGTCGGTGAACAGGCCTGGGTGTCTGAGACGTCGCGGGGCCCGATCGCGCCGAGCATGGGTAGGCCCGCGGTCCTGAAGCGATCGGCGATCAGCTCCGTCCAGCGGCGCAGCTTGATCGGCCCGTCGATGGCGTTGCTGCCTGGGCCGAGGGTGCTCTCGCCGGCGTTTGAGCCAGCCGAGCTCGTCTGTCCGGTCGCGTCGCCGGTGAACAGCGCCAGCCGTGGGCCTCCCGGTCGTTTGGATGCGGCCAGGATCTCATCGACGACACGCTGGGCGATGACCTCGTGGTCGGCGGTCGTACCGCCAAACGCCTGACACACACCGCCCTGCGGAGGCTCACAGCCCGTGTTGCCAAACGCGGCCACGCTCGTCTCCCCGCTCCGCGGGGCCGGGACGTCAGACAACGGTTGCGCGCGTCCAGTCGGGTCAAGCAGCGCCTCGGACGGATCGCTTGAGTAATGAAACAGTTGGTTGAGCGCGTTGTTGGGCTGGGTGTTGACGCCCCCGTTGGTGGTTGGCGCCGGGGTCCCCGCGTAGCCGGTCGTCGCCGCCCACGCTTCGACCTGGCCTGGCCGCAGCCCGGGCAGCAGGGCCAGGCCGACCACTGGTCCGGTCAGCTCGTTAAACCGAAAGGCGAGAACGGATCCGAAGTAGTCGGCGCTGCGCGCCACCGCCACCCGGGGACCGAGCGCGGTGAGGATCAGCCCGTTGTGGCCGCCGATGAGCGCCTTGCTGCCGTCTCCGCCGGGGCTGAGAGTGACGGCGGTGAGGTCGTCGCGCCTGCCGATGGCCAGGCGTCTCCAGGGGTGCCCCGGCTCACCGGTGCGCTGCAGCAGCACACCATGGTTGCCCACCGCGTAACCGTGCCCGTTGGCGGCGATCGCGATGGCACGCAACTCCGGAGCATGGCCACCGATATCCGCTCCCAGCGCCCGGCTCTCGGCGTCGAGGGTCTCCGCCGCCCAGGACCACGAGCCGCCCGAACGATGCCCAGCGAAGATCACGCCGGCATCGGTGATCAGCCAGGCCTGATCGGGGCGCGGCATGGCGACCCCCACAAATCCGGTGCTATGGGCGACCTCGGGGCCGGGGATCG
>DASYID010000163.1:0-14349 GCA_036252775.1 Solirubrobacteraceae bacterium
GGGCGCTGCCGGCTTGCCGCCAGCTACGCACAAGGGATCCGATCCGTCGCCGCGGACGCCCTGCGTCTCAGCGCCGCCACGCTCTACACGTCAATCCTCCGCTTCGATAACGACGTCCTGCTCAACACGCACCTGTGGGGCAGCGCAGCCGGCGATTCGCCCGTATTCCACCTCCGCCGCGAAAGCGACCACGGCATCGCCGCCGGTGCGATCAGGTCCTTCGAGCAGGTGTGGGCAGCCGCTCAGCCGTTCGCGGACAGGTAGACCAGCACGCTGGCCCACGCTGAGCACGCCATCCCCTCGCCCTCGGGGCCAATCCCGTCGTTTGACCGAGCCTTCACCGACACCTTCGCGAGATCGATCGCCAGCGCGTCGGCCACGTTGCGGCGCATCTCCTCGATGTGTGGGCGCAGCCGGACCGTCCCGAGCACCACGAACGCATCGACGTTGCCGATCTCATACCCCGCACGGCGAACATAGCCGCCGAACTCACGAACGAAGTCGAGGCTACGCGCATCCTCGGCCTCGGGATCGTCCTCCGGGTAGTGCGTCCCCAGGTCGCCGTCGGCGATTGCACCCGCGAGAGCATCGACGAGAGCGTGCGAGAGGACGTCACCGTCCGAATGCGTGTCAAAACCGACCTCGCGGGACACGACGACGCCGCCCAGGACCAGCTCGTGGTCCGGGAAGAGCCGATGGATGTCGTGGCCGACACCGGTCCGAAACGAACTCATCGCCCGCGATCGCCGGCTTTGATCGCGGAGCGGTCCCCGGCCAGCATCGACTCAGCCATGCGCACATCATCCAGCAACGCCAGCTCCGAACGCTCAAGCGCCCGGGGTTGCGTGTGAGTCGACTTGGCGGTTGGTCGCGCCCCGGTCCGAGGTGCTGACCGGCGACCGGTGCCTCGGCGCCACGTTTAGTTTTTACGAGGGTGACTCGTGGGACCTGCGAGCGTTCGGGTGCTGTAGTCGCAGTTGTGATTTCCGTAACTCCACACGACGTAAGCCCTGGCGTTTGTGATGTCGATCGCGCCTCGGGCCAGTGGGGAGTCGTAGCCGATGTCTGGCTCTGCTGCGTAGGGACCTTGGCCCGTGTCAGGACTTACCACCTCGGGCTTGGTGAACTTCGAGTGGCCTGCTCCCCTAACGGCCGCCATTATGGCCGCGTGGTCAGGGACCCTTCGGGGTTGGGCGGACCAGACCGCGAGGGCATCGTCGCCTCCGAAGGACAGTGAATCTACCTGGCTGTCTATGCGGGGGTCAGACAGCTGCTGGACCTTGCCAAAGCGGCCTGCTGCGAGGACTGCTGCCCGCACGACAAAGCGCCTTTGGCTTCGGCCGGTCCAGAGGGCGAAGCCTTGCCCGCGTGAGCTGAAGCCGACCTGCAGGGCGGCGCCATGGATCGGTCGGGTTGTCCACCCTCGCATGCGCTCGAGAGCCTGGGGCGCCTGGAAGCGTCCTTGTGATCTGGCGTAGGCCACGACCTGGTCCGCACCGTCGGACTCACCCTCAGCCACCGATTCGCTTGTCCATCCCGCGAGCGCCCGCCCGCGCCGATCTAGTGCAAGTCTAATCCTGGGCTGACCATAAGCAGGTCCGACTCTTCGTGCTTCGCCAAATGGTGCACCCCGCGGGCGAAATCGCGCATAGACGTTCTTCCCATCCCACCATGCCACGAGCAGGTCGCCTCGGTCATTGACGGCGATAGCTGGGTCACGAATGGCCGAGCCTCGACGAATCACCGCGAAACGCCCTCGCAGATGACCCAAGTCGACAGACCACAACCTCAACGCCCGTCCCGTATAGACCAACGCCAGAACACGACCACCGCGACCGATAGCCAACGCCCCCTTCTGTCCAACGTACTCACCGAAAAAGCGTACTTTCCCCAGACTCGTCCCCAAGGAGGCGACCCCCACCGCGTTGCAGCGATCCGCGGGGCCAGGCCCGCAGCGCGCGGGGCCGAGCGCTACCAGCCGGCCGTGGGCGACCGCTTCGCTCTCCACCATCAACTGATCCGAGATGGCATAGCCCTTGCCCAGGCCGCCATGTTCCAATGCGTAGCCCTGAGCTCTAAAGCGAATTAGCCCCGTCCCATCGGTCGCGAGGCTGAAATCTAGGTCGGGCAGGACAGCCAGCGTCGTGGGATCGGATCCCACCAGGCTGGGAGCACTCCAACGGCCCGCGGCAAAACTCGCCGGACAGGCCAGAGCGCCACCCACCAGCGTCGCGAGCAGAAGCGAGATCAAGACCGCCCGTCTGCCGACGGCACCGCACTTGCCTCGCCGGTTGGTGGCCACCAGGCTACTTGCCCACGTTGAGACCGTTGTCATTCGGTCCACCATCTGCGCACCTTGGAAATGCCCACCCTTGACGCCCGAGAAGCCAAACCAACATCCGGTGCCTGAGCCTGCCACCGGGTTGCATCCTTGCATCCTCCCGCTGACGGCCAGGCTCCCAAGCGACGCCCGCTGACGCTGACTGGCGTCGAACGTCTATGGCTCGCACACCGAGAAGATCGCGTGTTGCAGGCCCTTCCCAACAACAGCGGAGGGGGAGGGATTCGAACCCTCGGTACAGGGGTTACCCGCACAACGGTTTTCGAGACCGCCCCGTTCAACCACTCCGGCACCCCTCCGAGGTGACCGCGACGAAGGCTAGTCAATCGATGAGCGATGACCGCCGTCGACGCGTCGAGGACCAGCCGGCCCTACCTTCGACGGGAGAAGAAGTCGGTGAGCAGCGCCGAGCACTCGAGGGCGAGCAGCCCGCCCGCCACCTCGGGACGGTGGTTCAGTCGCGGCTCACCCAGGACATCGAGCACGCTGCCGGCCGCCCCCGCCTTGGGATCGGTGGTCCCGTAGACCACGCGTGGAACGCGGGCGAGCACGATCGCCCCGGCACACATGGCGCATGGCTCAAGCGTCACGTAGAGGATGGTGCCGAGCAACCGCCAGCTGGCCAGGGCGCGCGCCGCCTCAGACAGCGCCAGGGTCTCGGCGTGCGCGATCGGGTCCTGGCGCAGCTCGCGCTCGTTGTGGGCGCTGGCGATCACCTCGCCGTCGTGGACGACAACGGCACCGATGGGGACGTCGGCGTGCTCGAGGGCTTGCTCGGCCTCTCGCAGGGCCAAGCGCATGAAGTACTCATCACGCGGAAAGAACCGGTCGCTCATCATTACTTCCGAAACTGTGTCAGCTCACCGCGGTCTTAGTGGTGGGCGCCCCCATGTCCGCAGATCGCCGACCGATGCCTCGTTCCCGCTCCCTTCATCTGGCTCTAGCCGCGCTGGCCGCGGCCGCGCTGGCCGGTCCCGCCGCGCCGGCGCGCGCCGCCCGGTTTGTCCCCGGCGAGGTGGTGGTCACCTACGCCAGCGGCGCCGGGGCGCAGGCTCAGGCTGCCGCCGTGGGCGCCACGGGTACTCCGGTCGGGCCGCCGACCCGCAGCCGCCTGGTGCGAATCACCGACGGCAGCAGTGTCCGCCAGGCCGCTGCCCGCCTGCGTCGCGCGCCCGGCGTGGTCTCCGCCGTGCCGAACTTCGTGGCGCACGCCGCCACCTCGGGCTACGTGCCCAACGACCCGGGCCGAGGGGGGCCGGGGGGCTGGCAGGCGGTCCAGTGGAACTTCCTGTCCACCTGGGGCGTCGACGCCCCGGACGCGTGGGCGCACCTGCGGGCGGCAGGGGCTCCAGGGGGGCGTGGAGTGACCATCGCGGTGCTGGACACCGGGGTGGCCTACGCCAACCACGGCCGCTATATCCGCTCCCCGGACTTCACCGCCGATCAGTTCGTACGGGGCTATGACTTCGTCAGCCACGACGATCGCCCCGACGACCGCAACGGGCACGGCACCCATGTGGCGGGAACGATCGCGGAGGCCACCAACAACCGGGTCGGTCTCACCGGCCTGGCCTACGGCGTGCGGCTCATGCCCGTCCGCGTCCTGGACGCCCAAGGCGAGGGCGACGCCTCGACGATCGCTGCCGGAGTCCGCTTCGCCGTCCGCCACGGCGCGCGCATCATCAACCTGAGCCTGGAGTTCTCCAGCGACGTGACCTCTCACGAGATCCCGCAGCTGATCAGCGCTCTGTCGGTGGCCAAGCGCCGAGGCGTGCTCGTGGTGGCCGCCTCGGGCAACGAGGGGCACTCCACCGTCGCCTACCCCGCGAGGGCGCGCAGCGTGCTGTCGGTGGGGGCGACCACCGAACACGGCTGCCGCTCGGACTTCTCCAACGACGGTCGCGGCTTGGATCTGGTGGCCCCCGGCGGCGGCGCTGACGCCGACCTTCCCGACGACCCCCACTGCCACCCGCTGGAGTCAGCCGGTCGCGACATCTTCCAGATCACCCTGGTGGGTTCCAACCCACACGTGTTCGGCCTGCCCCCAGGCTATGAGGGGACGTCGATGGCCGCCCCCCACGTGTCGGCCACCGCGGCGCTGATCATCGCCAGTCGCATCCTCGGCCCACGCCCGAGCCCTGACGCCCTCGGTGCGCGACTGCGCGGGACCGCTCGGCCGCTGGGCCCGCAGGGGTACAACACGCGCTACGGGTGGGGCCTGGTCAACGCCGCGGCCGCCACCGATCCGGCGGTGCCCCTGCGCCCGGTCGCGCCAACGCCCCACCGCTGAGGCGGCCGAGATCCGGTTTCCGAGCGGCCCGGGATCCAGCTTCGTATCGAGCCGGGCCGGGATCTGATCTACGAACGACCCGGTCAGGCCGGGATCGGTCAAGTCGTACGGATGATCAGGACCGAGCAGGGGGCGTGGTGTGAGACCTTGTTGGGAACCGAGCCCAGCAGGAAACGTTTGGCCCCGGTCATGCCCTTGTTGCCCACGATGATCAGGTCCGCGCCGCGTTCCTCGGCCACGTCGAGGATGGCGTCAGCTGGGTCGCCTTGGCGGGCGTAGACCTCCACCTCGAGGCCGTCCTTGCGCACGACCTCGGCGGCGGCCTCCAGCGTGGCGTCGACGTCCTCGCGCTCGTTGACCATCCACTGAAGATCCCCGGGAGCCTGCTTGGCCTCCTCGCGCAGGCGCTGGTTGGAGACCGGCTCATAGGCACTGACGAGGTGGATCGAGGCGCCAAGCTGCTGGGCCAGACGAACCGCCTGGTTGACCGCCTCCTGCGCCGTCTCTGAGCCGTCGGTGCCAACCACGATCGAGCTGAACATCTGTCTCCCTCCGGGCCGGGATTGGGCGGATGCCGCCGCGGCGCCTCCAGGCGCTGGCCGGCGGATCATATCCCCGTCGAGGCTGGACGACCGCTGGAGCTCAGGCGAGCTTGGTGATGGCGATGATCGCGCCGATGAGCACGAACAGCACAATCGCCGCTTGCGCCCAGATCCAGGTCGGTGACACCGCCAGACCCTACGGGCAACTCATAGGTGCGCGGTCGCCGCGGCGCCGCTCCAGAACTGAGACACGCGTACGCGCATCCCCCGGCGCGCCAGTGAGCGGGGGAAGGAGACCACGTAGCGGTTGGCGGCGTCGAGCCTGATCAGGCGGCGCAGGCGCAGCCGGCGCCCGCGGTACACGTCGAGCTCGAGGTCATCGCCGGCCGGACCCGAGCCGCTGGCCCGCACGGCCGCGCCACGGCGGCGCAGGCGAAGCGAGACTGGGGTGGGCACCGCCTGGCCCGCCATCATCGCCCGGACGGTGGAGAAGGCGGGCTTGGCGTCGCGGGAGTCGTCGAGCAGGCCGAAGTGCTCGGGATTCTCGTCCTCCAGACCCTTGACGACCGCCGCGCGCAGGAAGGAGGAACGGCCCAGCACGCCAAGGACGTCGGGGGCGTCGATGGCCTGCTGGCCGCGACTCACGCACGGCCCGGTCGAGCGGGCGGGCGTGCAGGTGGACCAGCCAAAGGACGTAAGCCACATTGGGCTGCGGTCCCCCGCCCGGAGCTGGATCTGGTGCAGCGCCCTCACGGAGGCCAGCACCAGCCCGAAGGCGTGGACGGCCAAGCCATCGAAGTGGCCCTTGATGCCATGGCGGTACAGGTCAGCCAGGAATGAGCCGCGGGCCTGCACCACCGACGCGCCCAGCACGGCGGTGTCCGGGCTGGCGCCCTTCACGGCGGCGTAGGCGGAGCGCAACATGTCCGCGTAACGGGATGCGCGGTCGGGTCCGACCAAGGAGCCCAGCCCCTGGTTGTCAGGCTCGTTCCAGACCTCTAGCGCGGTCAGGTCGCCACCGTAGCGTCCGGCCAAGAATCCGGCCACCGCGCCAAAGTCATCCGCTCGGGTGGGCGGATAGGCGCCGATGCGTGCGGCGTCGCCAGCGCCACCACATCCCTGACGGAGGGCGGCAGGGGCCGAGGAGGCCCAGCAGGGAGTGGAGTCCAGGGCGATGAGCACCCGCAGGCGAAAGACGGAGGCAGCGGCGAACAGGTGGTCGAGGGCAGCCAGGTAGGCAGGGTCGGGTGCTCCCCTGGCCCCTGGCTCCAGCAGACGCCAGCGCACCGGGATCCGCACCAGGTTGGCCCCGAGATGGGAGGCCAGCGCGAGCTGGTTGTCAATCGTGGCGTTCGACTGCTCGGCCAGGATCACCGGCAGGTTCACCCCGCGCAGGGTGGGCGAGCGCCCGGGGTGAGCGGGGGCGCGGGCGAGGACAGCCACTGAGGTGCCGGTGGTCTGTCGGCCGCCGGCAGCCACCGCGGTCACCCGGAAGGTGGCCGCGGCGCCGTTGCCGGAGCGCAGCAGGGCGCCCACCGCCCTGCGGTCGGTGGCCGACAGGGTCAGGGTCAGGCCGGCGACACGGTTGGCGGCCACAGCGGTGGGCGCGAGGCGGAGCACCATCTCGCGGGCGCTGCGCGCGCCGGCGCGCCGGCCAAGCCGCCCGGAGCTGCCGCGAGCGTGGGCGCGGGCGCGCAGGATGAGTCGGGCACCCCCACTCGCGGTGGCGGGTCGATCACAGGTCAGCGACGCGTTCAGCACACCAGCGGTGGCCAGGCGTGGCTGCACGGGCAGCGCGCTGAGCACGCAGCGCAGAGCAGAGCCTGCCGGTGGCGGGAAGATCGGTGGAACTGGTGGCGGAAGTCCTGGCGGCAGCCCGGGCGGAACCACGGGCGCAGGCGGCGCGACGGCAGGGGGCGGCGGGGTGGTGAGGGTAAAGGTGACCGGGACACTGTGGCCGGTCACCCCGGCCGACGGATTGGGCTGCTCGGCCAGCGCGGTGTAGGTCCCGGGGCTCAGCGGTCGGCTGGCGGTCGACCAGCCACCGCCAGCGCGGGCCACGCTGACGGTCTGTAGCGGGGTCCCGCGCACCATCGAACCGGCGTAGATCTTCACGCTCACAGTGGCCCCATCGCCACTGGCCGTTCCGGCGGAGCCGGCCAGCGTCGGGGTCGAGGTAGAAACCGTCGCGCCAGAAGCAGGAGAGGTGAGCGTCACCGCCGGACCAGCCGCGTAGCTGTTGTGACAGGAAGCCGCGCCCGAGTCGATCAGCGTGTCTGTGACCCCCGCGCCGGTGCTGGCCGCGGTCTGGGGCTCGGGCTGGAAGTGCCAGTCATAGCCGCCGGAGTGCAGGGTCAGGCGCAGCACGCCAAAGCTCTGGTAGTGGACCAGCTGACTGTTCGCTCCCGGGGTGACCGGGGGCTCCTTGAGGCTGCGCCCCCCGGTCCCGACAATGAACTCACGAGGGCCGTTGGCCGCGGCCGCGCCGGAGGCGTCCTGGGACGCGAAGCGCTCGTAATAGTGAACGTGGCCGTTGAGCACGACATCGGCGCCGGCGTTGTGAAGGTCCTGCCAGATGTCGTGCATGTAGGTGGTGGGAGCACCTTCCTGGGGGGCCGAGGCAAACAGCGGGTGGTGCCAGTAGGCCAGCAGGCACTGGTTGTGATGGGCGGCCAGGTCAGCAGCCAGCCACTGCTCTTGGGGAGATCCGCTGGCACAGCTGAGGGGAGCACCCGCAGCACAGTTGGAGTTCAGCGCGATCAGATGCCACGTCCCGACGTCGTAGCTGTAATAGCCGGCGTCGCGGGCGCCGGCCGGACCATCCTGCGCACCGACACCGTTGAAGTAGTCGAAGTAGCCGGCCGCGACATCCCCGTTCTGGGCATCTATGGCATTGCCGGCGCGTCCGAACGGGTTGCGGTACTCGTGGTTGCCTGGCGCCGGCGCGATCACGTCAGACATACGACCCCAGCTCGGTCCGAACGCGCTCTGAAAGGCGGACAGGGAGGAGCCCGCCGCGGAACTCTCCTGGTACTGGTCATCGCCGAGGGTCAGCAGTGCCGCGAGCCCACCCGACGTCAACAAGCTCGAGGTGAAGACCTGATGGCACAAGGTCGCGGCACCGGAGCCGCTACTGAAGGAGGGGTCGGCCGGGTCACAGGCGATGTCGCCCGCCGCTCCGATCACCGGATCGAGGGTCCGGCCCGAGCCGGCCGTGAAGCGTGCGGCGATCTGGCTGGCCGAGAGGGCGCTCGAATACAGGGCGAACTCGTCGATTGACCCCGGGTAGAAGCTGTTGAAGCCCGCGTTGCTGGTGGCAGTGGCTCCGATCAGCAGCGGCTGGCCGTTGTCGGCCATGGTTTGGTCTGAGACCACACCCGTGACGTCGGCGCCATCGATGTACAGGCGGGTCACCGGTCCGTCCTTGGTCGCGGCCACGTGGTGCCAGCCGCTGGTGTCGGTCAGCGTGGTGGCCGAGCTGGCTACATTCGCCACGCTTGACTGGCGCAGCACGAGACGGTCGGCCTCGAAGGCCAATACCCAGGCCGCGGTGGCCGCGCTACCGGCGTTCTGCTTGGAGGCGATCACCGCGAAGCTGCCGGGCGAGCTGTTGGTGCTCGACCGCTTGACCCACGCCTCGACGGTGAAGCGGTCGCCGACGTTCAGTGGTGCGGCTGGCGGCACATTCACGCTCACATAGCCGCTGGACCCGTCAAAGCCCGCAGCCGTGTCGGGGTCGCCGGCTATCGCACCGGGCGTCAGCGGAACGGTGACCCCCCCGGTGTAGCTGCCGGTGTGCCCCGGAGCGGCCCCAGAGCTGTCGGCCGCGGGGCACGAGGTGGAGGCCTCCCCCAGTCGCCAATAACCCACCAACCCCGCCGTCGAGGTGATCAGGCTGCTGTAGGAGGAGGTTCGCGGCGCGGCGCAGCTCGCGGCGGCGGGGGCCGGAGCCCCGGCCAGGGCCAGCGCGGCCGCGGTCACCGCCCACGGTAGGAGCCGCAGCCTTCGGGGCGCTTGGGCGAGGGTGGCGGGCATCGGGTGGCGGGCGGCTCCCAGGAACTGCGCCTGATCAAGCATAGGCGCCCCAAGCCGTTTCTAAGGCGGTTGCGCCCGGCGCCTAGACTCAAGGCCATGGCTCCGAGCGGCCTCGCGGCCGGCATCACCGGCGCCGACGGCGGGGTCGGCCTGCGCGGTCGCGACATCGTGTGCGTCGGCTTCAACGACTGGGACAACGAGCTGTGGACCAACCAGCACCATCTGATGGCGCGGCTGGCCCGCGACAACCGGATCCTGTTCGTCGAGTCGCTCGGGCTGAGACGTCCCACGGCGGCCGGCCGCGACGTGATGCGGATGGCCCGACGGCTGCGCCGCGGACTGGCCGGGCCCCGGGAGGTACTCACGGGCTATGGCGCACTGAACGTGCTGTCGCCGCTGGTGGTGCCGTGGCACGCCAGCCGGCTGGCCCGCCGCCTAAACGCGGAGCTGCTCCCGCGTCTGGTGGCCCGTGCCGCGCGCTCGCTGGGTCTGCGGCGGCCGATCCTGTGGGCCTACGTACCCCAAGCCGAGCTGCTCGTCGCGCGCCTGAATCCCGAGCTCGTGGTCTATCACTGCGTCGATGACATCGCCGCGCAGGACCGGGTGGACAGCGCCAGCTTTCAAGCCGCCGAGCAACGCTTCGTGGCCAGCGCCGACGTGGTCCTGGCCAGTGCGCCGTCCCTGGCCGAGCGCATGAAGCGCCTCAGCGCCAACGTGCACTACCTCCCCAACGTGGCCGACGCCGGCCTGTTCTCTCAGGCACTGCAGGACGGACCGGTGGACGCACAGCTCGAGCGGCTGCCGCGCCCGCGGATCGTGTTCACCGGCGCGATCGCGGCCGCCAAGCTCGACCTGGGCCTGCTCGCCCAGCTCGCGGCGCTGAGACCGGCGTGGAGCATCGCGCTGGTGGGTCCGGTCGGGCTCGGTGATCCGCTGACCGACCTGTCGGCGCTGGAACCGCTGAGCAACGTGCACCTGCTGGGAGCCCGCCCCTATGAGCAGCTCCCGGCCGTCCTGCGAGGCGCCGACGCCGCCCTGATCCCCTACGCCACCAACCCCCTGACGGCGAGCATCTTTCCCATGAAGGTCTATGAGTACCTGGGGGCGGGGCTCGGCGTGGTGTCCACCCCGCTGCCGGCCCTCCAGGGGGTCGAGGGCATCACTATCGCCTCCGACGCCGCGTCGACGGTGCGGGCGCTCGAGACCCTCATGGCCGAGGACTCCGTCGAGCACCGGCGCCAGCGCTCCGAGCTGGCCGTCGGGCACAGCTGGGACTCCCGCCTGACCGAGATCCAAAGCATCGTGGCGCAGGCCGCGGCGACGGCAGCGCCGCGCCACCAGACGCCGAGCCCGGCGTGAACCGGGACCTGCTGGTGACCTCTCACACCCCGACGCTCGGGAGCGGGCGGGCGCTGCGCACCTACGGGATCGTGCGGGCGCTGGCACAGCGGGGCCCGCTGGACCTCCTCTACCCGCTGTTTGGGTCCACCGAGGCCTCGCCCGAGTATCGCCAGCTCGACCAGGTGCGCCTGTGGCCGGTGAAGCCGTCGCGCGGTCCGCGCCGGGCGCTGGCCTACGCCGCCGCGCGGGCCCGGGGGGTCCCGGCCGGCTTCGCCCGGGGCGTCTCGCCGGAGCTGGCGCGCCGAGCCACCGCCCTGACGGCCGAGCCCGACCGGGGATGGGTGATCGCTGACGGCCCCACGGTGGCGGCGGCGCTCATGGGCCTGGCCCGACGCCGGCCCGTGATCTACAACGCCCACAACGTCGAGTCGGCGTTCCGCGGCCAGCTGGACTCATCGCGGGGAGGTCTCGATGACCAGCCCGCGCTGGAGCGCTTTGAGCGCCGCCTGCTGGGCGTGATGGAGGAGGCGTGGATGGCCAGCGAAGCCGACATCGAGCGCGCGCGCGAGCTCGCGCCCGCTACCCGACTGCGCTACGTGCCCAACGTCGTCGACGTGGAGGCGATCACGCCTGTCGCCCCAGATGGCGGCGCAGACCAGCGGACAGCGCTGTTCGTGGCCGACTTCAGCTATGAGCCCAACCGGCGGGCGCTGGCTTTCCTGGTCGAGGAGGTCATGCCGGGCGTGTGGGAGCAGCTGGCCGACGCTCATCTGACAGTGGTGGGACGCGGTGCCCCGCCGGTCCTGCTGGGCGATCCGCGCGTCCAGGCGGCGGGCTTCGTGGCCGACCTCGACGCGATGTACGCCACGGCGGCGTGCGTGGTCGTGCCTCTGCTGCAGGGCGGCGGCTCGCCGCTGAAGTTCATAGAGGCAATGGCCCATGGGGTGCCGGTGCTGGGGACCTCGGTGGCCACCGCCGGCCTGGCCGGGGTCGCGGGGAAGCACTACCTGCGTGCCGACGGCCCCGAGCGCTTCGCCGCCACCCTGGTCGGGGTGCTGAAGGCCGGCGCGCCGGAGATCGGTGCGGCGGGCCGACAGCTGGCCGAGAGCCATTACTCGATCAGCGCGCTGAGCGAGCGCCTGCGGCGATGATCCCCGCACGCCTGACCGGAGGAGCGTTGGCGATCACGGCCGCCGTCGGCATGCTCTTCCTGGCCGCCTGCGGGGGCGGGCAGGCCGCGCGGGCCAGCGCCCTGGCCCCCAGCCTGCACATCGGGCTGGTGGACAACACGCTCGACTACGGCCCGGGCGGCGGGCGCGAGCAGGACGCGGCCCGCCAGACCGGCGCCCGCTGGCTGCGCGAGGAGTTTCGCTGGTCGGAGGTCGAGCCTCACCCCGGCCGCCTGCACTGGGATCGCTACGACCAGCTCGTGCTCAGCGCCGCGCGCCGCGGCCTGCATCTGCTTCCGCTGCTGATCGCCTCCCCCCGCTGGGAATCGTCGGCGGCGTTGAGGTTGCCGGTTCACAGTGCGCGCTTCGCGCGCTTCGCCGCCGCGGTGGCCAGGCGCTATGGGCCCCACGGCGCCTTTTGGCGCTCGCATCGCCAGGTGGACGGGCGGCTGGCCGCGCGGCGCCTGGAGGTGTGGAACGAGCCCTACTACCTGTCGTCCTCGGTGGGAGGGGTGGCACCCGCCCGCTACGCCCGCCTGGTGCGGGCCGCCGCCATCTCGGTGGCGCGGGCCAATTCCCGCGTCTCGCTGTTGCTCGCGGCCGACACCACCTACATCGCGCCCGACGGGCGGGTGCTGAACTGGCTAGACGCCCTCTACCGGGCGGTGCCCGACCTCAGCCGCTACTACGCCGCGGTGGCCGTGCACCCCTACAGCGACGGACCCCCCGACCAGTACACGCCACCCAGCACGCGGGGGCAGTTCTCGCGCATCGACGAACTACGGCGCACGCTAGCCGACCACGGTGCCGGCGCCAAGCACCTGTGGATCACCGAGGTTGGCTGGAGCACGTGTCCGCGTGGTCCGCGCTGCGTCAGCGAGGCACAGCAGGCCGACTACCTGGGCCGCCTGCTCGGCCTGCTGGGGGGGCGCTACCGCAGGATCGTGGATGCGCTGTTCGTCTACCGGCTGCGCGACCTCGATCCCGGCACTCCGTCTGAGCGCGAGCAATGGTTCGGGATCATGCGCCGAGACGGGACGCGCAAGCCGGCCTGGCACATCCTCGCCCGCGCCGCGGGCGTCGAGCGCTAGGCGACTGGCCGCTCGTGCGTGTCCTGATCGTCTCCAACCTCTATCCCCCGATCTCCGTCGGGGGCTATGAGGCCTGCTGTGAGATGGTCGCGACGCGACTGGCCGAGGAGCACGAGGTGCACGTGCTGACCTCCCGGCGCGGGCGCGACCGGGCTCCGGCCCAGGCGCGGGTGCGACGAGCCCTGCCGCTGTTCTCAGAGGTCCGCGGCGATGCCCTGCGAGGACCGTTGTACACCGCGGCGGCCATGCGGGTCGTGCGGCAAACGCTCGCGCACACGACCCCCGAGCTGATCCTGGTGTTCAACGCCGCCGGCATCCCCAAGGGAGCCGTGCGGGCGCTGGAGGCCAGCGGCACGCCATTGGCCTACTTCGTCCACGACCACTGGTTCGACGAGCCCTACCGAGGCGATCCCTTCACGCGCTACCTCCGCGGCCGCCACACCGGAGCGCACGCGGCCGTCGCGCTCGTCGCGCGCGCGCTGAACCGTCTGCCCGCTCTGCGCGTGGACCTGAGACGGCGTGTCGCGGCGGCGGTGTGCTTCAACAGCCAGGCCATCCGCAGGCTGACCACCGTCGCTGACAGCACCGAGGTTCGCCTGGATCGTGTGGTCTATCCGGCCACCCGCCACGAGGAGCTGTTCGCGGCCCTGACGCGCCGGCCCAGCGAGCGCCCACGGATCCTGTTCGTGGGGCGCATCGAGCAGGTCAAGGGGCCGCAGATCGCCTACCGCGCGCTGGGCGCCCTGCGCGACGACCACGGCCTGGACGCTGAGCTCGTGCTGTGCGGCGCGCCCGACGAGCGCCTGGCGCCCGAGCTGCGCCGCCTGGCGGCCGAGCTGGGGATCGCCGATCGCATCACCGTCCGAGGGGCGCTGAGCCCGCGGGCGCTGGCCTCCGAGCTGGCCAGCGCGCATGCCCTGATCGTCCCCTCGGTGTGGCAGGAGCCCTTCGGCCTGGTGGCCCTGGAAGGAGCGCTGGCGCGGGTGCCGGTCGTGGCCGCGCGCAGCGGAGGCCTGACCGAGATCCTCGACGACCCCCAGCACGCACTTCTGTTTGAGATCGGAGATTGGCAGGGGGCGGCGCGGGCGCTGGCTCGGACGCTGTCAGAGCCAGCGCCGACCGCCGAACGGGTGAGCCGCGCGGCTCAGCGCGCGCGGGAGTTCAGCGTGGAGCGCTTCCTGTCGGGCAGCGAAGCGTTCGTGCGCGATGCGCTCGCCGCGCTGGCGGCTGACCAGAAGCGGGACCGAGGCCCTACGGAGCCTGTCGGGCCATGAGGCTGCGCAGCTCGGACAGCGAGACCGCCCCGGCGATGAGGGCGAGCAGCGGATAGCTGACCGCGGCGGCCGCCATCAGAAGGCCGATGGGAGCGCCGGCGCCCCGCAGAGCGCCAACCAGGGCGCCCATCGCGGTGGCCGCCACCACGGCGCGCGCAATGCGTCCCAGGCGCGGGCGCAGCCCCAGCGCCGAGAGCACCGCGCGGCCCGCGAGCCCCATCACCAGGGCCTCGGTCAGCAGCGTGACCCAGGCCGCGGCCAGGAAG
>DASYID010000164.1:0-6974 GCA_036252775.1 Solirubrobacteraceae bacterium
GGTAGCTGACCTTGTAGCGCTTGGAGGGCCCGCCGACGCCGAGCTCGGCTGGGCTTCCCTCGGCCAGGATGCGCCCATCCTTGACAATCGCCACGCGGTCGGCCAGTGCCTGGGCCTCGTCGAGGTAGTGGGTGGTGAGCACGACCGTCTTGCCCAGCCGCTTGAGCGAGAGCACGGTGTCCCAGGCCGTGCGCCGCGCCTCGGGGTCAAAGCCGGTCGTCGGCTCGTCGAGGAAGATCAGCTCCGGGTCGCCGACCAGCGCCAGGGCCAGGTCCAGGCGCCGGGTCTGGCCCCCGGACAGGCGCCCGGCCCGGGTGGACTCCTTCTCGGTCAGGCCCACCAGCTCGATCACCTCCGCCACGTCCCGGGGAGAGGGGTACAGCCGCGCCCAGTGGCGCACGAGCTCCGAGACGGTCAGGTGACGTTGGATGCCGCTGCTCTGCAGCACGATCCCCACCCGGCGGCGCAGGTCGATCGGCCGCTGCTCGGGGTCGTGTCCGAGCACCGACACCTGGCCCGAGCTGCGCTGGCGGTAGCCCTCGAGGATCTCCACCGTGGTGGTCTTGCCCGCGCCGTTGGGTCCCAGCAGCCCGAACACCTCGCCCCGCGCCACCTCGAAGTCGATGCCGCGGACCGCCTCCAGCGAGCCATAGCTCTTGTGCAGGTCGCGCACCTCGATGGCGGGGCCTTCGCTCATGGCTGGATCATGACAAGCGCCGCTCGACCACCTGCCCCAGCTCGAGATCGGACCGGCGCAATGGCGCCGCACTCCCCGTCGACGCGAAGCACCGTCCACGCCCCCCTTTGCGCTCGGTCAGCGCGCCCTAAAAGGCCTTCCTACCAGTGCACGCCCTTCATCAGGTTGGCCATGGCGATCTGCTCCATCGACGCCTTCTCCTTGTCGTCGGTCTTGCCCTTGGCCGCCGCGGAGTCGGGAAACACCTTGTAGGCCATGTGCAGGATCTGGTCCACGGACTTGGGCGACAGCGCGTAGGCCACCTCGCCGAAGGTCCCCAGGCGCGTGTTGATGGTCTTGGGCTTGGCCCGGATCGCCTCACAGATCATGTCGGCGGCCTCCTCCGGGGTGATGGTGGGGAAGGCGTCGTAGATCTTGGTGGGGGCGATCATGGGGGTGCGCACCAGCGGCATGTGGATCGTGGTGAAGCTGATGTTGTGGCCCAGCAGCTCGGAGCTGACCACGCGCGTCCAGGCGTCCAGCGCCGCCTTGGAGGCCACGTAGGCCGAGAAGCGCGGCGGGTTGGTCTGGGCCCCGATCGAGGACACGTTGACCACGTGACCGAAGCGGCGCTCGCGGAAGTGCTCGAGCAGGCCCATGGTGAGCTTGATGGCGCCGAAGTAGTTCAGCTGCATCGTGCGCTCGTAGTCGTGGAAGCGGTCGTGGGCGAGGTTGACCGAGCGACGGATCGAGCGCCCGGCGTTGTTGACGAGCATGTCGATGGCCACGTGGTCGGCGAGCAGGCGCGAGACCAGGTCATCGATGGAGTCCATCTCTGACAGGTCGGCGGAGTAGGTGAAGGCGGTCCCGCCGCGCTGCTCGATCTCGGCCTTGGTCTCCTCGAGCTTGTCGGCCGAGCGGGCCACCAGGATCGGGATGCCCCCCGCCGCGGCGATCTTCAGCGCCGCGGCCCGGCCGATGCCCGAGGAGGCGCCGGTGATGACCACCGTGCGGCCGTTGACCGCGCCCTCGAACGAGCGGTCCTTGTACAGGTCGGGGTCGAGCTCGCGCTCCCAGTAGTCCCACAGCTTCTCGGCGTAGGTCTCCAGCTGGGGCACCTCGATGCCCGAGCCCTTCAGCGCGCGCTCGGTGTCGCGGGTGTCGAACTGGGGCACCAGCGCGATGTGCCCGATGACCTCGTCGGGGATGCCGAAGTCCGCCAGCACGGTGCGCCGCACATCCTTGAGCGCGGGCAGCTTGAGCAGCATCGAGATCACGCCCTTGGGCAGGGCGTCGGTCAGGCGCTTGTCGATGCGCAGGGCGAAGCGGGGCGCGTGGGCGGCCTTGGCGAACTCGTTCATGACCTCGCCCGAGCGCTGCGCGCGCGGGTTGACCAGGTGGAAGGCCTGGCCGTCGGCGTCGGGCAGGTGGGCGATGTGGTCCATGGCCTTGGCCACGAAGTCGACCGGGACGATGTTGGTGTAGCCCATCTCGGGCCCGACCAGCGGCACCCACTCGGGCAGGAAGTGGCGCAGCTTCTGGATCGCCTTGAAGAAGTAGTAGGGGCCGTCGATCTTGTCCATCTCGCCGGTGTGGGAGTTGCCCACCACCACCGCCGGCCGGTACACGCGCCACGGCACCTGGGCCTGCTCGCGCACGAGCTTCTCGGACTCGAACTTGGTCCGGTGGTAGGCGGAGGGCAGCTTCTGGCCCTCGTCGAAGTGGTCCTCGCGAAACAGCCCCTTGTAGGTGCCGGCGGCGGCGATCGAGGAGACGTGGTGCAGGCACCCGACCTCGAGCGCGTTGGCCAGCGCCACCGCGTTGCGGGTCCCGCCCACGTTGAGCTGCTCGTTGCGCTCCTCCTCCGCGGTCATGTCATAGATGGCCGCCAGGTGAAAGAAGTGGTCGATCGAGCCCTTGAGCTCGCCGAGCTGTTCGTCGGAGACCCCGAGCCGGGCCTCACCCAGGTCGCCGATGACCGCGTGCACCCGCTGCGCCGCTCCCCAGCGCTCGATCAGCGCGGTCAGACGATCGGTCGAGGCCTCCCGCACCAGCACATGGATGTCGCCGTCGCGCTTGAGCAGCTGCTCGACGAGGTGACGGCCGATGAAGCCCGTCGCGCCGGTCACGAAGTAGGCCATGGGTCTCCTCCCAGTTTGCGGGGAACTGCGGTGCGGCGTCGCAAGCCTATAGCGCCACGCGCCGCGGGCTCACTGGACCCCGGCGCCGGCCCCGCCGCGGCCCTCGCCGCCCGCGAAGCGCCCCGCTCCGGCGACCGCGGCGGCGAACACCTCGGGGCCGGCCTGGGCCTCGAAGGCCAGGCCCTCGGCCAGCGACAGCGTCGAGCCCTCGATCGCCGCGCGGCGATCGGCGAGCATCGTCTCCTGGGGAAAGCGCGCCAGCGCGTGGGCGATGGCCAAGGCCCGGGGAAGGTGTTCACCGGGGGCCACCACCTCGTTGACCAATCCCATCTGGTGGGCCTCGGCCACCGCCACCATGCGTCCGGTCAGGATCAGGTCCAGCGCCCGCCCGAGGCCGACGATGCGCGGCAGCCGCTGGGTGCCCCCGTCGATCAGCGGCACCCCCCAGCGGCGCTCGGGAAATCCCAGCGTCGAGCCCTCGGTGGCGATCCGCAGGTCACACCACAGCGCCAGCTCGAGCCCGCCGGCCAGACACCAGCCCGAGATGGCGGCGATCGTGGGCTTGGAGGCGGTCAGCCGGGTGAAGCCAAACGGGCCCTCGTCGGCCATCAGGCGGGGGGCGAAGCTGTCGATGGCCTTGAGGTCCGCGCCCGCGCAGAACGACACCCCGCCCGCACCGCACACGATCAGCACGCGCGCGTCGTCGTCGTCCTCAAAGGCCCGGAACGCCTCAAGCAGCGCTTCGGCCGTGGGCCCGTCGACCGCGTTGCGGCGCTCCTGGCGGTCGATGGTCAGGACGGCGGCCGGGCCGTCGCGCTCGTAGCGGACCGGCTCGGTGGCCACGGAGCGGCCGGCTACCAGCCGCCGCGCCAGTCGGCGCTGACGGCGCGGGCCTTGGCGGCGTCCCGGCGGGCCTGCTTGCGGCGATCCAGGCGTCCCTGGAGCCTGCTCATCAAGAACACGAACAGCGGAAAGAAGATGATCAGGATGAACCCGGCGTTGGTGACGACCTTGTCGTCGGCCGACCCGTAGAGCCCCTCGCCCGAGTTGGCGGCCAGCGCCGCGGGAGCGCCGAGCGCGAGCGCCAGGATCGGGGCGCTGGTAAGGGTGATCAGGCGGCGCATTCGCGCCGAAGTATACGAGCGGCGGGGTGGGCGGGCGCGGGCGGACTGGCCTCGGGCCAGCTACCTTGCCCGGCGATGAGCAGCCTGGTCACCGAGCGCGTCGCCGAGGGCATCGAGGTGGTGCGCCTGGACCGCCCCGAGCGGCGAAACGCGCTGGACCGCGCCGCGCTGGCCGAGCTGATCGCCGCGCTGCAGGCGCTGGCCCAGGACCCCGAGCTGCGCGTGCTGGTGATCTCGACCACCAGTGAGCGCGCGCTGTGCGCCGGGGCCGACGTGGCCGAGGAGCTCGACCGCGAGGGCGGCATCGAGCGCATGGCCGCCTTCTCGCGCCTCTACGCCGCCGTGGAGGCCTTCCCGGCCCCCACCGTCTGCGTGTGCGTGGGCAACTGCGTGGGGGCGGGGGCCGAGCTGGCGGCCGGCTGTGACCTGCGGGTGGGCGGTGAGAACCTGCGCCTGGCCTGGGCCGGCGCGCGGCTGGGTGTGCCGGTGGGGGTGGCGCGGCTGGTGCCGTTGGTCGGGCTCTCGCGGGCCAAGGAGCTGATCTTCAGCGGGCGCACCGTGTCGATGGCCGAGGCCGCCGAGCTCGGGCTGCTGGCCCGCACCGCTGCCGCCGGAGAGGCCGAGGCCGTGGCGCTGGCGCTGGCCCACGAGCTGGCTGCCCACCCCCCGGAGGGGATGCGCACGCTGAAGGGAATGTTTCGCGACTTCGAGGGCTCGCCCGCGCGGGTGGCGTCTGAGAACGAGATCCTCGAGCGCTTTCAGGCCGAGGGCCCGGGGCTGCCCCAGGGGGGCTCGCGCTAGGACCTCATCGCAGCAGGACCTCATCGCAGCAGGACCTCATCGCAGCAGGCGCTTTCGGTGTCCCCGCAGCGTGGCCTGCGCCCCGCTGCCCGACCACAGCCGATCGGCTCCCGCCCAGGCGGCGAAGCTCAACCCGCCGAAGGTCCCCGTGACGGTCGACAGCAGGCCCGCGGCGGCCACCGCCGCGATGCCGTGGCGCCCCAGGATGAGCACGGCGGCGGCGGCGCCGGTGCCGGGTCCGATCGGAAGCTGGGTCAGCGCCACCATGGCGATCAGCACGGCGATCGCGTCCAGAAACGAGGCGTTGACGCCGACGGCGTTGAGCAGCAGCCAGTTGCGCAGGATCTGGGCGAAGACGGCAACCAGCACGAAGGCCAGCAGTCGCCGACCCCCGTGCAGGCTGCGCAGCACGGCCAGACCGCTCCACAGCGCCCGGCCCTTGAGCAGCGCCAGGTGGCGCAGGCCGGCGCTCAGCCCGGCGAACACCGCCACGCACACGATCGGCAGCCACCAGGGCAGCCCGAGCGGGCCCACCAGGGTGAACGAGGTCAGCGCGGCCAGCGTGGCCTCCACCGCCATGATCGGAAACTCGGCCGCGATCAGGGTGCTGACCCCGGGGCTGTCGCCGGGCGAGGAGCGCCGCAGCGCGGCGATCCGGGCCGCGGTGCCCACCTGGGCGTTGAGCAGGCTGCCGACGTAGCCCATGCTCGAGGCGCGGTAGAGGATCCGCCGCCGCAGGGTGCCCCCGGCGGCGGCGATGCACACGTGCCAGGCCTCGCTGCGGGCCAGCAGCGCCACCAGCTGCAGCGCCGCGGCCGCCAGCAGGGTGAGAATCGACGCCCGCGTCAGGGCGACCTCGAACTGGTGCCGGCGGCCGGCCAGGATCGCCACCAGCACGGCCGTGGCCAGCAGCGAGCCGCCCACCGTGATCGGTCGCGAGTGGCGGCGGGTGAAGCGGCGCAGGCGCGCCCACGCCGCGGCGGGCCCGGTCGGGGGCGGGGAGTGGGCGTCGTTCACCGCGTCATCCTGCCAAGCCGATCGAGGTCGAGGTCATATATGACCTATAATGATGCCATGTCGTCGAGTACCGAGCTGATCCGAGAGACGCGCCGGCGTTGCCATCTCAGCCAAGAAAGCCTGGCCCGGCGCGCTGGAACGACGCCCAGGCACGTGGGCCGCATCGAGCGCGGGGAGGTGTCGCCGACCGTCGAGATGCTCAATCGTTTGCTGGCCGCGATGGGCAGACAGCTTGACCTGACGGCCGCCTGGGGGCCGCGGGACAACCGTGACGACGCGCAACTGCGCAGCGACGCGGAGCTGAGTCCATCAGAACGCCTCAGCCAGACGGCCGCGCTCAGTCGTACTCTGACCGCGATCGCCGCGTCGGCCCGGCACCGCGGCTGAGGGATGGGCCGCGGCGACAGGCCTGCTTGGGATGAGCCGCCAGGCAGCCTGCCGGTCCCGGCACTGCAAATCGAGGCGCTGCTACGAGCGCTGGCCGAGCACGACGCCGAGTTCGTGATCATCGGCGGCTTCTGTCTGAGCGCCCACGGGGTGATCCGAGCCACGAAGGACATCGACATCGTCCCCGATCCCGCCCGCGAGAACCTGCGACACCTTGCTCGCGCGCTCTCACACCTCGACGCTGAGGCTATGTTCGCTGACGACTTTTCACCGGAGGAACTGGGGATCCGCCTTGATGAGGAGGGCCTGTACCTCGGTGGCAACTGGGTCTTGAGAACCCGTCTGGGCCGCCTCGACATCATGCAGGCGGTGGAGGGCGTCAAGGACTACGCCGACCTTCGTAGCCGCGCGATCGAGGTAGAGGTGCCACAGGCGGGGAGATTCCTCTTTGCCGGCGCGGACGACCTGATCGCCATGAAGCTCGCCGCCGGACGCCCTCAAGACAAGATCGACGTCACCAGCCTCTACAGAGCGCGCCGCGACGCATAGAGCGCAGACCGCGCGGCCGCTCCACACCCCTTCCTAACATGACGGCCAATGGCTGTTTTGATCGCCTCCGACCTGGCCAAGGACATGGCGGGTGAGCCGCTGCTGCGCGGCGTGTCGCTCAAGCTCGAGCGCCGAACCCGGCTGACCATCGCCGGGCGCAACGGGGCGGGCAAGACGACCCTGTTGCGCATGCTCGCGGGGGAGACCTCGATCGACGGGGGCGAGCTGGTGCTGGCCAAGGGCACGCGCGTGGCCCTGCACGACCAGCGCCCGCCCCGC
>DASYID010000165.1:0-6817 GCA_036252775.1 Solirubrobacteraceae bacterium
GTCGATGATCACGGCCCCGACATCCACCAGTGTCTCGCGTGCGCGGGAGGTCAGCATCAGGTACAGCGACTCCGGCGTGGTGATGAGGATGTCCGGCGGGCGCCGGCGCATGGCCTCGCGCTCGCGCTGGGAGGTGTCGCCGGTGCGGATGCCGACCTGTACGTCGAGGCCGATCCCCCGCAGGGGGGCGCGCAGGTTGCGCTCGATGTCGTAGGACAGCGCCTTCAGCGGCGAGACGTAGACCAGGCGCGTCCGGCGCTCGGAGTCGGGCGACGGATCGGTGGCCAGCCGGTCAAGCGCCCACAGGAAGGCGGCCAGCGTCTTGCCCGAGCCGGTGGGCGCGGAGATGAGCACGTGGTGGCCCGCAGCGATACGCGGCCACGCCTGCTCCTGGGCGGGGGTCGGAGCGGCGAACGAGGCCTCAAACCACGCACGGACGCGGGGCGAGAAGGTGGTGAGCGCCATCCCACCGAGCCTAACGCCCCCGCTGCTGCAGCCCAGGTGCAGAAACCGTGGACCGACCCCGTTCCCTGCTCAGATCGGCGCGGGCAGCTCCACCAGCTCGCGCGCCCGCAGGAGCACGGCGTCGGTCATCGGCTCGGTCAGAACCCCGGTGAAGGTGTTCTGCTGGCTGGGGTGAAAGCAGCCCAACAGCGGCCAGCGCCCGCCCGGCAACTCGGCGCCGTGGCCGAAGCGCGGCCGTGGCCTAGGCACCGGGTCCCCCAGCGACCGCCGGAGGCGCAGGCCGGCGTCCCAGGCCAGGGCACCCAGGCAGACCACCAGCCGCACGCGCTGCAGCGCGGCCAGCTCGAGCTCGCTCCAGTCCTGACAGCGCCGGCGCTCATCCGGTGAGGGTCGGTTGGCGGGGGGCGCGCAGCGCACCGCGGCGCTGACCCAGGCGTCGCGCAGCCGCAACCCATCGCCGCGGGCGACCGAGACGGGCTGGTTGGCGAAACCGGTGCGCCACAGGGCCGCGAACAGCCAATCGCCCGAGCGATCGCCGGTGAAGATCCGCCCGGTGCGGTTGGCCCCGTGGGCGGCTGGCGCCAGTCCGAGCACCAGCACGCGGGCGAGGGGATCGCCGAAGCCGGGGACCGGTCGCGCCCAGTACTCCTCGCCGGCGAAGGCGGCCCGCTTCTCGCGCGCCACCTGCTCGCGCCAGGCCACCAGCCGGGGACAGCGCCGGCAGCGGCTGATCTGCCCCGCGAGGGTCTTGAGTGTCTGGTCGCCTCCGCGATCGCGTGTGGCCATCCGGATAGGCTGCCAGACCCATGCGCCTTCCCTACCTTGTGGGCCTCTGTGCCGTCGCCGCTCTCAGCGGTGGCTGTGCCGCCTCGACTCAGACCTCGGCGGGCAACTTCAAGGGCGAGCAGGCGGCGATAGCCCGGGTCATCGACGACCTCGGCTCGGCCAGCTCCGGACGCGACGCCAAGAAGGTGTGCTCGACCCTGCTCGACCCAGCGCTGGTCACCCGCCTGCACGGGGAGGCCGCCTGCGAGCGAGCCGTCACCCCTCAGCTTCAGGCGATCGACAACTTCTCGCTGAAGGTCGAGCCCAACGGCATCGCCCCCGCCCAGCCCACGGCCAAGGCCACCGCGCGGGTGCGCAGCACCCGCGGCGGGATCGACCATGTCGACACCCTGAGCCTGGTCAAGGTCTCAGGCGCCTGGCACCTGAGCGGCCTCGGGCCTGGCGCCTGACCGGCCTGGGGCCTGGCGCCTGATCCGCCTCGGCGCTGACGCGCGCTCAGCCGAGCGTGCGGCCGTACTGACGTTCGTAGTAGGCGCGGTAGTCACCGGAGCGAATCGGCTCCCACCAGGGCCGGTTCTCGACGTACCAGGCCACGGTCCGCTCGAGCCCCTCGCGCAAGCGCACGGCCGGCTCCCAGCCCAGCGCTCGCACCTTCTCTGAGCTCAGCGAGTAGCGGCGGTCGTGACCGGGGCGGTCGGTGACGTGCTCGACGAGCTCAGGAGAGGCGCCCGTCAGCTCGAGGACGCGCTGGACGATCTCGAGGTTGGGGCACTCGTCGGGGCCGCCGACGTTGTAGGCCTCTCCGGGCACACCGTGCTCGAGCACGTGCCCGATGGCGCGCGCGAAGTCCTCGACGTAGAGCCAGTTGCGCACCTGCATCCCGTCCCCGTAGATGGGCAGGGGATCACCGTGCATGGCGTTGAGCACCATCAGGGGGATCAGCTTCTCGGGGTACTGGTGGGGCCCGTAGTTGTTCGAGCCGCGACAGATGAGCGTCTGCATCCCGTAGGTGTGGTGATAGCTGGAGACCATCAGGTCCGCGCCGGCCTTGGTCGCGCTGTAGGGGGAGGACGGGTCCAGCGGCGAGGTCTCGGTGAACGACCCCTCCTCGATCGAGCCATAGACCTCGTCGGTGGACACCTGCAGATAGCGCAGCCCTCGCTCGTGTGCGGCCTCCAGCAACACGTAGGTTCCCTGGGCATGGGTGCGCACGAACGCGTCGGGGTCGGCGATCGAACGGTCCACGTGGGTCTCGGCGGCGAAGTTGACCACCGCGTCGATGCCGTTCATCGCCCCCTCCACCGCGTCGCGATCCTCGATCGCCGCGTGCACGAAGCGGTGCTCGACGTCTGAGAGGTTCTCCCGGCGCCCGGCGTAGGTCAGCTTGTCGAGCACGACCACCTCGTCGCCGTGGTCGCGCGCGCGAACGCGGGCGAAGTTCGACCCGATGAAGCCGGCGCCGCCGCACACGAGCAGCCTCATCGCACGCCCTCCCGTTCGCGCGCGGCGCCATCGGCCGCGCCCCGTTGGCGCAGGTGACCGCGCACCCCCTCGGTCCAGTGCGCCAGGCGTGGGGTGTCGCTGCGCTCACTGCCCAGCACGCTGTAGGGCGGGCGCGGGGCCGGGCGCGCCGCCGCCTCGCTGCTGATGGGCAGCACCCGGCAGCTCATGGCCGCCTGGTCAAAGACCTCGACCGCCAGCTCGTGCCACGAGCACCAACCCGCCCCCGCAACGTGGTGGATACCACCCCAGCGCCGCTCGGCCAGTTCGACCAGCGCCGGGGCCAGGTGACCGGTCCAGGTGGGACAGCCGACCTGATCGCTGACGACGCTGACCTCCTCGCGCTCTGCGCCGAGGGCGAGCATGGTGTCAACGAAGTTGCGCCCGCCGGCGCCGAACAACCACGACGTGCGCGCGATCGTGTGGCCGGCCTGCGCCTCGAGCACCTGGCGCTCGCCGTCGAGCTTGGAGGATCCGTACACGGTGCGCGGAGCCGGCACGTCGTGCTCCAGGTAGGGGCGGTGCCCGTGTCCGTCAAAGACATAGTCGGTGGACACGCACACCATGTGGATGCCGAGCCGCGCCGACGCGCGGGCCACATTGCCCGCGCCATCGCCGTTGAGCGCCCTCGCACCCTGGGGATCGGACTCCGCGCCGTCCACATCGGTCCAGGCGGCACAGTGCACGACGGCCGCCGGCCTGGCTTGTGCCAGCGCCTCCTCGACCGCCGCGCCATCGAGCACATCCAACTGCTGGCGGGCGAGCGCGAAGACCTCATGACCCAGCCGGAGGCCATGCTCGGCCACCGCCTGGCCCAGCATCCCGCCCGCTCCGGTGACCAGCAGCCTCATGGGATGGCGATCTCCGAGTTGTCGCCCACCATGAAGCGGAAGGCGCGCGGCTGGCCCTGGTCGCGTCCGATCGACACGTTGCGGCCCAGCAGCGAGGACTCCATGCGCCCGTCGAGACCGCAGACGCGCGAGGCTTCGAGCAGGATCGAGTGCTCGACCTCGGCGCGTTCGATCACGCACCCCGCGCCGATGGCGGTGTAGGGCCCGATGTAGCAGTCGGTCAGCTGGGCGCCGGCCCCGACGATGGCCGGGCCCCGCACGGTGCAGCGCGTCAGGCGGGCGTCGGTCTCGACCACCACCCGGCCGTGGACCTCGGAGGCCTCGAGCGTGCCGTCCACGCGCGTGGCGATCGTGTCGAGGATCAGGCGGTTGGCCTCCAGCATGTCGTCCAGGCGCCCGGTGTCCTTCCACCAGCCCTGGACGATGTGGGGCTCGACCCGCCGGCCGGTGTCGAGCAGGTGCTGGATGGCGTCGGTGATCTCCAGCTCACCACGGGCACTGGGCTCGATCGCCTCGGCCGCCCGCAGGATCGAGGCCGTGAACATGTAGACCCCGACCAGCGCCAGGTTGGTGGCGGGCTCGGGGGGCTTCTCGGCCAGTCGCACCACCCGCTGGCCATCGAGCTCGGCCACCCCGTAGTTCTCGGGATCGGGAACCGGCGTGAGCAAGATCAGCGCGTCGGGAGAGCTCGAGCGGAAGGCCTGCACGAGATCCGCGATCCCGCCCTGGAGCAGGTTGTCTCCCAGGTACATCACGAACGGGTCCTCGCCCAGGAAGCCCGACGCCGCGAGCACGGCGTGGGCCAGGCCGAGCGGCTCGTCTTGAACGATGTAGGTGATCCGCACGCCGAAGCGCGCACCGTCGCCGGCCGCCTCGCGGATCTCGGCTCCGGTCTCGGGGGCGATGATGATGCCCACCTCCTCGATCCCGGCCGCGGCCATGGCCTCGATGCCGTAGAACAGCACCGGCTTGTTGGCCACCGGCACCAGCTGCTTGGCGCTGGTGTGGGTGATCGGGCGCAGGCGCGTGCCCTTGCCGCCCGACAGGATCAGTCCCTTCAGTGAGCTCATGGGCCGGGAGACTAGTTGGCCGCCGACGGCCCGCGTCGGTGAGGCGCCCGCGCTCCGCGCTAGTACACGCCGCCCAGCTTGCGGTGATCCCAGCTGGTCTGCTCGCACTCCACGAACTGCAGAGCGACCCGCTTGGGAGCCTGGCGCAGGACCATCTCGCGCACCTCGGCAGCCAGCTGCGCTGCCTGACCCCCGCCCGCGTAGCGGGCGAATATCTCAAGTCCGACACTCGCCACCGAGTCGACGTCTGACACCACGTTGACCCGGGTCTTGATCATCACGCCCCGCAGCAGGTGATACTCCTCGCCGGCCTCCACCTGCAGCGTGGCGCGGGGGTCGCGCCGCAGGTTGCGGACCTTCTGGGAGGCGGCGTAGGTCCACGCCCACAGCTCGCCCGCTCCCGGGCCCTCGCGCACCACGTACCACAGCGGCATCAGGTGGGGCCACCCGTCACGCCCCAGGGTGGCGCACACCACGGTGCGCTGCTCGGCCAGAAAGCCGGCCACCTCGGGCTCGGACATGCGGATCTGCGCGCGCCGACTCAAGACACGGCGCGCGACAACAGGCGCGAGGCGGCCTGCAGCACAGCCTCGCGGGCCTCGGGCGGCTCGAGCACCGCGGCATCCCCCGCCTCGCGCAGGATCTGGCGCACGAGCCAGTGCGTGCCCGCGTAGCCGAGCTCGATCAGGACCGCGCCGTCGCTGAGCTCCTCGGCCACCTTGCGCTCCTCGCGGGCCCAGCGGGCGCGCTCGGGCGATATCCACACCCGCGCCGTGCGCGATGCCTCCACCTCGCCCGTCCGCGGCCAGCCCTCAACGTCGGCGGAGGGGTTGACCTCCGGACGAGGCTCGAAGGACTCGTCGGTGACCTCGGCGCGCTTGATGCGGTCCAGGCGGAAATGGCGCATCTGGTCGCGGTCGGGATCATAGGAGGCCACGTACCAGCCCTCCTGGCCGTTGATCAACGCGTAGGGCTCGACCCGCCGCTGTGAGAACTCGTCCTCGTTGGCCTTGTAGTACTCGAGCTCGAGCAGGCATCCCGCCCGAATCGCCTCGGACACCACGCGCGCCACCTCGGAGTCGTCCCCGCCCGCGTGGGCCACCTGCAGGCCCTGATCCATCGGGTCCTCCCCCAGCGCGGCCACGATCTTCTGCCGCGCCGAGGTCAGCGAGCCCTCGGGAATGTGCTCACCGATCAGGTCGATGGCGGCGACCAGGGCCTTGGCCTCGACCGGCAGCAGACGCGCGGGACGGGCGAAGTTGTCTGAGTAGGGCTCGGGATCGACCTCGATCAGTCCGTCGTCGGCGACCTCGGCGTAGAGCACGTAGGAGCCGCCGCCGAAGTTCACAACGTTGAGCACGTTGATGTCCTCGCGCAGCTCCTGCTCGGAGATCTGCAGGCGCTCGCACACGTCGGTCATGGCGATCGGCGTCCCGGCGCGGCCGGCCTGGATCAGGATGCTGGCCAGGGTGACCAGGCGGGCGAAGCGCTCGGGGCGGATCGCCGCCTCGCTGCGGGCACCGTCAGCGGATCCGTTGTGAGAGCTCGAGTCGGTCTCGGCGCCGGGCGCCACCACCCGAGCGGTCCCCACCAGCTCATCGGGGTCACCGGTGTGGCGCTCGACGATCAGCGACACGCGGCGTTCGACCTCGTCGCGCAGCTCATCGGGCGCGAGCACGCGAGCGTGCTCGCCGAGGCCGAGCACCCACGACGCGAGCTGGCGGCCGCTGGAGTAGTCGGTGACCAGAACCCGATCGCCGTCGGCCGACCCGTCCTCGCCGGCGTCGCGAAGCTCACCGTAGCGGCCGAAGTGGCGCTCGATCTGCCAGGCGATGCGCTCGGAAATCAGGATCTCGGCCGGGCCGATGGTCTCGCCCAGTTGCCAGTCGGCGCGGTTGGCGAACTCGCGCGGGTCGAAGTCGGCCGGGCGCTTGAAGTCGTGCTCGGCCTTGGAGGCGTAGGCGACCTTGCCGCGAATCCGCGACAACCTGAACACGCGGACGTCGCCCCGCTCGTGGGAGTGGCCGAGCAGATAGAACTGACCACCCTGAAAGAGCAGGTGGTAGGGATCGACCTTGCGCGGGCCGGTCTGGTCGCGTTGCATCGTGTAGTAGTCGAAGGTGATCGTCTTGTTTCGGAAGATCG
>DASYID010000166.1:0-19143 GCA_036252775.1 Solirubrobacteraceae bacterium
GGCGCCCGCTGGCCGACGCTGGCCAAACGGGAATGCGACCGTCACGACGGCGCCCACCGCCAGCACGCCGGCCCCCACCCACAGCGCCGAGCGAAATCCGTTCACGAACGCCGGGTGCGACGCGTAGCTGCCGGCGCCGGAGAACACCGTGGCCAGGACGGCGATGCCGAACACGCCACCCACCTCCCGTATCGCGTTGTTGGCGCCCGAGGCCTGTCCCGCCTGGTCGGTACGCACTGAGGACAGCACCGCGTTGGCCGACGGAGCGAACACCAGCGCCATGCCGGCGCCCGCCATCACGAAGGGTATGACGACGTCCGAGAAGGGCAGCGTGGTGGAAGCCACCGAGGCGATCCAGGCCAACGCCGCGCCCTGCAGGGTCAACCCGGCGACCATGAACGGCCGGCTACCGAGGCGTTCGGACAGCACGCCGGCGATCGGAGCGACCAGCATCGTGGCGCCGGTCCAGGTGAGCATGCGCAGGCCGGCCTCCAGCGCGCTGTAGCCGAGCACGGTTTGAAAGAACTGGGTCATGAAGAAGATCGACCCGAACATCCCGAAGTACATCGTCAGGGAAACGACGTTGGTGACCGCGAACGCGCGCCGGGCGAAGAACCCCATTGGCAGCATCGGCATCGGCGTCCGGCGCTCCCAGGCCACGAAGGCGCCTACCAACAACAGGCCCACGGCCAGGCTGACCAGCACGGTGGGGTTGCCCCAACCGAGCGACTGCGCGCGCACGAGCCCGAAGACGAGGCCGAACAAACCACCACTGGCCATGGCCAGGCCAGGCAGGTCGAGCCGATCGAAGGGCCCGACGCTCTCGCGCAGCACGCGGGCCGCGACGGGTATCAGCACCAGGCCGATGGGAACGTTGATCCAGAAGATCCAATGCCAGGACAGCGACTCGATGACCCCGCCGCCGACCAGCGGGCCGATGGCCACCGCCATGCCACTGATACCCGACCAGATCCCGAGGGCCATTCCCCGACGCTCGGTCGGAAACGCCGCGGCCAGCAGCGTGAGGGTGAGCGGGGTGACGACCGCGGCCCCGGCACCCTGCACCGCCCGCGTGGCGATCAGCAGTCCGGTGTTGGGGGCGACCGCGGCGGCAGCGGAGGCGAGGGTGAACAGGCCGAGTCCCAGGATGAACATGCGCCGGCGCCCGAAGCGGTCGCCCAGCGCGGCTCCGGTCAGCAGCAGGACCGCGTAGGACAGCACGTAGGCGTTGACCGTCCACTCCAGCGACTGCACGCTGGCCCCAAGGTCCAGGCGAATGCTGGGCAGCGCGACGGTGACCACCAGGTTGTCGAGCACGGTCATGAACAGCGCGATCGACACCACCAGCAAGGTGGCCAGGTTGCGCGTGGGGCGGGGTGAGTCGGACATCCTCAAACCTTTCTTATTGAGCGGTCACTAACCTCACAGCGGCCGGTAAGTTAGCACTCACTCACAAGTCCTGGCAAGACCTCCGGGTGTGACGTTGGTCACACCGGCGACTTGTCCCGCCCACCGAGGCGTGCGAACATGTGTTCGTATGATCGTTTGCGTCTGGCTTCCCCGCTTCGAGCTCGCCGTGGCGGCCGGGGGGCCCCACGCCCTCGCCGCCGGCCCGCTCGCCCTTGCCCCCCAGCCCGGCCGTGAGCAGCGCGTGGGCGAAGTCTCGGCGGCGGCGGAGACCTTTGGCGTGCGACGCGGCATGGCGTTGGGCGAGGCGCTGACCCGTTGCCCTTCCCTGGCTCTGATACCGGCTGACCCGGTACGGGTGGGAGCCGCCTGGGAGAGCCTGCTGGGAGCGCTCGAGTCAATCGGGGCAGAGGTGGAGTCCGAGCAGCCGGGTCTCGCCTACTTCGAGGCCACCGGCCTGCGCGGCCTGCACGGGGGCGACGAGCACGGGGTGATGGCCCGCGCTCGCCATGCGCTGGCGCGTCCCGCCCGTCTGGGGGGCGGACCGACGCGCTTCTGTGCGCTGGCCGCCGCCCGTACGGCACGCAGCCGCCGCCCCACCGTCGTCGCCGACGACCGCACAGCCGCCCGTCGTCACCTGGCCCCCCAGCCCGTTTCGCTTCTAAAGGAGCGTGCCCTGACGGCGTCCATCGTGCCGGCACTCGAGCGCCTGGGGATCCGCACCCTCGGAGAGCTCGCCGCCCTCCCGCGCGACGCCGTCGCAGACCGCTTTGGGTCGGCGGGGATGCTGGCCCGGCGCCTGGCGCTGGGCCAGGACGAGCCCCTGCGTCCCCGCCAGCCTGGTGAACGGCTGGCCGAGACACTCGAGCTGCCCGAGGCGGTCTCCGGCCCCCAGCTCGAGCGAGCGCTGGGGATGCTGCTCGATCGCTTGCTCGCCCGCCGCGAGCGTCGGGGGCGCATGCTGCGCACGATCGTCATCGCCGCGCGGCTGGTCGAGGGCGGGACATGGCACGAACGTGTCGTCTTCCGCGAGGCGCTGGGGGACCCAGAGCGCATGCGTCTGGCGCTGACCCCCAGACTGGGACTGCTGCCCGCCCCCGCCGATGCCCTGCGCCTGGTCGTCGAGCGCTTCGGGCCCGCCCCCGGCGATCAGCGCGCCCTGCTGGACGAGGCCGAATCGATCAGGCGGGCCCGGCTGCGCGAGGCGGTGCACCAGACGCGCGCGCTGGCCGGCCCGGAGGCGGCACTGCGCGTGCTCTACGTGGACGAGCTCTCGCGCGTGCCCGAGCGCCGGGCGATGCTGGCTCCCTTCGAGGTCTGACCCAGGGGTCCCCCACGTCTGGCCCCCGACAGCTCAGCCGCCCGCGCCCCGTCGTGGTACGCACCGATCGCCGCGGACAGCCCCTGATGGTCAGGGGCCAGGCGATCGAAGCCGTGCGTGAATCGTGGCTGGTCCAGGATCGCTGGTGGACCGAGCATCCGCTGTCACGGCGCTACTGGGAGCTGGTCAGCATCGCGGGCGCCGACCTCGTGGTCTTCCACGACCTGCATGGCGGCGGCTGGTTCATCCAACGCTAGAGCGTGATGGCCTACTCCGAGCTTCACGCCCATTCGGCCTACTCGTTCCTGGATGGTGCCTCGATGCCCGACGAGCTCGTCGCCGCAGCGGCCGAGCACGGATACCGCTCCCTGGCCTTGACCGACCACAACAGCCTCAGTGGCTCGATGGAGTTCGCCCAGGCCGCCCGCGCCCAGGGGCTGCGCGCCATCCACGGTGCCGAGGTCGACCTCGCCAACGGCCGCCACATCGTGCTGCTCGTCCGCGACGCACGCGGCTGGAGCAACCTGTGCCGCCTGCTCACCCTCGCCCATGCGCATGACCGCGACGTCCCCAGCGGGACTCCCCCTCCCACCGCGGTGTCGCTCGAGCAGGTCCGCGAACACGCCGACGGCCTGGTGTGCCTGACCGGCTGCGCGACCCGGGGAGTTCATGACGAGACCACCATCCGCCGTCTGCGCGACACCTTCGGTCCCGAGGCCCTGCGGGTGGAGCTCCAGCGTCCCTTCCTGCGCGACGACCGCATGCGCAACCGGAGACTGCAGCGCCTGGCCGGCCGCCTGGGGCTGGCTTGCGTGGCCACCGGCAACGTCCACGCCCACGCCGCCAGCCGAGCCGAGCTCCAGGACGCCCTGGTCGCCGTGCGCCACCATCTGACCCTCGAGGCCTCAGAGCCGCTGCGCCGGGGCAACCACAGCCACGTGCTCGCGTCGCCCGCGGCGATGGCTCAGCGCTTCTCCGATCGTCCCGAGGCGGTGGCTGAGACGGCCCGCCTGGCGGATGAGCTGTGCTTTGACCTCGGTCAGGACCTCGGCTATCGCTACCCGGGCGCCGAGGACCAGACGGCGATGGGTCGCCTGGCCGAGTTGTGTCACACCCGGCTGAGCGAGCGCTATCCCGGCCCCTCCCCCCTGGCCTCCCAGGCCCAGACGCGCCTGGAGCAGGAGCTGCGGGTGATCGACCACCTCGGTCTCGGCGGGTTCTTCCTGCTGCACCACGACCTGCTGGTGCTGGCTCGTGAGGTGGCGCTAGAGGTGCGCGGGCCGGACTCAGCGCGCGCCCTGCTGCCTCCCGGCCGGGGGCGGGGCTCCTCGGTGTCCTCGATCGTCTGCTACCTGACCGGCCTCTCGCACATCGACCCGATCGCCAACGACCTGCTGCTCGGGCGCTTCCTCAACGAGGAGCTCACCGCGCTGCCCGATATCGACCTCGACTTTCCGCGTGACATCCGCGAGGTGCTGATCCCGCGCATCCACGAGCGCTATGGACGTGAGCGCTCGGCCCTGGTCGCCGCCTTTCCCACCTACCGCTCGCGGGGGGCGATCCGCGAGCTGGGCCAGGCGCTGGGCCTGCCGCCCGGCGACATCGAGCGCGTGGCGCGGGGCGCCGACGACTTTGGCGTCGATGTGCGCCGTGACATCGAGACGGCCCTCGGGGCTGACCCCGCCGGCCCCGTGGCGGCCAGCCTCTCCGACGGCGCCGCTCCCCGACCGGGTCGCTCGCGGCGCTGGCAGTGGCTGGTCACGCTGGCCGCCCAGGCGCGGGGGCTGCCCCGCCACCTCTCCCAGCACCCCGGGGGCATGATCGTCTCCACCCGGCCGCTGATCGAGTGCTGCCCGGTGATACCCGCCGCCATGGAGGGACGCCAGATCGCCCAGTGGGACAAGGACTCCTGCTCGGATGCCGGCTTTCTGAAGATCGATGTGCTCGGTCTGGGCATGCTCTCGGCCGTCGAGCGCTGTGTGGAGACGATCGCGCACACCCGTCGTGAGCGCATAGACCTCTCGCGTATCCCGTTTGATGATCCCGCCACGTTCAGCGCCATCCAGCAGGCCGACACGGTGGGGGTCTTTCAGATCGAGAGCCGAGCGCAGATGCAATCCCTGCGCCGCACACGGCCCGAGTCGCTGGACGACATCACCGTGCAGGTGGCCATCGTGCGGCCGGGCCCGATCCAGGGCGGAGCGATCAACCCTTACATCCAGCGCCGCCAGCGCCTGCGTGAGAACCCCGACTATCCGATTCCCTACCCCCACCCGTCGCTGGAGCCGGTCCTGCGCGACACGCTGGGCACAATCATCTTCCAGGACCAGGTCCTCGAGGTCGCCCAGGCCTTCGCGGGTTTCTCCCCCGGGGAGGCGGAGAGCCTGCGTCGGGCGATGAGTCGGCGGCGCTCAGCGGCGGCCATCGAGCGTCATCGCCAGCGCTTTGAGGAGGGTGCCCAACAGCACTCGGGCGTCGACGGACCGCGCGCCCAGGAGGTGTGGAGAATGATCGAGGGGTTCGCGGGGTTCGGCTTCCCCAAGGCCCACAGCGCCGCCTTCGGTCTGCTCGCCTACCAGTCGACCTGGCTGCGCGTGCACTACGGCCCCGAGTTTCTCGCCGCCCTGCTCAACGAGCAGCCGATGGGCTTCTACCCCCCCGACAGCCTGCTCCATGAGGCCTCCCGTCGTGGCCTGGCCCTCGGCCGGGTGGATGTCAATGCCTCGGAGCTGGAGTGCTCGGTGCAGTCTGACCCGGCCGCGCCCGACGGACTGCGCGTGCGGATCGGACTTGGATATATAGGCGGCATCCGCCGCCAAGAGGTCGAGGCGCTGGTGGACGCCCGCCGTGAGGGAGGCCCCTTTGTTTCCACGGCCGACCTGGCCAGCCGCTCAGGTATGAGTCGACCGGGACTCGAGCGCCTGGCCTGGTCGGGGGCATGCGACGCGCTACCCGGCGGTCGCTCGGGCGTGAACGGGGCTCGGCGAGCGGCAGTGTGGGAACTGGGAGTGGCGGGAGCGGGCGCCCCGGGAGGCTCCCCGGGAGCGCGCAGCACCCAGCTCTCCCTGGGCCTCGACGTACCATCCGCCCCCGCCCTGCGCGAGCTCGATCGCTGGGAGCGCCTGGTCGCCGACTACGCCAGCACCGGGGTGACTGTCGATGACCATGCGCTGACCATCCTGCGCCCGCACCTGCCGGGCGTGCTGCGGGCCTCAGAGCTCGAACATCATCCCCATGGGATGCCCGTGTCGGTGGCGGGAATCGCCGTGGCCCGTCAGCGTCCGGCCACCGCTCGGGGGGTGGTCTTCCTGCTCATCGAGGACGAGACCGGCACGGTCAACATCGTCGTGGGGCCCGAGCTCTACGAGCGGGAGCGGCGTCTGGTGCGGGCCGAGCCCCTGCTGGTGGTCAGCGGCCGCCTGGAACGGCCGGCGGCCGGAGGCGGAACGATCAGCGTGCTGGCCCAGACGCTGCGCGCGGTGGCCCTGCCCACGCGGTCAAGCGCCCAGGTGCATGAGCTGGCCCAACGGTCACCCGACGTCGAGGCGCAGGCGTCGGACCTGCGGGCGGTGGCACCGCCGGCACAGAGCTTTGCCGCCGGTCGACGCCGCTGACCCTCGATGTCTGATGGCTAGTCGGCCAGGCGCCGGGCGCGGTCAGAGACCACCAGCAGCAGGCCCAGCAGCACGAAGTTCATCACCACCGACGAGCCGCCGTAGGCCACGAAGGGCATGGTCACACCGGTCAGCGGGATCACCCGGGTGACGCCCCCCACGATCACGAAGACCTGCAGGGCAACGATGAAGCTCAGCCCGGTGGCCAGCAGCTTGGAGAACGAGTCGCGGGCCAGCGTGGCCACCTTCAGCCCGCGGCCCACGAACATCACGTAGGTCAGCAACAGGGCGCTGGCCCCCACCAGGCCAAGCTCGTTGGTGATCACCGCATAGATGAAGTCGCTCTCGGGGACCGGGAGGATGTTGTAGTGGCTACCCGGGATCCTCAGCAGCGATTGGTTGAAGCCCGTACCCAGCAGCCCGCCGTCGGCCTGCGCGAACAATCCCTGGGCGAGCTGGTAGCTGCCGCCGAAGGCCTTGTTGAACAGCGTCTGGTCAAACGGGTGCTGCCAGGCCAGGACGCGGTCGTGGACGTGGCTGACGTGGCCGGCGATATAGACCGCGCCGACTGCGAACAGAGCCAGCCCCACGATGGGGAAGGAGGCTCGGCCGGTGGCCACGTACAGCAACGCCAGGAAGGCGCCGAAGAACATCAGCGACGTGCCGAGCTCTCGGGTGATGAGCAGCATTCCCATGGCCGAGCCCCAGATGACCAGCAATGGGCCGAACTGCTTCATGGGGGGAAAGGTGATCCCCAGCACGCGCCGGCCCGCCATCACCAGCAGCTGGCGGTTGTCGCGCAGGTAGCTGGCCAGGAAGCTGACGATCGCGATCTTGCCCAGCTCGGAGGGCTGAAAGGCGACCGGACCCAGCTTGATGTTCAGGTAGGCGCCGTTGACCTGCTGGCCGATGCCGGGCAGACGCGGGACGATGAGCATGAGGATGCCCACCAGCGCGATCGTGTAGCGATAGCGCTCCAACGCGAACAGGCGCGGCCCGCGCAGGGCGACGATCGTGACCGAGAACAGCACCAGGCCGGCGACGAACCACTGCGCCTGCTTGCGGGCCAGGGTGGGATCGATGCGGTAGACCATCACGATGCCCACGCTGGCCAAGACGGCAGCGAGCGGAAACAGATAGGGGTCGGCGTCGGGCAGGGCGAAGCGGATCACCACGTGGGTGAGCACGCACAGCGCCAGAAAGAAGGCGCCGTAGGTCAGCGACGCGGCCGAGGCCTGGTTGAGCGTGGTGGGCGAGGCCAGCCCCGCGGTGTCGTTCTGGGACTGTATGAAGATCGCCGTGAAGCCCCCCGTGACCACCAGGGCGGCGGGCACGAGCCCCATCAGCTCCCGGTTGCGCGCGCTCAGCACGCCGCGAGGATAGCCGCCACGGCGAGCGTGCCGCCCAGGCGCCACGGGCTAAAGAGGGCGCTGGTGCCCCCGCTACCCTGTCGTCATGGTCGCCCCCCGCCCGGGCCGCGAGATGGGCAAGCGCTTCGCCCTGGCCGCCGTGCTGATCGTGGTGCTCACAGCGGGGGCGTCGGCCACCGCTGCCCTGCTGAAGGTTTCGAGCGTCGCCAGCAACCTGTTCCCGTCGAGCAGCCACCTGGGCCTGAGCACCCATGACCTGACCCCGAGCGAGGCCGGCGCCCCGCAGACGATCATGGTGATCGGCTCCGATAAGCGCCCCCAGGCCAGGTCCGTGGACTCCAAGTCCCCGCCGCACTCCGACACGATGATGCTGGTCCGCATGGACCCCAACGCCGGCCAGACCTCAGTCCTGTCGATTCCGCGCGACCTGAAGGTGACGATCGACACCCCCCGCGGTCCCACCGTCCAGAAGATCAACGCCGCCTATACCCTCGGCGGGTCCACGCTGGCCCTCGACACTGTCAAGAACCTCCTGCACATCCAGATCAATCACCTCGTCGACGTCAACTTCAGGGGCTTTCGCCGGGCGGTGGACGCCCTCGGATGCGTATACGCCGATGTCGACCGGCGCTACTTCAATCCCTCCGGCACGGGCTACGCCTCGATCGACATCCAGCCCGGCTACCAGCGCCTCTGCGGCCAGAAGGCGCTGGACTACGTGCGCTTCCGCCACACCGACTCGGACTTCGTGCGCGTCGCACGACAGCAGGACTTCATCCGCCAGTTCAAGGCCCAGGTGGGCCTCCAGGGCGTGCTCGACCACGAGACCCAGCTCGAGCAGGCGATCGGCCGCTCCGTGCAGACCGACATCCATAGCGCCGGGGAGACCCTCAGGCTGCTCAAGCTGACCGCCTTCTCCACCTCCCGGCCGGTGCGTCAGGTGCACTTTCAGTCCACTGCGGGCTTGTCCTACGTGACGGCCACCCCCTACGACATCCGCCAGACGGTGCATGACTTCCTGACCCCCTCGGCCCGGTCTCGTCAGCCCGCTTCACAGCGGCCCAGGGCCCTCCCCGCGGGCCATGGTCGACGCGGGCGCCACCTGCGTCGCCGGGTGTCGGGCGGTGTCGCACTGGGACTGGCACCCGTGCCCCGCTCCGAGCAGGACAAGCTCCTGACCTCCTCCATCGGTCTGGGCTTCCCGGCCTACTTCCCCCGCCGCTCGCTGGCCACCGGCAGCGTGCAGACAGTGCGCCGCTACCGGGTCCATGACACCCACGGCTTCTCCCACCATGCCTACCGGATCGTGTTCTCGCGCGGCCTGGTGGGCGAGTACTACGGCTTTGAGGGCACCGACTGGCGTGGCCCCCCGATCCTCGCCCGTCCCGACCGCACCGTGGTGCGTCGGGGACGGACCTACTTCGAGGTCCTGGACGGCGATCACATCCACGTCCTGGGCTGGCGCACGGCCAACGCCATGTACTGGGTCTCCAACACCCTGCTCGAGGGTCTGACCAACGCCCAGATGCTGGCGATCGCCGACTCGGCCGTGCCGCTGCACTAGCGCGCCGCCAGGCGCCCGGCGTCGGCCTTTCTAGTCCGAGGAGTCCAGGGCTCGGTTGACCAGGGCGTCGGCGTGGGCGTTCTGGGCCCGAGGCACGGTGCGGATCGACCACCCGTCCAGCTCGCGCAGCGCTGCTATCGCCTCGAGGTGCAACGGGCGCATGGCCGGATGCTTGACCCGATAGCGGCCGGTCAGCTGCCGGGCCACCAGCTCGGAGTCGTTGACCAGCGCAACCTCGGTGGCGCCGAGGGAGCGTGCCCGCTCAACCCCGAGAAGCACGGCCTGGTACTCGGCCACGTTGTTGCTCGCCACTCCCAGCCGGCGGGTCGCCTCGTCGAGCACCGTACCCTCGGCATCTGAGACCACGGCAGCGGCGGCCGCCGGACCCGGGTTGCCCCGTGCCCCGCCGTCCACATGGACGACGACCCGCAAGGCCGGCTCAGGCCTCGGGACTCTCCAGCGGAGGGAACTCGCCGGGCACCCGGGGCCGGCGGCGGTCGCGCACCTCGCGCTGCTGGTCGGGCGGCGCGGGTTCCCCGCGTCCGCGGCGCTCCGTCTGGCGACGATCGATGATCACCTTCACGTTGTCATCATCCTCGTAGTACCTGGCCAGCTTGTCGTAGAGCTCGTCGGCCAGTACCTCGGGGACCACGCAGTAGATCATGCGTGCGGATGCTAGTGGTTGGCGTCGTCGGTCACCCCGCCACCGCCACCAGCTCGCCGTACTCGTCTGCGGCGGCATTGGGCAGACGGTCGGAGTCGGGCAGGTCGGCGATCTCGTCGCCCTTGGCCACCAGCCGGACCCCGGAGGCCTCGTCGGCCAGGTCGACCTCGTAGCGATACCAGCACAGCTCCCAGCCGACGACGATCAACACCACTGAGCCCGCTGCCTCGGCGGGGCGCACGACCACGAACGGCGTCCCCAGGGAGCGGGCCACACCCGCCACGGTACGAGGATGCTCGGAGGCGTTGAACACGTCCAGGGCCCGCGATGTCTTGAGGTCGGCGTTGGTGGGGACCGCGCGCACCGAGCGCGGCTCGCGGGCGGCCTCGGCCGGCACAGAGGACTCGCGCACGGGGCTGGGCGTGCCCCCGTTCCCCGTGGCAGCGTCGCGCTCGAGGCCCACCAGCGATCCCCCGGCCGCCTCGCGGCGCTGACGCAGGCGCCCGAGCAGAGAGCGGCCGCGATCAGCGCGAGGACGCACGCCGAGCGAATCGTCGACACCCTCACGGATCCACCCCTCGTGGGCGGCGCGGGCCACGCACAGCTCGCAGACGGTCCGGCGGGAGCCTCCGGTCAAGAACACGTCAGCCAGCTCCCCGCGCAGCAGCGTACGCCCGCACACATCGCAGTTGACGGCGGCGTGGCTGGTGACGATCGGCCTGGGGGTCATCCGTGTCCAGGGTAACGAGTGCCCCCGGGGCCCCCCGTGCTGTGATCGCCGCTGCTCGGCCCGGCCGCAGGGTCAGGCGCGGACGGCCGTACGCTCCGCGCCGGCCTCGGCCACCACCTTCTGGGCGAGATGGGCGGGAACCTCCTCGTAACGCACGAACTCCATCGTGTAGTCGCCCTGACCGCCGGTGATCGAACGTAGATCCGGAGCGTAGGCGAGCATCTCCGCCATCGGGACCTCGGCTTTGATCTCGGTCAGCGTGCCGCTCGGCTCCATTCCCTGCGGGCGGCCGCGGCGGCTGTTGAGATCACCGATCACGTCGCCCACCGTGTCCTCGGGGACCGACAGGGTGACCAGCATGATGGGCTCGAGCAGCACGGGGCTCGCCTGTTCGAGCGCCTGGCGCATCGCCTGCGCCCCCGCCAGCTTGAAGGCGATCTCCGACGAGTCGACGGTGTGATAGGAGCCGTCCACCAGCCGTACGCGCACGTCCTTGACGGGATAGCCGGCCACCACCCCGGCGCCCATCGCCTCCACCACTCCCTTCTGCACCGCCGGGATGAAGGAGGTCGGGATCACGCCGCCCTTGATCTGGTTGACGAACTCAAACCCGCCTCCCAGCCCCAGTGGTTCGATCTCGATGTGGCAGTCGCCGAACTGACCGCGACCACCCGACTGCTTCTTGTGACGGCCGTGAGCCTTGGCGGGCCGGCGTACGGTCTCCTGGTAGGGGACACGCGGCGGCTTGAGCGTCACCTCGGCTCCGAATCGCGCCTTGAGCCGGTCCACGAGCACCTCGACGTGAATCTGGGAGAGGCCGGCGACGATCTGCTCACCCGTCTGTGCGTCGCGGTGCAGGTCGATGGTGGGGTCCTCCTCCTGCAGGCGGCGCAGGGCGGTGAAGACCTTGTCCTCGTCACCCTTGTTCTTGGGCTCGATGGCAAAGGCCATCACGGGAGCGGGCAGCTTGATCTGGGGCATGACGATGGGCTCGTCGCGGGCCGCCAGCCAGTCTCCGGCGCGGGTCTCCTTCAGCTTGGCCACCGCGCCGATGTCGCCCGGACCGAACTCGTCGATGTGAGTGGTCCCCTTGCCTTCGAAGACGATCAGCTGACCGACGCGCTCCTTGGCGTGGGCACGGGTATTGAGCACCTGGGTGTCGTGGCGCATGATTCCCTGGTAGACGCGAAACAGGTTGATGCGCCCGGCGAAGGGATCAGCCCGGGTCTTGAACACATAGGCGAACAGCTCGCGCTGCTCGTCGGCCTCGAGCGTGATCTCTTCGAGCTGCAACGGTCCGTGCTTGACCGGCGATGGGAGGTCCTCGACGATCGCGTCGAGGAGGCGGTTGGTTCCTAGGTTGGCGCTGGCCACACCGCACACCACCGGGAAGATGCGGCCGTGGTTGGTCCCCTCCTTCAGCGCCCCGACGATCTCCTCGTGGGAGATCTCCTCGCCCTCGAGGTAGCGCTCCATCAGCGTGTCGGAGACCTCGGCGACCTCATCCATGAGCTTCTCGCGGTACTCCTGCGCGCGCTCGGCAAGATCGTCGGGGATCGGGACCTCGGTGGCGCTGGCCCGTTCACCGGCGCGGTAGCGGTAAGCGCACATGTCCACGAGGTCGATGACCCCCTGCATTTTGTGCTCGAGACCGATTGGGATCTCCGTGGCCACCACGTGGGGTCCGAAGGCCGACTTGAGCGCCTCGAGCGTGCGGAAGAAATCGGCGCGCTCGCGATCAAGCATGTTGACGTAGATCATGCGGGCCAGGTCCAGCTCCGCCGCCCGGACCCACAGCCGACTGGTGCTCACCTCCACTCCCATCACCGCGTTGACCACGAACACCGCGGACTCGCACACGCGCAGCGCCCCCAGCGCGTCGGCCACGAAGCTGGGCTCCCCTGGCGTGTCGAGCAAGTTGATCTTGCGCTCCGACCACTCGAACGAGCTCAGCGCCGCCGAGATCGACATTTGGCGCGCCTGCTCGTCCTCATCTGAGTCCGAGACCGTCGACCCATCCGCGACCGAACCCAGGCGGTTGACCGCCCCGGCCTCGTAAAGCAGTGCCTCGTGCAGGGACGTCTTGCCCGCGCCGCGGTGACCGACCAGCGCGACGTTGCGAATTCGGTCCGCGCTCCTGCGCATGCTCCGGGTCTAGTCCTCGATCAGGTCGGTCTGTAGCCGGGAGCGCAGGCGCAGCACGGCCTTGGTGTGCAACTGGGAGATGCGCGACTCCGTCACCCCGAGTACCTCGCCGATCTCGCGCAGGGTGAGATTCTCGTAGTAGTACAGGGCGACGACGAGCTTCTCGCGCTCGGGTAGCCGGGCTATCGCATCGGCGATGCGGTCCTTGAGCTCGGTGGCGTCCACTAGGTGCGCCGGGTCGGGCGCATCGGGGTCCTGCAGCGTGTCCAGCAGCGAAACCTGGTCGCCGCTGGAATCAGACACCGTCCACAGCTCATCCAACGCCGCGACCGAGGAATTGGAGATCTGCAGCAGGGAGTCCTGAAACTCCTCCACGCTCACCTCCAGAGCACTGGCCATCTCCTCGTCGGTGGGCGCACGCTGGAGGCGGTGCTCGAGCTTTGAGTTGGTGCGCTCGATCTCTCTCGCCCGCGCCCGCACGGAGCGGGGGACCCAGTCGATCGACCGCAGCTCGTCGATGATCGCGCCCTTGATGCGGGTGATCGCGTAGGTCTCGAACTTGATCTCCCGGCCGAGGTCGAACCGTTCGATGGCCGAGATCAGGCCCACCAGCCCATAGGAGATGAGGTCGGCCTCCTCGACGTGGGCGGGCAGACCCGAGGCCATGCGACCGGCCACGTACTTGACCAGCGGTGAGTACGCGACCACCAGACGCTCGCGCGCACGCTCATCGCCACTGGCCTTGAAGCGGCGCCAGAGGTCCCGGAGCTCGACGGCTTTTACATTCGTTTCCAGAATTCCCCTTCGCCCTCAGGCGCGCGGATGGCTGCTTCGGTAGGCACTCCTCAACCGGCCGGACTCTACCCGAGTGTAGATCTGGGTCGTCGAGATGCTCGAATGTCCCAGCAGCTCCTGAATGGCCCGCAAATCGGCGCCTCCCTCGAGCAGATGGGTTGCGAAGGAGTGCCTCAAGGTATGGGGTGACAGCTGCCCGGGGACACCGCAACGGCGGCCCCACATGCGCAGGCGCCTCCGAACGTCGGAGGTCGACAGCCGCCGACCGGACTTCGACAGGAACAGGGCCGGTTCGTCGTCACCCGCGGCCAAGCTGGCGCGGGCACGCTCCAGGTAACGGGCCAGCGCCGACAGCGCGTCCTCGCCCACCGGGACGAAGCGCGTCTTGGAACCCTTGCCCTCCACTCGGACCTGTTCGGAGTCGAAGTCCAGCGCCGTCTGATCGAGATTCACGAGCTCCTCGGCCCGCAGGCCCGAGCCGTAAGCCAGCTCGAACATGGCTCGGTCGCGCGTCTGCAGCGGGGTGCTGGCGGGCAGCCCATCGAGCAGCCCCGCCGCCTCGTCAGCCTTGAGCACCCGCGGCAGCAGGCTGGGACGCTTGGGGGCGGGAATCAGCTCGGCCGGGTTGTGAGCCAGCTGTCCATGCTCGCGCAGACACCCGAAGAACCGGCGCAGGGCCGCGAGCTTGCGCGCCAGTGTGCTGGGCGCGTAGCGCCGCTCGCCCAGCGAGGCCGCGTAGCGACGTAGGGACCGCGGGGTGACCTCGGTGGGCGACAGATCCTGAGCCTGCGCCCAGTCGGCCAGTTGGTGAAGGTCGACCCCGTAGGCGCGTCGGGTCTTCTCGGCCGCGCCACGGCGGCGCAGATCCTCGTCGAAGAGCACCAGGGCCTGCCTCCAGGCGTTCGGCCCGGGCGGGCGGCGATCGGGCATGGCGGCGGACATGACCCTCTCCTCTTCGCCGTCGCGCCGCCTGCGACCTGCCGACCCTCGCTCCGGCCCGGGCTCGCGCTCGATCAGCCGACCGGCTCCGGCCCGGGGTCGCGCTCGATCAGCCGAACGGGCTCCGGCCCGGGGTCGCGCTCGATCAGCCGACCGGCTCCACCCCGGTCAGACCCGCCAGCCTGCGCTCGAGCTCAGGCCAGTCATCGGCCGCGATGATCTCGTTCTCCTCCTCGCACACGTCCCGGTTCCAGGGGTGGCGGATGGTGGCCGCCACGATGCCCTGCTCGATCGCTCGCGTGAGGTTCAGTGGGCTGTCGTCGACCAGCATGTCGATCTCGATCTCCACGCAGCGGCTCACCTTGTCATAGGAGCAGTAGAGCTCATCGAACGGTAGGCCAATCTTGTGTAGCCACCGCTCGGTGGCCGCCTGGGCGCCGACCGCCCGGTGGCTGGTGATGTGAATGAAGTGACCCGCCTCGTGCCAGCGACGCACGGTCTCGACCGCACCCGGATAGGGCCGAGCCGCGACTATCTCCTCGTCGCCGTGGGTCTCACTGATGCACAGCTCGAGCTGCTCTGGGCGCAGGCGGGTTACTCCCCAGGTCAGCTGCTCCTCGTAGGGCAGCTCGATCCCGAACCTGCGCCGGGCGGCCTCGGACAACACGTCCCAGTAGTGGTGCAGCGTGGAATCGATGTCGATGGCGATCCGCATGGACGATCGCTGCACGGTCGAGCACCGGTGGCGATCGATCGCTGTGCGGTCGATCACCGGTGCCACCATCGGCAGCGGGCGTGTAATTTAGACGGTGATGGCGACCGCCCCCACCGCCCCGCGCGCCCCCGACGCCGGGACCTACGGCCCGCAGGGACGCTCGGCGTGGATGGACATCGACTGGCGCGAGCATCAGCGTTGGCTGACCGTTCACGGACGCCGGGTCAACCTCATCGAGCTCGGTCAGGGCCCGCCCGTCGTGTTCGTGCATGGCCTGGCTGGAAGCTGGCAGAACTGGCTCGAGCAGCTGCCCGCGTTCGCCGAGCACCACCGTGTCATCGCCATGGACCTACCGGGCTTCGGGCATTCCGAGATGCCCGCGGAGAAGATCTCGATCTCCGGTTACGCCCGCACCCTCGATGCCCTGTGCGACCAGCTGGACGTCGACGCCGCCGCCTTCGTGGGCAACTCGATGGGCGGCTTCACCGGCGCTGAGCTGGCCATCTCCTTCCCGGAGCGCGTCGAGCGACTCGTGCTCGTGGCCGCCGCGGGCCTGACCATCGAGCACCAGCGCTCCGAGCGCGGGCTGGCGCTGCTGCGCCGGGCGGAGAACGTGCTGGCCTTCTACACCGGTTGGGTGGCCTCACGTTCTGAGAATGTTGCACGTCGACCCCGCCTGCGCCGCGCCACGCTGGCCCTGGTCGCTCGGCATCCCGAACGGCTGCCAGGTCCCCTGGCCGCGGAGCAGATCCGAGGCTCAGGCACACCGGGATTCATCGACGCCCTCGATGCCCTCACCGACTACCCGATCCGCGCCCGCCTCGGGGAGATCGCCTGCCCGACGCTGATCGTCTGGGGCACCCATGACCGGCTGGTGCCGGTGCGCGACGCCTCGGAGTTCGAGCGCCTGATCCCCAACGCGCGCAAGGTCGTCTTCGATGACACCGGTCACGTCCCGATGCTCGAGCGCCCGGCGGCGTTCAACCGGGCTCTTCAGGACTTCCTGGACGAGTAGCGGCCCGGCGCCCGGCGCTCCATCAAGCTAGACGGTGACCGCCCCCTGCGCGGCGCTTGACACCACGCGCGCATACTTGGCCAGCACGCCGGTGAGGTCGGGGTTGGGGGGCACCTGGTAGGCGGCTATCCGCGCGGCTATCTCCTCTGCCGACAGAGCCACGTCCAGTCGCCGGGCATCGACGTCGATGGTTATCTCATCACCGTCGCGCACGGCGGCGATCGGGCCTCCGCGGATGGCCTCGGGCGCCACGTGCCCGGCCATGAAGCCATGGGTGGCGCCCGAGAAACGACCGTCGGTGAGCAGCGCCACCGAGTCTCCCAGGCCCACGCCGACCAGCGCGGCCGTGACCGCGAGCATCTCACGCATGCCGGGACCTCCGGCCGGACCCTCGTTGCGAATCACGATCACATCCCCGGCGGCGATCTGCTGACCGGTCACCGCGGCCATCGCCTCCTCTTCCCCTTCGAACACCCGCGCGGGTCCTACGTGATGGCGGCGCTCATGGCCGGCCAGCTTGACCACGCACCCGTCGGGCGCCAGCGAGCCCCGGAGGATGGCCAGCCCGCCGGTGGTCTTCAGCGGATGCTCCAGATCACGCACGACCTCCTGGCCGTCGGTCTCGACCGCCTCGCGGGCATGCTCGCCGACGGTGCGCCCGGTGACCGTGATTGCGTCGGCGTGCAGAAGTCCGGCCTCCAGCAGCCGCTGGGCCACCAGAGGCACGCCCCCGGCGCGGTAGAGATCGACCGCGACAAATCGTCCCCCCGGGTGCAGGTCACACAGCAGCGGGGTGCGTTCGCTGATGCGATCGAAGTCGTCGATCGTCAGCTCGACGCCCGCTTCGTGGGCGAGAGCCAGCAGATGCAGCACACCGTTGGTCGAGCCGCCGCTGCAAGCGATGGCCGCGATCGCGTTCTCGAGGCTGGCGCGGGTGATGATCTGGCTCGGGCGAAGCCCCCGCGCCAGCACGTCCATCACCAGCTCCCCGGCGCGGTGGGCCTCCTGGGCCTTCGACGCGTCTTCGGCTGGAACCATGGCCGAGCCCATCGGCGAGATCCCCATCACCTCGAAGGCCATCGCCATCGTGTTGGCCGTGAACTGGGCTCCGCAGGCGCCCGCGCCCGGGGAGGCGACGCTCTCGAGCTCGCTGAGCTCCGCGTCGGTCATGTCCCCGGCCGCGTGACGGCCGACCGCCTCGAAGACGTCCTGGATCGTCACGTCGTGGCCCTGAAATCGTCCTGGATAGATCGAGCCCCCGTAGAGCATCACCGCGGGCACGTCCAGCCGCGCCAGAGCCATCACGGTCCCCGGGATGGTCTTGTCGCAGCCGCTGAGGGCCACCACGGCGTCGAACAGGTGCCCGCGACCGACGAGCTCGATCGAATCGGCGATCACTTCGCGCGAGACCAGCGAGGTCTTCATCCCCGAGGTGCCCATGGTGATGCCGTCGGATATGGCGATCGTGTTGAACTCCATCGGCGTGCCGCCGGCGGCCCGGATGCCCTCCTTGACCTTGGCGGCCAGCGCGCGCAGGTGGAAGTTGCACGGCATGGTCTCGATCCAGGTCGAGGCCACCCCGATGATCGGCCGCGACAACGCCTCGTCGTCGTAGCCGATGCCCTTCAGGTAGGCCCGAGCCGGGGCCCGCTCGGGCCCCTCGGTCAAGGCGCGGCTGCGGTGCTTCAGGTCCTGAGCACCAGCGCCATCCGGCCTCACCGGGCCGACACCCTTCCGGCCTCCCTGGTACCTCTACGCAGACGCTGGCGCTCCCACTGGCGCAGACGCCAGAGGTCACGACGGACCTGGTCGGGATCTACCTGGCGGCCGGGCAGGTGCAGGTTGGCGCTATCGATCACACGCCGCTCATCGCCGGTCAGGGCCATCCACTTGGCCAGTACGTCGTCGGAGTCGGGCAGACGTTCGTCGCCCGCGGGGCGCGAGCGATCCAGGAACTCGATGCAGTACTCGCTCAACAGGACAGAGGTCTGCGGCAGGTACGCGACGATCGGCTTGTGGGGATAGATCAGATAGGCGTAGTCCGCTCCGGTGGCCGGGCCGGGCGGCGGGCTCTCAGCCGAGCGTGCGGTCTGAGCTCCCCACACCCTGATGAAGCCCAGGTCGCGGTACATCTCCCAGTCCTCGTCGTTGACACACGAGTGCAGCAGAGCGCGGGCGCGCTGTTCGGCTCGGCGTTCACGACCCGGGTCATAGCGGTCCATCGGGATCAGTCGTCGGCGTGCCCGCTGGCGAGCGACGAGCTCGCTCAGCTGGGGCGCGCCCACCTCCCACAGCAAGGCCACGATCACGACCGCCGTGGCGCTCAGCGCGAGCAGCATGCGCCTGGACTACCGGCCGCCGGCGGCGCGCGGGAAGAAGATCACACGCTCGGCGTCGCGAGGAACCTCCTCGAAGTGGCGCACCATCTCTGCCTCGCGCCGGCCCCCCGGGGCCACCGTCGGGACCGCAGCCCACATGCCCGAGTCCAGCTGGGCCCGGAACGCCTCGATCAGCTCCCGCTCCTGCTCGGGGACATCCACGTCACCCTCGGCGAGCAGCACCTCGCCGTGTCCCGGCTTCATGCGCAGGAGCTTCATCAGGCCAGCGATTATGACAAACGCCGTCCCGTGCTCCCCCACGCCTGCGGGCGTGCCGAGGCTCAGTCGCCGCGCCCAATGCCGAGCGCGTTCACTGGCCCCGCCCCGGCTCCGAGGTGGCTCAGGCCGTCTCGCACCGCTTCTCCGGCGATCGCCCGTGCGTCGCGAGCCGCCTGCGCCAGGCCCTTCCCCTGGGCCAGACGAGCGGCCAGAGCGGAGGAATGCGTGCAGCCTGAACCGTGAGCGGCACCGCCCGGGTGCCGCGCG
>DASYID010000167.1:0-2705 GCA_036252775.1 Solirubrobacteraceae bacterium
GCAGGCTGCCCCGGCCGGCGCGCAGCCCGCCCCGGCCGGCGCGCAGGCCGCCCATCCGGGGGCGCCGAGCCCAGGGGGCGCCGCGAAGGCTGCCCCGTCCGCGCCGGCTGGCACCGGCGGCGCGGAGCGCCCAGCGACCGCGACCGGTCCCGCGACCGCCGTCCCCCAGGCTCCCAGGACCGGTCCCGCGACCGCCATCCCCCAGGCCCCCACAACCGGGACAGCTGTGTCCCCCGGTCCCGCCTCGGGGACTCCTGCCGCTCCCGCTCCAGCCGTCCCTCCCGCTCCGGGGACCGGGAGCGACGCGTCCCGTACCCCCGCTCCCGCCACCGCCGCTGCCCGGGCCCCGGCGGCGGCACCCGCCGCCGGCCCGCCCGGCGACTCGAAGCCCAGCGCGGGGCCGCAGGGACCTGGCGCCGGCCCGGCGCCCCCGGCCCCGACTCCACCGACCCGTCCGGGCATGCCTCCCCGGGCACCGGGGCCTCCCGCTCCGCTGCGGGCACCGGGGGCCACGGCCACGCTTCCCGCTCGCACCCCACCCCCACCCCGGCGGACGCCTTCCGGCGCTAGTTCCCCGGCGGCCAGCGCGGCTCGCTCAGCCTCGGCCGGCGCAGGGGCCCGCGGCGCCTCCGCCGCCCGGCGGACCACCAGCGATCGCGAACGGTCTCGACGCCCTCTGGTGCTCGTGGCCTCGATCCTGGCGGTGATCGTGGCGCTGGTGGTGCTCGCCACCCAGGTGCTCGGCGGCGGGTCGAGTAGCTCCAGGTCCGCGTCGTCTCCTGTCGCCCCGGCGCCGTCCGTCGGGCCGGCCCCGGGCGCCGGTGGTCACTCGGGCACGCACGTTCGGGTGGCGGTGCTCAACGGCACCACGGTGGCGGGGCTGGCTCGCAAGGTGGCCGACCGTCTGGTGGGCGGCGGCTATCGCATAGGCACCGTTACCAATGCCGCCAGCCATCAACACGCCACGACCGTCGTGTATTACATGCCCGGCCGGCAGTCCCAGGCGGCCGCCGTTGCGCAGTCGATTGGGGCCAGCCCGACCGCCGTGCAGCCCATCGATCCTCCCACCCAGGCGGTGTCCCACGGCGCCCCCGTGGTGGTGACGGTCGGCGCCGACAGCCGCCACTGATGCGCAGCGTGTTCGGAGGCGCGGGGCGTCTTCAGGGCCGAGGGCGGGGGACCCCGCGATGACTCCCAGCTTCCTCTCGCTCCCCGAGCGAACTCCCAAGCCGCGGGAGCGAGGAATCACGCATGTCCTCGACCGCGGTCTGTCGGTGGCCGAGATCGACGGCCTGGTCGAGGTCTCGGGGGCCAGCGTCGATCTCGTCAAGCTGGGATGGGGCACAGCCCTGGCCACCGCCAACCTCGAGGCCAAGCTCGAGCGCTACCGCCATCACGGGATACCGGTGGTCCTCGGAGGCACCCTCACCGAGCTGGCCATCCGCCAGGGGCGCCTCGACGGCCTGGTCGAATGGCTGCGCGAGCTGGGCTTGCATCATGTCGAGGTCTCGGATGGCACCATCTCGCTGGCTCCCGAGGCCAAGCGAGAGCTCATCGTCCGTCTGGCCGGCGAGTTCACGGTGCTCTCCGAGGTGGGCAGCAAGGACGCGGAGGCAATCATGGCGCCGTATCGCTGGGTGGAGCAGATCGAGGCCGAGCTGGACGCCGGGGCCTGGAAGGTGATCACCGAGTCTCGGGAGACCGGAACGGCGGGCATCTACCGTCCCGACGGCGAGGTGCGGATGGGCCTGATCGACGAGATCGCGCATGCCGTACCGGTGGAGCGGCTGATCTTCGAGGCCCCCCGCAAGGACCAGCAGGTGTGGTTCCTGCAGCGCTTCGGCTCGGAGTGCAACCTGGGCAACATCGTGCCTGACGATGTCCTCTCGCTCGAGACCCTGCGGCTGGGCCTCAGGTCCGACACGGCTCAGCTGTCCGGCCCCGAGGGGATCTCCGGGCCGTGACGCGTCGGTGAGCACGGCTGCCCGGGCGGCCTTCGGGCTGCTGGTATGCGCGACGCTGGCCGCGTTCCTGGTGACCCAGCGACTCAAGCATGCTCCCAACGCCGTGCAGGGTTTCCGCCTGACCCCCAGTTTCTCCCCGGCGTCTGCGCACGGCCGTCGCCGCGAACGGGTGTCCTTTCGCATCGCCCGCACCGACGACGTGACGGTCTCCGTGCTCAACTCCACCGATCAGGCGGTGGCCACGCTCGCTCGATCCACTCATCTGCGCGCCTACCATCGCCTGTCGCTGAGCTGGGACGGACGAAGCGACTCGGGAATGCCCGCCCCACCCGGGACCTACCGCCTGCGAGTGACCTTGCGTCGACAGCGACGCTCGGTGCCCGCCCCCCGCGCCTTCGTACTCGCCCCTGTGCCAGCGTCGGGCTGAGGATGGCTGTGGTCGTGTCTGTCTCCACCGTGGCCGGTGCCCTCGAGCGTGTGGGGGTGGTCGCGGTCGCCGTGCTGGCGGGAACCGTGCTCCTGGCGGCTCGCTCCCGGGCTCCGCGGCCGCACGAGCGCCTTCGGGCCCTGATCATGCTGGGGGCCCTGACCCTCACACCGATCCTGCTGGTGGTCGACATCTGGGACACAACCCAGCTGCGATCGCTGCGCCATCGACCGGCGCTGGCGGTCGGTGCCCTGATCGGCGCCCTGATCGTCGTGGCCGCGGGCAAGCTGCTGGTGCGACGCCGTCCCGAGCTG
>DASYID010000168.1:0-23975 GCA_036252775.1 Solirubrobacteraceae bacterium
GAGGCGGCCCTGGTGCTGGCGGCGCGCTGCGGGGCGGCCTGCCTGACCGGGCGAGGGTCCTATGCGGGCCAGCTCAGCGGCTCGACGGCTCCCGCCGGGCCTTGTTCACGAGCACCCGACGCAGCGCCTCATAGGAGGACTCACCCGGCTCGGCCATGACCACCCGGCGTCGCCAGCGTCCGGTGAACGCCTCGGTCGAGCCATCTCCCCGCAGGTCGACGCCGCCCACCACCGAGGGCAGCGGCCGGCTCGGCCCAGACACCTCGGCTCGCGCGACGACCTGGCGGACCGGCTCAAAGCGCCGGCGCAGGACCTCCAGCGCCTGCCGGCCTGGCGCCACGCCCTCCAGCTGACCCTCCAGGTCGCGCAGCGCCTCGTCGAGGGTGTCGAAATGGCCGCGCTCGATGCGCGGCCCGTGGCGCACCGTGACCCGCCACTGTCCCATGTGGCGATTGTCGCACCCGTTCGCCGGCTCGCGATGTGCTGCTCTAGAGGCTCAGGCGGCGAGGTCGGCGATGAGCGTGTCCACTCCGGTCTGGCGCTCAGAGGACAGGCGCTGGGAGATACGCGCGAACAGGCGGTGGGCGGGTGCGTTGTCGGAGAGCATGCTGGCGCTGAAGCGCTGGATCCCCACCGTCCGTGCGTGGTCAGCAAGCGCCAGACCGAGACGTGTCCCCAATCCGTGGCCCTGGAACTCATCGCCCACCACCACGGCAACTTCCGCTGTCCGGGGGTCCTCGGCGGTGGCCACATAGCGCCCGACGGCGATCAGGGTCTCTCGCGGTACGTCGGCCAGCAGCGCCACGTAGGCGACGTGGTTCTCCCCGTCGATCTCAGTCAGGTAGCGCAGCTCTCCCGAGCTGAGGGTCGGCTTGGGGCTGAGGAAGCGGCGCCTGATCGTTTCGGCCGACAGTCGCGCCAGGCCCGCCTTGAGCAGCGACTTGTCCGACGGTCGGATCTGGCGAATGAGGACCCGCTGACCGGTGGGGAGACGGATGAGCACATTACGGACCCTAGCTTAGTTGCGATTTGCAACTGTGTCCGCTGTCACACAGGCGCCGGCCCCCGTCAGCCCCGCTCGCCCACCGGCACGTACTGGCGCTCGCGTTGGCCTGTGTAGATCTGGCGTGGCCGCGCGATCTTCTGCTCGCCGTCCTGGACCATCTCCAGCCACTGGGCGATCCACCCGCTCGTACGGGGGATCGCGAACATGACGGGGAACATGGCCACCGGCATCCCCAGCGCCTCGTAGATCAGCCCGGAGTAGAAGTCGACGTTCGGGTAGAGCTTGCGCTCAATGAAGTACTCGTCCTCGAGCGCGATCCGCTCGAGCTCCAGCGCGATCTCGAGCAGTGGGTTCTTCCCGGTCACCTCGAAGACGTCGTCGGCGGCCTCCTTGATGATCTTGGCGCGCGGGTCGTAGTTCTTGTACACGCGATGACCGAAGCCCATCAGGCGCTCCTTGCCGTCCTTGACGCCTTGGACGAAGTCGCCGATCTGGTCGGTGGAGCCGATCCGCTTGAGCATGCGCAGGACGGCCTCGTTGGCACCGCCGTGCAACGGGCCGTACAACGCCGCGATTCCCGCCGCTACGGCGGAGTAGGGGTCGACCCTCGAGGAGCCCACGCTGCGTACCGCGCTGGTCGAGCAGTTCTGCTCATGATCGGCGTGAAGGATGAACAGGATGTCCAGCGCCCGCTCCAACCGAGGATCGGGCTCGTACTTGAGCTCGGTCATCTTGTAGAGCATGTTCAGGAAGTTGCCGGGATAGCGCAGGTCGTTGTCGGGATATACGTAGGGCTGCCCGTGGGAGTGGCGGAAGGCGAAGGCCGCCAGCGTGGGCATCTTGGCGATCAGTCGAATCGTCTGGATGTCTCGGTTGGAGGGGTCTGAGATCTCGTTGGCGTCGGGATAGAACGTCGACAGCGCGCCCACCGAGCCCAGCAGCATCCCCATCGGGTGCGCGTCGTGGCGGAAGCCCTGCATGAAGCTCTTGACGTTCTCGTGCACGAAGGTGTGGATGGTGATCTGGTGGGTCCACTCGTCCAGCTCGGCCTGAGTGGGAAGCTCGCCGTTGACCAGCAGGTAGGCAACCTCCAGGTAGGTGGAGTGCTCGGCCAACTGCTCGATCGGGTACCCCCGGTACTCGAGCACTCCGGCCTCACCGTCCAGGTAGGTGATGGCCGAGCGGCAGGAGGCCGTGTTCATGTAGGCCGGGTCGTAGGACATGAGGCCAAAGTCGTTCTCGGAGACCTTGATCTGGCGGAGATCCAGCGCCCGGACCGTGCCGTCCTCGATCGCCACCTCGTAGGTCTGGCCCGTCCGATTGTCGGTGACCGTCAGCGTGTCGGTGCCACGAGCCGGACCCCCGTTGGTGGCCCCGACGTCCTTGTGGGTCTCGGTGCTCATCGTTCTCCTCTCGAGGACTACTGGTCCCGGTCGGCGGGATTATCCGCTACCGGGAGCATGGGCTGGTGCTACCGCATCGGTCGGTGAGCCATAGCGGCTCTCGGTGGCCTCGACCTGGCCCTGGTAGTGGCTGCCGAGCTCGGCGTGCCCGTAGGGTCGCTGGGCGGGAGCGTCCAAGGTCATGAAGGAAAGCTGGGCTATCGGCAGGTTTGGATAAAGCCGGATCGGGATCCGGGTCAGGTTGTTGAGCTCGAGCGTCAGTGTGCCCTTCCACCCCGGGTCGCAAAACCCGGCCGTCGCATGCACGATCAGTCCGAGGCGACCGAGCGAGGACTTGCCCTCGATTCTCGCCACGATGTCATCGGGCAGCTCGACGTGCTCGAGCGTGCGCCCCAGGCAGAACTCGCCGGGGTGGATCACGAACGGCTCGCCCTCGTCCACCCTGATCTGCTCGGTCAGGTTGGTCGGGGGGTCGCGGAGGTCGATGGCCGAGGCACGGTGGTTGTGAAAGACGCGGAAGGAGTCGCCCAGACGTAGGTCGACACTGGCCGGCTGCACCAGGTCGGGATCCCAGGGGTCGATGCGGATCCGGCCCTGCGCGACCAGGCGCGTGATCGTGGCGTCTGACAGGACCGAGTGCATGGCGACAGCCCGGCCGGGCACCTAGCGGTGCAGCGGGCGCGCCCGCGCCACCACCGAGCGAGTGCGCACCGGCGGCTGCGGGGCGGGGTCGCCGTGGGGCCCGCGGCGCGGGGAGCGCGGAAGCCGTGGCCGGGGGTGGCGTGGGCGCAGCTTGCTGCCGCCGTCCTCGTCGCCAACCGACGCCTCCTCGGGCTCCTGGTGGATCGCCCACCAGACGAGCCAGAGCAGCCCGACGATGGGGATCTTCAGGATGAACATCAGATAGATGAACGTCCAGCTCATACCCCGACGGGATGCTACTCCGCGCGTCGCCCCGGGGTCGAGCCGGCCGCGCCTGGCTCGAGAGTGCCTGCGCGCCATCGCGCGCCAGATGGCGCCGGAGCGCTCGGCCGCCTGATCCGTGGCCGGGGCGGCGGCGCTAGCAACCCTCAAGCCCGCCTTCCGCGGGTCGCGCAGGGTGACCCCGCCCGGGTTCGACACTCCCGTGCGCTTCAAACAGCCACCTAAGGAGCACACATGCCCCACCAGATCAACCTCCAGGCGATCGACACCGACGGTGCCGTGCGCGAGGCCGCCGAGGCCGTTTCCGGCGACACCCGCCTGGGCTTCCTGCGCAAGGGCGCGGTCGGCGGAGGCGCTCTGTTCGGGGGCGGTGCGCTGATGGCCGCGGTCCCCGAGCTCGCCGCGGCCGCTGGCCAGGGCCGTCCGCCCGCCAAGTTCGGCAAGGGCGACATCGGCATCCTCAACTATGCCCTCACGCTCGAATACCTGGAACGGGCGTTCTATGACGAGGCCACCAACAACCTGGGTTCGAGGCTGGCCGGTACCCAGCTGGGGGCCTTCCTCCGGGTGGTGACCAAGGACGAGCGCGCCCACGTTTCGTTCTTGAAGGGTGCGCTCGGTAGCAAGGGCGTCAAGAAGCCGGAGTTCGACTTCAAGGGCACCACCGCCGACAAAGACATGTTTGCGGCCACCGCTCAGGTGCTGGAGAACACCGGCGTCGGGGCCTACCTGGGCCAGGCGGCCAACCTGAAGTCCAAGAAGTTCCTCGGTGCCGCCGGGAGCATCCTCACCATCGAGGCGCGCCACTCCGGCGCCATCGGCCTGATCAACGACCCCAGCGGCAAGGCGATCGCGACCAACGGTCCGTTCGACAAGCCCAAGACGGCCGGCCAGGTGCTGGCCGCCGTCAAGGCAACGGGCTTCATCGTCGGCTGAGCGGCTGGGTGCGGTCCCGGGCCGTTCGCGGCTTCGGGGCCGCCCTGGCCTGGCGCCGGCTAGGAACGCAGGCTCAGCGGCACGTGGGTAAAGCGGGTCAGGCGCTCGAGATCGGCCACGCGCTCTGAGATCTGCTCGCCCTTCAGCCGGGCCACACGCTCGGTGCCGAACTCCTCGACGTTGTAGGAGGCCAGAGCGGTGCCATGAGCCATGGCCCGGCGCAGGACGTCGGCCGAGGGTGCCTCGCCCCCGTGGGCGGCCACGTAGCCCACGAACCCGCCCGCGAAGGTGTCCCCCGCCCCGGTGGGGTCGATGACGCTCTCCAGCGGATAGGCGGGCAGGGCAAAGAAGTCCTCCGGCGTGACCAACGCCGCGCCGTACTCACCCTGCTTGGCCACCACCACGCTCGGGCCCCATCCGAGTACCTCTCGGGCCGCGGCCACCAGGTTGGGCTTTCCGGTGAGCTGGCGCAGCTCAGCATCGTTGAGGATCACGCAGTGCACCCCGGCGATCGTCGCCAGCAGTGACTCCCGGGCGATCTCGATCCATAGGTCCATCGAGTCCAATGCGACAAACGACGCCTGCGGGCACTGCTCGCGCACCCGGCGTTGGAGATCGGGCTGAATGTTGGCCAGGAACAGGACCTCGCTCGAGCGCGAGCTCGAGGAGAGTTTGGGCTCGAAGTGCTCGAACACGTTGAGTTGTGTGTCCAGCGTCTCGCGCGTGTTGAGGTCCCATCCATACTCGCCGCGCCAGAAGAACGTGCGGCCGCCGGCCACGCGCTCGATATCCCCCGTATCGATGCCCCGCGTTGCCAGCACGGCGAGCTCGGGCTCTCCGAAGTCCTCACCCACGGGACCCACCATTCGGACCTCGTCATAGAACGACGCCGCCAGCGCGAAGTGCACCGCGGCGCCACCGAGCATCCGCTCGCGCTCCCCGAACGGGGTCCTTACCGCATCGAAGGCGATCGAGCCGACAACGGTCACGGGCATGGGGGCCTTCCTGTCGGGGGCACGACGGTCGGCGCACGGCGACGCCTGGCGGCGCAAGGGTAGTGGGCGGGACGGGCCGCGGTCGGCCGCGGCTAGGCTCTGCGGCCATGCGCGCGGTGCAGATGACCGAGTTCGGGGGGCCCGATGTCCTGCGGCTGGTCGAGCTGCCCACCCCCGAGCCAGGGCCCGACGAGGTGCTGATCCGCGTGTCCCGCGCCGGCCTGAACTTCGCCGACACCCATACCCGCACCAACAGCTATCTGGCTCCCGCCGAGCTGCCGCTGGTGCCGGGAGCCGAGGTCGCTGGCGTGCGCGAGGACACCGGGGAGCGCGTCGTAGCCCTGTGCGGCAGCGGCGGGTATGCCGAATATGCGACGGCGCCCGCGGCGTTGACCTTCGCCATCCCCGAGGGTCTCGAGGACGCCACAGCACTGGCCATCCTCCTGCAGGGACTGACCGCCTGGCACCTCTACCGCACCAGCGCGCAGCTGCGGGCCGGCGAGAGCGTGGTGGTGCACGCGGCGGCCGGCGGGGTCGGATCGCTGGCCGTGCAGCTGGCCAAGCCCATGGGCGCCGGGCGGCTGATCGCCACGGCCTCCACCGAGGACAAGCGAACCCTCGCGCTGGAGCTCGGCGCCGACCGAGCACTGGACGGCGATCCCGCGGGCCTGGCCGACCGGCTGATCGAGGCCAACGACGGGCAGCGTGTGGACGTCGTCCTCGAGATGGTCGGCGGCGACGTCTTCGACCAGTCGCTCAAGGCGCTGGCGCCGTTCGGGCGGCTGGTGGCCCACGGGATCTCCTCCCAGCAACCCAACCAGGTCTCCTCCGGATCTCTCATGCGCCGGTCCCAGGCCATCGTGGGGTTCTGGCTGATGCATTGCCTGGGCCGCCCGGACATGGTCGACGAGGCGCTCACCGACCTGTTCGGACGTGCGGCCCGCGGCGAGTTGCGCGCGGTCGTGGGCGACACATATTCGTTGGCCGACGCTCCGCGGGCCCACGCCGATCTGCAGGCCCGACGCACGACGGGCAAGGTGCTGCTGGACCCCAACACCTGACGCGGCGGCGTGCGCTGGGCCGGCGCCCCTATGCTGAGGGTCTAGATGACCACCTTCGGCGAACTGGGCCTGTCGGCCTCCACCCTTCAGGCGCTGGCCGATGTGGGCTACGAGTCCCCCAGCCCGATTCAGGAGCAGGCCATCCCCGAGCTGCTGGGCGGGCGCGACGTAATCGGCCAGGCCCAGACGGGGACGGGCAAGACAGCGGCCTTCGGCCTGCCCATGATCGAGCAGGTGGATCCCGAGGTCCAGGAGGTTCAGGCGCTGGTCCTGACGCCCACCCGCGAGCTGTGTATCCAGGTGACCCAGGCGCTGCGCGCCTATGCAGCCACCAAGGGCCTGGACGTGGTCGCCCTGTTCGGCGGGGCGCCCATCCGCACCCAGCAGGCCCAACTGCGCGGAGGGGGCCACATCGTCGTCGGCACCGTCGGGCGCGTGCTGGACATGATCTCCCGCCATTCCCTGGTCCTGCACGACTGCCGCTTCGTCGTCTTAGACGAGGCGGACGAGATGCTGGACCTCGGGTTTCTCGAGGACGTGGAGAAGATCCTCTCCAACACCCCCAGCGGCCGCCAGACGGCGTTGTTCTCCGCCACCATGCCTCCGCCGATCCGTAGCCTCGCTGACCGCTACATGTACGACCCGGTGGTCGTCCAGGTGGAGGCGGCGACGCTGACCATCGACACCGTCGAGCAGTTCGCCCTGGAGGTGGAGACACGCGAGAAGGCCTCGCGCCTGGTCGAGGTCCTGCGCGCCGAGCGCCCTGACCAGGCGATCGTCTTCGTGCGCACCAAGATCCGCTGCGACCAGCTGCACCGGACGCTTCGTGACGGCGGCATGAACGTCAAGGCCCTGCATGGAGACATGACCCAGGGCTCGCGCGATGGGGTCATGCTTGCCTTCAAGGCCGGCCGCCTGCCGGTTCTGGTGGCCACCGACGTCGCAGCCCGCGGGCTGGACATCACCAGTGTCACCCACGTCATCAACTACGACGTGCCGACCTCACCGGACGTTTACGTGCACCGCATCGGCCGCACGGGCCGGGTGGGGCGCTCCGGTCGGGCGATCACCTTCGTGGAGGCCCGCCAGCGCCGCGAGCTCGAGGCGATCGAATGCCACATCGGCCTGTCGATCGACCCCTGGTCGCCCGGTGCCACGACCGCGGCGGCACCGGTCAAGGCGCCGCCGCGCCGCCACTCCAAGCCGCGGGTGTCGCGCAACGGCGAGGGTCCCTGGGCCAAGTTGATCGCCGGTGGTGGTCGGGCCGCGGGCATCGGCGTCGCCGACCTGGTGACCGCCGTGACCCAGGCCAGCGGCCTGGATGGCGAGGCCGTGCGCGACGTCAAGCTGCTGGAGCGCTTCGCGCTGCTGTCGGTCCCTGAGGGCGAGGCCGAGCGGGTGATCGAGGCCGTGCGCGATGTTCAGATTGCCGGGCGCCCGCTGCGACTCGAGCGCGCCGCCGGCTAGACAGTCGGGGTCAGGGGCCCGCCCAGTTAAACGCGTAACAGGGGCGCCGGCCGCAGGTGTTGGTGATCTGGCCGCCGATTCGCAGGAAGTCGGACTTCATCTGGCGCCCGTTGACCGTGTTGCGCGGGGCCTCGTGGGGGTCGACCCCCTGGTCGGGCGGAACGTTGGTGATCGGCGCCGGGTTGGTACCGCACTTACCGGACCCATAGTCCTCACACTTGTCGCCCTTGGGCTTGGGTCGGATGGGCCCGATGTCCCACAGGGTTATGGCCGAGCCGTCGTAGGGGTAGCGGGTGATCGGCGCGATCCCGTAGGTGGGGTCGCGCTCGAAGAAGCGTCCCGGGTCGGCCCAGGGCCGGCGGGCGCGAGCGCCGATGGTGCGGGCCTCGACCTCGGCGGTGTAGTTGGACACCTGATGGTCACCCAGCGCGGCCATCAGCAGAACGTGATGGGCGGGGGTGTTGGGCAACGGGCGGGTGGTCATGTGCGCGGCGACGCCGTTGGGATCTGAGTGGTCCCATTCGTTCTGCATCAACGACAGGATGAGCTGGCGCTCGAGCTCGTTGGGATAGGCCTGATAGAGGGGGTAGGCGTACTGCAGCCCGTGGGTGGGATTGGTGGGCGTGGGGCTGGGCGGGGTTCCGGTGCCGAAGTCGCTCGAGCGCTGAAGCAGGACGGCGTAGTTCATGCCCAGTACGCCGAGGGCACCTCGATCAAGGTCAGGCTCCAGGGCGATCAACGACCCGCCGAAGATCCCCCCCTGGCTGTTGCCGTCATAGAACAGGCGGCGCGTGTCGATCACGCTGTGGCCGTTGCTCTGGAAGCTGGGGTCGTGGCTGAAGCCGTCGGGATGGATGAGCAACCTCCCCAGGTACATGAAGTTCACGAAGCTCTGCTCCACGCGATCCACCAGCGACGGGAAGTTGGACAGGTCGTTCTCGGCCGCCAGCGCGTTGGGGATGTCGCAGTTGGGACTGTTGGGCGTCTGGCCGCCGGCGATCGTGGCGGCCAGATCGACGAGGGAGTTCTGGTTGCTGGGGACGTTCACGTCCGCGCACGCCATGCCCACCCAGTCGGTGGCGCAGTAGAGCATGTTGTGCTCCTGGCCCATGCTCTGGGACTGCCCCTGGTTGACCTCGTTGCGGCTGCCGAACAGCCCGTGGCCGTAGAGGGTGGGTCGGGCTCCACCGCCGGACATGGCCACGTGGGGGATGTTGCAGGTGAAGTGCGAGGTCATCGTGTTGCCCGGAATCGGCATCGGGGGGCCGGTGGTGGATCCCGGCGGGTACACGAAGCGCGACCCCGACGGGCAGCCCGGCAGGTTCAGGTAGCAGGGCACGGTGTAGGTGCCCTCGATCCGTCGGGCGATCTTGTCGTTCTGGGCGGGGGTGAAGTCCTGGACCTTGGTGATCGAGTAGGACGGCGCCGTGCCCTGCACCTTGAGGTCGGTGAGGTTGGTGTCGCCCAGCTGCCGATAGGCGTCATCGCGGATCGACAGCTGACGCTCGGACAGGCTCTTGGTGCTGGCCACCGTGAAGTCCCAGGCGCGGTAGAGGTCGTCGCGTCCGATGCCGGCGGCGGCCAGGGCCGTGAACATGCCCTCGAAGTGCGCGCGACGGCCCTCGACAGCCGGGTCTGAGCTGGGTAGCGCATCGCGGTAGGTCCGAAACGCGTCGTTGGCGGGGATGAGGTGGCCGGCGCTGTCGCGCAGACGGCGCAGCGCCACGATGTAGCGCGTCTGCTCGTCGAGGTTCACGCCGGGATGGATGATCAGGGTGCGGTTGGCCGGATCCTGCGGGTTTGAGTCGATCTCCGCCCAGATCAGCTGGCGCGCCAGGGTCTTGGCGTTGATCAGTACCACGGGCTGCCGGTCGTCGTAGGTGCGGGCCATGTCGGTGATCGGCACGGCGCCCGTGGCGGCAAAGGCTTGCGGGGTGTCCAGTCCCGGCACCTTGGTGACGATCGGCGCACCCGGGCTCCAGCCGTCGTTGCGGTTGAGGTCGGCGGGGTCGATCGGCTTGTTGGCCTTGTTGCGCGGCGTGGAGGTGATGTCCACGTTGACCCGCCGGTGAGTGGGGGTGGTCGGATCCGCAGTGGTGAAGTAGTCGTTGGGCCACGGCAGCAGGCAGACCTTGCCGTCGATCGGGTCGCACTTGCCGGAGTCGGTAGCGGGGTAGTCCCCCACGCTGCGCCCGCTGCTGACCTCGCCACCCGGACCCTGGGGGTGGCGCCCGCGACAGCGTCGCGGGTCCAGGCGCAGGCGGGCCGACCGCGTAACCAGGCGTCCGATCGCGCCGCTGGCCCGCCGGATCTCGGCGGCGCTGACGCCGATGATCAGCGATCCGCAGCCCGAGAGCACGCGTCGACCGGCTCGGCCCAGAGGCAGCGACACCCGGCGGGCCCGACGAGGCCTGAGCTTGACCCTGCGAACGTTGGTGAGCACCGACGCGACCGTGGCTCGGCCCGGTGGCCGGGCGGTCGCGTACAGGCGCAGCCTCATGGCGCGGCGCGTCGTCACCCGCAGCGTCACTCGCCCGCGTTTGAGGATCGTGCGTTGATCGGCCCCCGTCAGTACGAGCCTGATGACCGGCTTGGGGTGCCGCGCCCGCCGGTGCGCTGCGCTCGCCGGCGCGGCCAGGAAGCCGGCGGCTGCGCACGCCACGAGCGCCATCAGCATCCCAGGCAGCGGCGACCAGCCGTTGGTAAGCCTCACACGCATCCCGTGGCCCACGGTAGCGCCTACCCGGTCGCGCATGCGCAGACTCTGCCTCGCTAGGGTGCGCGACCACCCCGCCGAGAGGAGCCAGCCAGATGTCCAGCGCGATCATGCACACCAGCGAGGGCCCCATCACCCTCGAGCTCTACGACGCCGATGCGCCCAAGACGGTTGAGAACTTCCGCAAGCTGGCCGCCGAGGGCTTCTACGACGGCCTGGGCTTTCACCGGGTCATCCGCGAGTTCATGATCCAGGGGGGCTGTCCCCAGGGGACCGGGACCGGCGGTCCGGGCTACACCTTCGAGGACGAGATCAACGACCACAAGATCGTCAAGGGCGCGCTGGCGATGGCCAACGCCGGGCCGAACACCAACGGCTCGCAGTTCTTCATCGTCACCGCCGACGCGTGCCCGTGGCTGGACGGCAAGCACACCGTGTTCGGCCAGGTGACCGAGGGCATGGATGTCGTTTCGCGCATGGACGCTGTTAGCACCGACGCCGGCGACCGTCCCACCGAGCCGCTGGGCATCGAGCGCATCGAGCTACCGGCCTGAAGGGGTCCCGTCGCGGGAGCGGCGGTCAGGTAGCCTCCGCTACTCACTATTTGAGATACCCCGAGGCGGAGGGACAGGTCATGGCCAGCGTCGAACAGGTCGAGCAGGCAACCAGCAACGGCGAGGTTCACGGGGGGGCGGGGATCCCTGTCGAGAACCCGGCCACCGGTGAGGTCATAGCGACCGTTCCCGCGCTGTCCACCGAGGAGGTCTCCGAGCTCGCGGCCCGCGGCCGTGATGCTCAACCTGGCTGGCAGGCCATGGGCTTCGAGGGCCGGGGACGCGTCCTGCTGCGCGCCCAGAAATGGATCATGGACAACGCCGAGCGGGTGGCCGAAACGATCATCTCGGAGACGGGCAAGACCTTCGAGGACGCGCAGCTGGCCGAGATTCTCTATGCGGGCTCAGCCTTCGGGTTCTGGGCCAAGGAGGCTCCCAACTACCTGGCCGACGAGCGGGTCAAATCCAGCTCGGTTCTGCTCAAGGGCAAGAAGCTCATCCTGCGCTACGAGCCCGTCGGGCTGGTGGGCGTCATCGGTCCGTGGAACTACCCCCTGACCAACTCATTCGGGGACTGCATCCCGGCCCTGGCCGCCGGCAACGCCGTAATCCTCAAGCCGTCGGAGATTACGCCGCTGACCAGCCTGCTGCTGGCCGAGGGCCTGCGGGAGTGTGGACTGCCCGAGAACGTCTTCCAGGTGGCCACCGGCCGCGGCGAGACCGGTGCGGCGCTGATCGACGAGGTCGACTTCATCATGTTCACCGGCTCGACGCGGACCGGCAAGAAGGTCATGGAGCGCGCGGCGCAGACACTGACGCCGGTGTCGCTCGAGCTCGGGGGCAAGGACCCCATGATCGTGCTGTCTGATGCCGACCTCGAGCGGGCCGCCCACACCGCCGTCTACTACTCGATGCAGAACTCAGGCCAGACGTGCATCTCGATCGAGCGGGTCTACGTGGAAGCTCCGGTCTACGACGAGTTCGTGGCCAAGGTCGCCGACAAGGTCAGGGCCTTGCGTCAGGGTGTGCCCCAGGGTCCGGGTTCAGTCGAGGTGGGCGCGATCACCTTCCCTCCCCAGATGGAGACGATCGAGGCCCATGTGGCCGATGCGGTGGCCAAGGGCGCGCGCGTGCTCGCCGGTGGCCATCGGCGTGAGGGTGAGGGCCAGTTCTATGAGCCCACCGTTCTCGTGGACGTCGACCACACGATGGAGTGCATGACCGAGGAGACATTCGGGCCCACCCTGCCGATCATGAAGGTCGCCGACGCCGAGGAGGCCGTGCGCCTGGCCAACGACTCGCCGTACGGACTCGGGGGCTCGGTCTTCAGTCGAGACACCACTCGCGGGGAGCAGATCGCCCGCCGGGTGCAGTCGGGCGCGGTGTGCGTCAACGACGCGATGATGAACTACTCCGCGCTGGAGCTGCCCATGGGCGGCTGGAAGACATCAGGCCTGGGATCCCGGCACGGCGCCAACGGGATTCGCAAGTACACGCGCCAGCAGGCGATCCTCATCACCCCGCGCCTGGCCCTCAAGCACGACGCCCACACCTTTCCCTACAACGCGCGCAAGACGCGGCTGCTGTCGCGCGCGTTGAAGTTCATCTACGGGCGCGGGCAGCGCGACTAGCGTCTCAGCGCCCACCCAGCTCGTCCACGAGCTGAAGCAGGTCCAGGGGGCTGAAGGGCTTGGTCAAGAACAGGTCCGCACCGGCCTCGCGGGCGCGGACCTCTTGGGCCGGGCCCGCCGCGGTGAGCATCACGATCGTGGCGGCCTGCGTGGCCGGCAGCGCCCGCAGTCGCCGGCAGGCGTCGATCCCGTTCAGGCGCGGCATGTCTATGTCCAGGAACACCAGGCTGGGTGAATGGCGGGCCGCCTGCTCGAGGGCCTGCTCTCCGTCGCCTGCCTCGAAGAGGTCAAACGCGGCGACATCCTCCAGGGTGGTCACGATCAGCTTGCGGATGAACGGGTCGTCATCGACGATCAGCGCCACGCCCCGGCCCTGGGGCTCGGCCGCGCTCACCGGCCGGTGCGGATGCGCTCGAGGGATTCGTCGCCGATCGAGGCAAACGCGGCGACGACCTGTGCGTCGAACTGGGTCCCGGCCGCCTGGCCGATGATCTCGCGCGCGCGCGCCAGCCCTGCCGCGGTGCGGTAGGGCCGCGTGGTGGTCAGGGCGTCGAGGGTGTCTGCCACCGCGAACACGCGGGCGGCGAGCGGGATCTCCTCCCCCGCCAGCCCGTCGGGATATCCGGCCCCGTCCCAGCGCTCGTGGTGGGAGCGCACGACCCGCTTGGCCTCGCCCAGGAAGTCGATCTCGCGCAGGATCTCCCACCCGATCACGGGGTGGCGCTGCATCAGCAGCTGCTCCTGCTCGCTCAGGGGCTCGGGCTTGTAGAGGATGGCGTCGGGGATGGCGACCTTGCCGATGTCGTGCAGCAGGAAGCCGAACTCGATCTCCGGGTTCTCGGCCAGCTCAGACCCAAGGGCATGCGCCACCTCGAGCCCGTAGGCCGCGACGCGCTCGGCGTGGCGTCCGGTGTAGGCATCGCGGGCCTCGACCGCGTTGGACAGGGCCCGCACGGTGGCCATGTAGGAGCGGCGCAGCGCCTGAGCCCGCTCGCGCTCGCGCTTGAAGGTCTCCCGCAGGTCCGCGGCGTAGCGCTCGAGCTGGCGCTCCTTGGCCTCGGCCTCGGCGTCGCCCGCCGCCACCCGCGCGCGCAGCGCCGTGACCTCCTCTCGTAGCTGCTCGCGTTCATCGAACATGTCCGGGGTTTCACCCTACTCGTCGGGTGCCTCGGTTTCGAGCAGGGCCAGCACGGCGGCGCCGGCGTCGTCGATCTGCACCGGCTCGGCGTCCAGGCGGGCAAAGCCGGGCGAGTGCTCACCCATGGAGAACACGACGACCGAGCGCCGCAACCGACGCCCGCGCAGGTTCAGGGCATCCAGGACGGCGCGCGGCTGGGCCAGCCCGGCGTCGACCAGGGCGACCTCGAAGTGGCGCTGGGCGCACAACTGGGCCGCGCCCTCCTGACCGGTGGCCCACTCGTGCTCGATGCCCAGGCGGGCCAGGGTGCGTTCCAAATGCGGCCGGGCCTGGGCGCGCCCCACCACCAGCAGCCGGACCCGACCGGCCAAGACCGCCGCCCCGAGCGCGTCGGCGAGCTCCTCAGCGTCGATCGGCTTGCTCACCACCCACTCGCCTGACAATGCCTCCCGACCCGAGAAGACCGAGACCACGACCACCGGAATGCGGCTCAGCTCGGGGTCAGACCTCAGGGTGCGCAGCACCTCGAAGCCGCTCATCCCGGGCATCAGGATGTCCAGCGTCAGCGCGTCGAAGTGCTCGGAGCGCAGCAGGCGGACGCCCTCTTGGCCGTCGGACGCCACCACGGTCTCGACCCCGAAGGGCGCCAGGCAAGCCGCGATCAGGCGCGCGATGTCGGGCTCGTCGTCCACGACGAGCACGCGCTTGCCACGCAGGGCATGGCGAGGCGCGACCACCTCGCCGGGCTCCACGGCTCGGGGCAGCTCCAGGGTGAACGTGCTTCCCTCACCGATGACCGAGCTCACCCGGATGGTCCCGGCGTGCAGGTCGACCAGGGATTTGACGATCGCCAGCCCCAGACCCGAACCGGGGGCGACGGCGCCTTCCCCGCCCCGGTAGAAGCGCTCGAACAGATGAGAGAGCTCCTCCTCGGTCATGCCGTGGCCCGTGTCTGAGACCTCCAGCACGACGCTGTGAGGGCCCGGGCTGAGCCGGACACCCAGGCGTCCGCCCGGGTCGGTGTACAGATGGGCGTTGGTCAGCAGGTTCATGACGATCTGGCGTACGCGGCTGGGGTCGGCCAGCGCTCGGGGCGTCTGCTCATCCAGATCGATGTCCAGGGTCTGGTCCTTGTCGGCCAGCCGCGGTCCCATCAGGCCGGCCACCTCGGTGATGACCTCGGCCAGGTCGACCGGCCGCCGATGGATCTCAGCCTGGCCCGCCTCCACTCGAGCCACGTCCAGCAGGTCGTTGACCAGGTCCACCAGGCGGTTGGTGGACACGCGGATGATGTCTACGAACTCTCGCTGGCGCACGGTCATCCTGGGGGTCTGGGCGAGGAGCTCGACGAAGCCCTTGATCGAGGTCAGCGGGCTTCGAAGCTCGTGGGAGGCGGTGGCCACGAACTCGCTCTTGAGCCGCTCCAGGCGTGCGCGTTCGCTGACGTCTCGCAGAGTCCAGACCACCGACCCGCTGGCGCCCTCCAGGTGGGCCGCGGTGACGGCCAGCGTCCGGTTCCCGCGCTGCACGGTGACCTCCCCCGCGATGGCGTCTGCGATGGGGGGCAGGGGAGGCTCGGCCTCGGCGGCTCTCACCCCGGGATGCAGCTCGGGCACCAGCCGTTGGGCCTGCGGGTTGGCCGTGGTCACGCGACCCTCGGCGTCGAGCACGAGCAGCGCGTCGCCCAGGCTCTCGATGATCACCGCCAGGCTACGCCGTTGCTCTTCGAGCTTGCCCAGGGCGGTGGTCAGATCTGCCGCCATGGCGTTGAAGGTGGCGGCCAGGGTCCTCAGCTCTGACGGGCCGCTGACCGGGACGCGGACCGCCAGGTCTCCTTCCGCCAGGCGGCGGGCGGCCCCAACCAAGGCATCGAGCGGTTGGCGCAGCTGGACCAGTACGGCCGCCACGAAGCCCAGCACGGTCAGCAGCGCCAGCAGCGCGCCCACCCCGATGGCGATGATCGCCCGCCGCGCGTCGTCGCTGGCCTGGCGCCGGTCGTGCTCGCGGCGGGTCGCCTGGCGGGCGGCGAGGGCGGTCAGTGAGGCGCGCGAACGCAGGGCGGCTCCCGGGCGCGCGTGGGTGGCTCGCACCGCGGCCTGCGCCGTCACCATCTGCGCCACCAGGCCCTGGGAAATCGGATCGGCCCGGGCCAGGTTGGCTGCCTCGGCCGCGGTGGCGTCAAATGCCTGCCGCGCCCGCCGGCGAAGCCGCCGGGCGCGTGCTCCGCGGGCGGTGCGCAGCGTCGCCTCCTCGACCACACCCGCCGCCAGCAGCTTGCCCGCCTCGGCCTCCAGGCCATAGGCGTTGGCCAGATGGTCCTCGTAGCGCTGGCGGGCGTTGTACAGGCTGGCCACGCCCAGTCCGGTGACCCCGGCCAGTCCCAGCGTCAGCGCCAGCAGCGCGAGGCGAACCGAACGAGCGATGGAGAGGCGCCGCATGGCCGCCGAAGGTACTAGAGCATCGGGCCGCCGACCCGTAGCATGCAGGGTCCGATGGCCTTCGCCCGTACCTGGCTGCGCCAGTCGCTCCTGGCCTCGGGTGCGATTACGCTGATCCCCGTGGGCGTGCTCCTGGCCCTGGCCCTCACCGCGGTGGGCGGCGGCCTTGGTGGGCTGGGCTCGCTGGACGAGCTCGTCTCGGGCCCGACCCTCCCCACTCTCCCGGCCTCGATCGGTGCCGGGCGGGTGACCGCCGGCCCGCAGGTCAGGCTGCCGGCGATTCCAGCCGCAGCGCCGTCGGTGGCGCCCGGGTCGCGCGGGCTTCTGGCCAGCACGGGCAGCGGCCCGGGTCGCCCCGGGACGCGGTCACCGGGTCCGCGCCCCGCCGAGCGGCGCATCCCCTCGGCGCCTGGGCGCCCGGGTCCGGGACGTCCCGCGCCCGGTGCGCGCCCTGGCCCGTCCTCTCCGGCCAGCCCCGGCTCCGGTGGGGGCGGGTCTGCGGGGACGCCGACCGGGGCTGCTGGACCGGTTCGCCAGGCGGGGGCCGCCGCCCAGCAGGCCGCACAGGGACTTCCCGCCCCCGCCGGCCAGACAGCCTCCGACGCAGTCGGCACCGTCGTCGACCTCGTCGCTCCGCCGCATCCCTAGTGCCACCTGGCCCGGGCCGGGCGATGGTCGACCGGGCGGTTGCTCAACCGGCCAGGCGCGGCCCGAGAGTGGGTGAGCGCCCGGTCGACTGCTGGGAGAAGGCGAGCAGCGCCAGCGCGGCGTAGTCGATGGCCGGCTCTGATGTGTCGGGCGATCCGACGCTGTCGAGGAAGCCGAAGTTGGGTCGGTCGAAGGACGAGAACGGGCGGGCGTCCGGGCTCGGGCACGGTCGGTGGCCGTCGGGGGCGCCCAGCGCTTGCAGGTTGGCTGGATCGGTGGGACCGTTGACCACGGCGCCGGCGAGGATCGAACCCGTCCCGGTGAGCGAGCCGCTGAGGTTGGCGACCTGGTGGGCCAGGCAGTGCGGGTAGGTCGAGCCGGCTCCGACCACGAAGGAGCTGCCCCAGGCGTTGCGCCCCAGCACCCACTGCAGCTGGCGCTGGGCCAGATCCTCGAAGGTAAGGGTGTGGGTCAGGCTGTCGTACAGGCGCGCCTCGACCGCGTAGCCCAGGGCGTGGGGTACCGGGTCGAGATTGGTCGACGGGTTGGCCAGGCCGAACGGGTCACGGGCTGCCAGTCGGGTGGCCAGGCGCAGCTCGTCGCCCATGTCCTTGATGAGCGCGTTGGGGTCACTGGTCAGGGCGATTCCCGGGATCTCGGCGAAGGATGCCGTGTCCTCCGTGCGCAGCACCTGAACCAGGTCGTGATGGGCCAGCGAGGAGACGTCGTAGAGGTTCAGCGAGTCGGTTCCCGCCAGGGGACTGGCGCTGTAGGCGTCGGCCCACTGGGCGGCTTGAGGCAGATAGAAGTAGTAGTTGCGGTGCAGCTGGCCGGCACCGCCCAGGCGCCGTGTGGCCAAGAACAGCTCGATCGCCCCCAGCTCGAGGTCGTCGCGGGCCTCGGGCTCGGCGTAGTAGGTACTAGGAATGCTGCTGACCAGGGGCGATAGGCGGTGATAGTCGGCGCGCTCGTAGAGAGTTTGCCCCGCGGCCAGGCAGCGTCGCGCGAAGGCCGGGTCGGCGCGGGCAAAGGTCTGCGCGCAGAGACCAAAGGCGGCCGAGACTCGGCCGGCCAGGTTCGGGCTGATCCGTTGGCCCGGAGCGTTGGCGGCAAAGACGGGCCGGTGAGAGACGAAGTACAGGCTCGACCCCGGCGCCGCCGGTCGCGGGTCGTCGCTTTGGGGCAGGCGCCACAGATCGTGATCGCCGAGCACGGTGGATCCGTTGCCGTCGCCGATGCCCACCTGGAAGTACAGAACGCCGTGGGTCTGATCCCACATCTTCATCAGCCATTCCAGGCCGTGGCGTGCCTCCGCGGCCAGGGGTGCCCGCAGCTGCGGGTCATCGGGGTAGTCGCGCAGGGTCAACAGCATCAGCACCTCGCTGAAGCTGGTCGTTTCGACGAACTTCAGGTAGTCGCCGGCGTCTGACCACCCCCCGGAGACATCGACGATGGCGCCGGTCGGGCGCAGCGGACCGGCGAGGGTGCTGCCCCGATAGATAGGCACCCGATAGACCGACGCCTGACGGTCCAGCAGGTGGGCCGGACGGCGCCGGAGGGGTCCCGCCGCGACATTGGGCCCGTCTCGCTGCGCGGTGAGAAAGCCCACGGTGTCACGCGCCAGTCGCGTGTAGAGCTGGCCGCCACCGGCCACGGCGAACGGCGGGGAACTGACCCCGCCCAGGGCCAGGCGGTAGGTGCCCGGATGCCGCAGGGCACCCAGGTCGAGCTCGTATACGAACGGCCATGTCCGGCTCCACGGTCCGGCGAAGGGCCCCACCCGCCCGCGGGCGACCGTCGCGCCCGCCGCGTCCAGCAGGCGGAAGGGAGCGCCCCCCAGCGCGACCCGGGAGAGGACCTCGGCGCGCTTGGGGCAGGAGGCCATGTAGCCGGCCTGGTCGACCCGCAGCTCCAGCTGCGACGGGCCCGGGGCCTGCCCGGTCCAGGCTGGCCCCGGGGGACCGGTCAGCGCCGCCGGGAGCGGGCACACGTCGGCGCGGGTGTGGCGCTGGCCGGCGCAGCCGCTCAGAGCCACCAGTGCGATCGCCAGGACTGAGGTGGGGCCGAGGCGCACGGCCCACCTGTATAGCGGCCCCCTACCCTGACTGTGGTCATGCCCGCCGCCTTGGCCCCCCTTGGACCCGTCGTGCTGGCCCACTTCGGCGCAGGGCCGTTGCTGCCTCTGGCGCTGGTGCCGGTGATGGCGCTGGCGGTCCTCTACGCGATGCGGGCCCGGACGCTCCAGCGCCAGGGACGCCCGGTCCCGGGTGTGCGCCAGGCGAGCTTCTACGGGGGTCTGGGCGTGGTGCTGATCACGCCGCTGTCGCCGCTGGGCCACCTCTCTGACGAGCTGCTGCTGGCCCACATGGCCGAGCACCTGCTGATCGCTGACCTGGGTGCCCTGGCGATCGTGGTCGGCCTGACCGGTCCCGTGCTGGCGCCTATCCTCGGCCTGCCCGTGCTCGGGCGGCTGCGCGTGCTGGCCCATCCCGCCGTGGCCTTCCCGGTGTGGGCGCTGGACCTCTACCTCTGGCATCTCCCCGCGCTCTATCAGTCGGCTTTGCATCACCCGGCCGTGCACGCGCTGGAGCACGCGCTGTTCGTGGCCTGCGGTGTGAACATGTGGATGGCTCTGTTTGGGCCCCTGCCCATGCCCGCCTGGTTCGGAGATCTCGCGCGGCTGGTCTACATCATCGCCGTGCGCCTGGTCGGAGCCGTCCTGGGCAACGTCTTCGTATGGTCCAACGCCGTCTTCTATGGCACCTACGCCCGGGGGGAGGCCTACTGGAGCATCTCCCCCTCCGCCGATCAGAGCACAGCGGGAGCGATCATGATGGTCGAGGGCAGCATCCTCACGGTGTGCCTGTTTGCGTGGCTGTTCTTGCGCTCGGCTCGCGAGGTGTCCGAACGTCAGGCCCTGCTCGAGCTGGCCGGCGCGCGGGGTGTCGTCCTGAGCGAGAAGCGAGCGGCACGGGCCGTCGCGGCCGGCCGGGGCGCTGAGCTGCGCCGCCGCGTCGAGGCGGCGGCCGGCTCAGCGCAACGCGACGCCCAACAGCCGCTCTAGCTCCGGGATCGTCGTCTCGGCGCCCCGGTGGTGGACGGTGGCCATTCCCAGCGCGCGGGCCGGTTTGAGGTTGCCGGCCAGGTCGTCGACGAACACGCACTCGCTGGGCTCAAGGCCGACGCGCTGGGCTCCGAGACGATAGATCGGCGGGTCGGGCTTGCGCATGCCCTCCTCGGCCGAGATCACCACGCCGTCGAACAGCTCGGGGAACAGGGAACGGTCATAGCTGCCCTGTCCCCAGGAGTTGGAGATCATGCCCGTTCGCACCCCCGCGCGGCGAGCGGCGCGCACGGCCTCGAGCATCGCCGTGTCGGGGGCCATCGCGCCGAACAGCCGCGAGATCAGCCCGTCGGAGTGCTCGAGCTCGAGCAGTGCGGCCAGGCGCACCTCGAAGTCCCGCTCGGCCAGCGTGCCGGTTTCCAGGTCAAACAGCAGCTGTCGGCCGGTCGGGTCGCCCATGAACTTTTCGCGGACCGTGTCCACCGCCAGCCCCTCGGTCGCACAGAAGGAGCGAAACGAGTCGAACACATCGGTGGTCAGCACCCCGCCGAAGTCCACCAGCAGGCCGGTGTAGATCCGCCCGGGGTCATAACGGCTGAGCTCGGCGGCGGCCTTGGCGCTGTCAGACCCCGGCACGCGTGACCTCCTCGGCGCGGTCAGACCCCGTCACGCGTGACCTCCTCGGCCCGCTGGGCCAGCTCCAGCACTCCCTCGCCGAACTGCTTGAGGTAGGGGTCGTCGGTGCTGCCCAGCACCGCGCGCTTGTAGTTGCCCTCCATGAACACGACCGACTTCCACAGGGCCAGCGCGGTGTACCAGCGAGCGTCGCGCATCGAGCGCCCGCTGGCGCTCTCGTAGCGGGCGACGAGCTGCTCTCGGGTCGGGAACCCCTCCTGACGGGTCACCCGCCCCAGATGCTCGCGCAGCCCGCCGGAGGGGTCGCCCTCCTGGGTCCACATCATGCACATGTAGCCCACGTCGGCCAGCGGGTCGCCGATCGTGGCCATCTCCCAGTCAAAGATGGCCACCAGGCGAGCGGGGGCCCGGTCGGCGAACATGGTGTTGCCCAGCCGATAGTCGCCGTGGACGATCGTCGCCGGGCCGGACTCGGGCAGGTTGGCGGCCAGCCATGCCCCCACCCGCTCAACCTCGGGCACCTCTCTGGTCTGGTTTATCTCCCACAGTCCGTTGAACCGCCGCAGCTGGCGTTCGAGGTAGCCCGTGGGCTTGCCGAACCCCTCCAGCCCCACCGCCTGCCAGTCGACGGCATGAACCTCGACCAAGGCGTCGATCAGCTCCTCGGCGATGCGCCGCCGTTGCTCGGGACGGTCCAGCGCGGCCGGGACCTGCTCGGTGATCACCTCTCCCCGCACGCGCTCCATGACGTAGAACGGGGCGCCGATGACCTGCGGGTCTTCGCCTACGGCCAGGACCGCCGGAACGCGGGCCGGAGTGTCTGAGAGTGCGCGCAGCAGCCGCGCCTCGCGCAGCACGTCGTGCGCCGACGGCGGCAGTGGTGGGCGCGGTGGACGACGCAGGATGAGCTCCGCCTCGCCGCGCCTCAGCAGGTAGGTGACGTTGGAGTGCCCGTCGCCCACCGGCTGCACGTCGATCTCGCCGCTGCCCAGGCCATGGTCGTCGAGGAACGCGGCCAGGGGATCGAGCACCAGCAGCGGTGGGCGCTGGTGGGCGCCGGCCTGCTCATGGGTGCGAACGATGTCGTCGGGGGCGATCGGGATGGTCATGCGGGGCCTGGGGGATAGGGGCTGGAACCCGGCCAGACGCTACGGGATCGATACCCACTCGCGCGGCGCGACGCCCCGCGCCCGCAACCTTGTCGCCCCACCGGTGTCTGAACGTCTGGCGCTCCTCGCACGCTGCCCCACTCGCGCGCGCCGGCGCCCAGCCCCGCCCTAACCGACCGCGAAAGGCTGTCTGCTCTTGCCCCGTCGCGTAGTCGCAGCGCTGCTCGCTGGCGCGGCCCTGGCCGCGGGCGCCGGCCTGCCCGCCGGGGCCGAGGCCTCGCATGACCAGACGGTGTACTTCGAGGCGCCCCGCGACCTTCTGAATGCCGCCACCCGCGACCGTTCCCTGGCCGAGCTCGACGGACTCGGGGTGCGTGCTCTACGCGTGGTGCTCTACTGGCGGTCGGTGGCCCCGGCCGCGGCCTCCAGGACTCGGCCCGCCTTCGATGCCACCGACCCGGCCGGTTATCGCTGGGGCCAGTACGACGCCCTGGTCAGTGCCGCGGCCCAGCGTGGCTGGTCACTGCTGATGACCGTCTCGGGTCCGGTTCCGCGCTGGGCCACGGCTGGGGCCCGCGACAATGTCACGCGGCCCAGCGCCCTGGAGTTTGGCCGGTTCATGACCGCGGTCGGCCGGCGCTACGGCGACCGGGTGGCAACGTGGTCGGTGTGGAATGAGCCCAACCACCCGCAGTTCCTGGCTCCCCAGTTCGTGGGGCGCCGCCCCGCCTCCCCTCGTATCTATCGGGGGTTGTTTCAGGCCGCGATAGACGGCCTGCACGCGGCTGGCCTCAACCAGGCCCGGGTCCTGATGGGGGAGACCGCGCCACGGGGCACCGGCCACGACGTCGCGCCCCTGACCTTCCTGCGCGGTGCCCTGTGCCTGGACACGCACTACCGGCGCTCGCCGTCGTGCTCGACGTTGGCCGCCGACGGCTATGCCCACCACGCCTACACGACCGTCGCCGGCCCCTTCTTCCGTCCCCCCGGCCCCAACGACGTGACCATCGGAGTGCTGTCGCGTCTGACCCGGGCGCTGGATCGTGCCGCTCAAGCCCGTGCCGTGCCCCACCGTCTCGACGTGTACCTGACCGAGTTCGGGATCCAGAGCAAGCCCAACCCGTTCTTGGGCGTTTCCCTGGCTCGCCAGGCCGAGTACCAGGAGCTGTCAGAGCTCATCGCCTGGTCTAACCCGCGGGTGCGCGCGTTCTCCCAGTACCTGCTGCGCGACGACCCGCAGATCTCGCGCCCGGGCGGCTCGACGCCCGGGGGCGGCTACATCGGGTTTCAGTCGGGGTTGCGCCTGGCGCGGGGCCGGGCCAAGCCAGCGCTGGCCGGCTTTCGCCTGCCGCTGACCGTGCGTCGCCACGGCGGCCACGTGTCGCTGTGGGGCCTGGTGCGTCCGGCCAGACGGGTCTCTACCGTCGAGCTCCTCACCCGGGATGGCACCCGGGGGCGCTGGCGTCTGGCCACGGTGCTGCACACCGACGCCTCGGGTTACTGGACGGCCAGAGCGCCCTACCGGCCCCGGCGGCGCTGGCGAGTTCGTTGGAGGACGCCGGGTGGGCCCGTCCAGCTGGGTGCTCCGATCCGCTCCTACTAGCCGGCGTCGGCGAGCCTTTCCCGACGAGCGAGCTCGCGCTGGGCCGCCGGCCGCCCGTAGCATCCGGGCCACGCGCCATGCCTGAGCTACCCGAGGTCGAGATCACCGCCCGGCGCCTGGACGCCGCCGTGCGCGGGCTCGAGGTGCAGTCGGCGCTGGCTCCCGGCCTGAACGCGCTGCGCACCTTTGACCCGCCGCTGCAGGACGTGCACGGCCGTGGCATCGTCAGCGTCGGGCGCCGCGGCAAGCATTTCGTGATCGGGCTCGACGGCGGGCTGGTGCTGCTCGTGCACCTGATGTCGGCCGGCCGATTGCAGCTGTTCGACAAGCGCGCTGGGCCCAGGGATCGGACGGCCCGCCTGCTGCTGCGCCTGCCGGACGAGCGTGAGTTGCGACTACGGGAGTTCGGCACCCGCCAGTCGGCCTGGGTCAAGCTGCTGCGGGCAGAGGCGCTCGAGCAGGACGAGGCCCTGGCCACCCTGGGACCGGAGGCCTGGCCGGACCCACCGCCGCTGGAGGAGCTGCTCGCCGCTGCCCGTCCCCTCCATGCTCTGCTACGCGATCAGCGCGTGATCGCCGGCATCGGTCGCTCCTGGGTCGACGAGATCCTGTGGGGCGCCCGCCTGTCTCCCTTCAAGCGTGGCGA
>DASYID010000169.1:0-42153 GCA_036252775.1 Solirubrobacteraceae bacterium
GGCGGCGGCCACCTTTCGCGCCACGCTGCGGGCCGACGTGACCGCCAACATCGTGCGCAACGTGTGGGCCTACGCGATCATCTTCTGCGGGCACTTCCCCGACCAGACCTACACGTTCAGCCCGGAGGAGGTCGAGGATGAGACACGGGGCGGGTTCTACGTCCGCCAGCTGCTCGGCGCCGCCAACATCGAGGGCAGTCCCCTGTTTCACGTGGCCAGCGGCAACCTCGGCTACCAGGTCGAGCATCACCTCTACCCGGACATGCCGAGCACGCGCTACGCCGAGATCGCCCCACGGGTGAAGGCGATCTGCGAGCGCTACCAGCTGCCTTACAACAGCGGGCCGTTCCTGTCCCAACTGGCGTCGGTCCAGCGCACGATCCTGCGTCTCGCCTTCCCGGGCGGCAAGCCGCGACCCAAGCCTGGGCCGTTTCGCGGAGACGAGGAGACGGCGCCCTTCGTCTCGCACTCAAACGCCAACGGGAACGGAAGCGGCCCGCGCCGGACCGGCCCCAACGGCTCGGGCCCCGAGCAGCCCACCGACGGCGTACGGGTCTCGATGCCCAAGAAGGAGTCCGACTCGTCCTGAAAAACGACCCGGGGGACGCGTCTGGAGACGCGCCCCCCGGGCAGCAGGCCCTGCCAGGAGGGCTACGGGGTGGTGCTGGATCCGCCCGTGCTCGCGCCACCGGTGGTGCTGGCGCCGCCGCTCGCCGCGCCTGAGCTGGCGGGAGCGACGTTGAAGTGACCGTTGTCGTCGGTCATGGTGATGGTGTAGGGCGCGCTGCCGCTGGCCCCGGTGACGTCGCACTTGTAGCTCTTGCCCTTCTTGGCGTCCAGGCTGCTCGGGCACTTGGCGCTCTTGGCGCCGGGAATGACCTTGACCAGCGCCTTCTCGACCGAGCCGGTGTCCACCGACTTGGTACAGCCGGCGACGGCGAACATGGCGGCCAGCACCGAAGATGCCATGACCGCACGATTCAAATGACGCATCCATTCCTCCTAGTTTCTGATGAGTAGGCGAGGGCGACGAGCGGCCTCCGAGGCCGCCAGGCCTTACCGCAGGGGCCGACGATGACCGACACCGTAGCCGACCGGGAGGCGACTCGCCGGGCGCACGCCGTCAGGCTGTCGTCACCGCGCCCGCGCATAGACTTCCCGCGTGAAACGGCCACGGGTGGCGTTGCGTCGCCTGACCTATCGAGTCGGCTATCGCTGCCTGCGCCTGGTGGGAGCGATCTTCCGCCTGCGGATGCGCGGCGTCAAGTGCGTGATCCTGCGCGGTGAGGAGGTCCTGCTGGTTCGCCACACCTACGGCGACCGCCGGCGCTGGGAGCTGCCCGGCGGAGCGATCAAGCGGGGGGAGAGCCCGCGCCGGGCCGCTGCTCGCGAGGTGCGCGAGGAGCTCGGCGTGGCCATCGAGGACTGGCGCGAGCTGGGCGACGTGGTGGTCCGCAGCTCGGTGCGCAACGAGCGCCTGAGCTGCTTCACCACCCGGGTGGGGAAGCTGGAGCTGGAGCTGGACCCTGGTGAGATCGCCGAGGCGCGCTGGTTCGCTCGCAGCGAGCTGCCCGCGCGTCGGGGGGCCGGGGTCAAGCGCTTCGCCAGTCTCACTTCCTAGATCGGCGTCCCGCGAGCGGGCTCGGGGACCACTTTGTGTCGCTTTGGGCAGCCAGGCCGCGCGCTTTGCCCACCGGGCTGAGGACGGTTGGCCAGATCTGACGATGGACAACGTAGGATGCTCCCCCGGTTCGATCGCCCGAGCAGCGCCGCGCCCGCCCTGCGCTACCAATGCGGGGTATGCGGCGCCCACGCCCACACGGCGGGGCGCGAATGCGACGTGTGCGGTGCCGAGCGCTTCGCCACGATCGTCGAGATCGACGGCGCCGTCGACGGCCCTCGGCGGCGGCCTCCCCAACTGGTCCCCCACCGCTGCCGTCGGCGCAACCCGCAGGCGCGGCTACTGGACCGCGCCGGACCCGTGGAGCTCACGGACCCACGCCGGCCGCCGGTCGGCCGCTAGAGCGCAGCCACGGCAGCAGCGAAGCGCCCGCCAGCAGAGCCACCAGGGACGCCCACAGCAGCACGAACAGGACGTCGGCGTTGCGCCAGATGGCGTAGCTGACGTAGGCCGCCATCTGCAGAACGCCGACCGCCGCGAACAGGCCCAGCGCGACGCGCCGGTGGGCAGGGCGCCGGTTGTAGACGAAGCGCGCGAGCGCCCAGGTCAGGGGGATGATGGTGAACCACAGGATCAGCTGCCAGCGGCCGATCGAGAGATTCAGCCCCCGGATGTGGAGGTGGCGCCGCAGGTGCGGGTGAAGGTGAAAGAGCGCAGCGGTGAACATGGCCGGTGAACCCTGAACACGGTACCCCGTGGGGCAGTCCGCCGGGTCTGCGGCGACCCTAGGCCGGGCAGGGCAAAGGCGCCAGCGGGCACGGGGCCGGCTGGGGCTGGGGCTGAGGCGAGGCCGGAGGGCTCGGTGACGGCGCGGGCCGCGGCGGCGGCGGGATGGAGTACGGCGGCTTGACCGGGCGCTTGCGCACGTGGCGCTTGAGCACGAAGTAGGCGGGCCGGGGCTGACCCAGGGGAGAGGTCAGCCCCGCGTCGAAACGGTCGCCCCGCCGGGCACCGGTCCACTGATAGATGTAGATGCGGGTGATGCGTGAGCTGAGGTTGGCCAGATGGAAGGTGAACTCGGTCGCGCGAGCAGCGCGCCCCGGGCTGAAGGGCCGGTGCAGGAACTTGACGATCCCGCCGGTCTCGGTCAGCCATACCTGTCCGCGCACCGCCCGCAGCATGGCCCGGGTCCCGCTGGTGGTGTGATTGTTGGCGTCGATGTAGTTGTGCAGACCCCAGATTCGGGGGTTACCCCGGGCGTAGTGGCGAAATGTCCGCAGCCATTTGGCCATGCCGGCCTGGTCAAGCACGTCGGCGGCGACGATCGTGCAGCCGCGGCAGTTGGTCCGCACGACGTTGTAGAAACGTGCCGCAGCGCGTGGGTTGCGTCCGGTGGGCTGGGACCGGTGGTTGGCCTCGTTCCAGGGGGAGTAGACCTTCAGGCCGGGATAGCGATGGCGAAAGGCCACGAACGCCCGCCGGTAGGCCGCCACCGTGGGCAACCGGCACTTGCGCAGGTGCGGCACGCGTCCCCGGGCCGTGTAGCAGCCCGCGGTGTGGTTGAAGGAGATGAGCGGCTCCACGCCATCGGCCTGGGCGGCGCGGACCCACGCGTCCACGGCCGCCACTTCCCGAGTGTGCCTGACCACCGCGTCGTAGGCGACGATCAGACGCGCGATGGGCAGATCGAGGGTCTGAAACAGTGGGCTGGCGAACATCTCGGGGTGCTGCTCGCTGATACCCACGACCTTGGCCGCCCCAGCCGGGGGGCCGAGCGCACCGCTGATGGCCAGACCCGACACGACCAGCGCCGCGAGCCGGGTGGGCCGGCGCCGACGGCGCGCACCACCCCGCGCGACGGCAAACCGGTTGGCCAGCGCAGGTGAAACCACCAGCAGCCGTTGCCCTATGGGTGCTGCCTGGCGATCGACCTCATGCGCAGTCCCTTCCTCGACCTCGTTGCCCACTATGGTCCTCCGACGCCGGCGGCGCACTCGTACATGTGTTGAGGCCCCGCGGCTGGCCGACCGGCTTGGACTGCCGTCAGACCCAGCGCGGACCTTCACACTACCCCTGTGGACACCCGCCCCGTATCACTGCGCCGCGACCGTTGCTGGGCCCTCATGGGATTGGTCCTGGCCCTGGGAGGCTCCGCACCGGCGGCCCGTGCGAGCCCCGGCCTGGAGACGGTCATCCAGGATGACGCCGCGCTGCTTCACCCCGGCGCCCCGCGGGTGCGCGCCACCATGCGCCAGCTGCGCGCCCTGGGATTTGACCGGGTGCGGCTGACGGCCACCTGGTCGAGCCTGACACGGTCGCCCGGATCGCGGCACCGACCGTCGTTTGACGCGGCGAACCCCGCGGCCTACGAGCAGGACCGCTGGCGCAGGCTGGACACCGCGGTGCGCTCCGCCCGCGCCGCCGGGCTGCGGGTGATGATCGACGTCGGCTTCTGGGCACCGCGCTGGGCGGCTCACGGGGCCGGTCCCCGGGTGCGCGCGCGCATAGACCCCGCCGCCTTCGCCGACTTCGCGGTCGCGATCGCCCGCCGCTACAGCGGCAGCTTCTGGCCCCGAGCTCCCAGCGCGTCACCGGCGCCCACCCCACCCCCGCCGCCGCCGGCCGCCACCCCGCCGCTGATCCCGGGCCTGCCCGCGGCCCGGGCCGCGGCCACGGCGTCGGCCGCGCTGCCCTCCATTGACATGCTCGCCCTGTGGAACGAGCCCAACCACCCGGCCTTCCTGTTGCCCCAGTGGCGGCGCTCCCACGGCCGCCCGGTGCCCGCCAGCCCAGGCGTCTACCGAGCCATGGTGCGCGCCGCCTATCCCGCGATCAAGCACGCGCGCCCCGAGGTCAGCGTGCTGGTGGGCAACACCTCCAGTCGAGGCGGCCTCAACGGCCACGGCCCCGTGGCTCCCCTGCGCTTCCTGCGCCAGCTCGCCTGCGTGGACGAGCATCTGCGCCCGCTGCGGGACGGCGGGTGCGCCCACTTCACGACGCTACCGGGCGACGGCTGGGCGCACCACCCGTACTCGCTGACCAGTCCCCCGAACGCCACCAGCTCGGGCATACGCTCCGACGACATCTATCTGGGCAATTTGCCGCGCCTGGCGCACACGCTCGACCGGCTGGCGGCCAAGCACCGCATCACGGCAGGGATGCGCTCCATCTACCTGACCGAGTTCGGCTATGAGACGCGGCCCCTGAGCAAGCGGCACAACGTCACCGAGTCGGTCCAGGCGCGCTACCTGACCTGGGGTGAGTACCTCGCCTCGCGTGTGCCCACGGTGCGCATGTTCGGCCAGTTCCTCCTGCGCGACCTGCCGCCGGCGGCCACCGTGCAGTCCGACAGCCCGCAGCGCCCCTACGGTCAGTTCTACACCGGTCTGCAGCACGCCGACGGGACCGCCAAGCCGGCGTGCCGGAGCTTCCGGGCCGGCCTGTTCGCCCAGCGCATCGGCGCCGGCCGAGTGTTGCTGTTCGGGCGCCTGCGTCTCGGTCCCGCGCCGCGCCGGATCGTCGTGCAGGCCAGCTCCGACGGCCGCCGGTGGGTGACGCTGAGCACCGCCCGAGCCTCCGGTGCGAACACGCGCGCGTTCAGCAGCGAGGGCGACGGCAGCTTCGTGCGCTTCGCGCCCGACCGGCGCCCGATGCTCTACCGCCTGCGCGTGTCCGGACCGCGAGGGCACTGGACGCCGAGCCTGCCCGTGACCGCCGTGTGATCACCGCGGCCTTCGCTGCGCCCGGTCAGGGCGCCCCTAAATCCCTACCCCCGCTGCAGCGAACCGGACCGCACGACCTCGAAGGCCCGCCCCGGCACGGTCTTCATCGGGTTGAGCTCGTCGTCGTTCCAGCGTGAGTCGGTTGCCCCGCCGAAGAACCAGTTGGTGCCGTTGTCGGCCACGATCAGCCCGTAGGTCTTCATCGCCTGCAGGATGATGCGCGAGGCTCGGGGGAAGCGCGTGATGTCAAACGAGGCCTTCAGGCGCAGCCGCAGGCCCATGGGAGGCCGGCTGGGGTCCGTCGAGCTGGAGGCGAAGTGGGTGGCGGGATGGATGAAGGCGCGCTGGGTCTGCTCGACGGTCATGCGGATCGCGTGGCGCACCGCGCCCGCGCGCACCTCGTCGTAGCGGACCAGACCGGGCAGGATCGGCAGGCCGGCGGCATCGGCCGACGTCCACCCGTCGGGGCGCAACGCGTCTGAGCCCAGATCGAACGTGGCACCCGAGTCGGCCTCCCACAGCAGGCCCCCCGCCCGCTTGGCCGCGAACAGCTCATACAGCTTGCAGGTTCCGCTCTGGACGACCAGCACGTGGCGATCTGACCCGGACTCGATCGGCGCGCGCAGCGGAATCGGGTAGGGACCGGGATCGCTCTCGGCCCCGTAGGCGGTGAAGCGGATCGTCAGTGCGGGCTGGGAGGCGGGCACCACCGAGTAGGGGATCCCGTAGTCGGGGTTGGAGCCGAAGTCCGGGTGCAGGTGACCACCCCGCCCGATCGAGGCGATGTAGCGCGACGAGCGCGGATCGAGGGGGGCGTGAGACACGTCGCGGTTGAAGGGGTTGTCGGCGGGCAGGACCGGGCAGCCGCCGATCGTGGGCAGCTCGGTGGCCGAGGTCGGGGCTGAGCCCGGCGCGCCGGGGCCGGGGGCCGCCGTCACCGGCGCCGACCACGGCGAGCAGCGCCGGCGAGCACAGGCTCGCACCTGGAACACGTAGGGCGCGGCGGAGGCCAGGACCAGCCGCCGCACCCGGGCCGGGCGCCGGGTGACTCGCCAGGCGCCGCCGGCCGGGCGTCGGAAGCGGATGTCATAGCGCGAGGCGCCCGGGCGGGGATTCCAGGTGATGCTCAGACCCGCGCTCGACGGGGCCACGCGCAGGCCGGAGGGAGCCGCGGGGGAGGCGGGAGCGCAGGCGGGCAGGCCGAGCATGGCGGCCAGGGCCACGGTGGCCAGTGCCACAGCGCGAGACGGGGATCGGCGAGGCGCACCCATGACCCTTGTGTCGGCAGGGCGTGGGGGCAGGCTTTAACGCCGCGTCCGCTGTGCTCTGAATCAACGGCGCGTGCGTGCGCCTACCCCCGGGCGGGTATCAGCAGCCGACCGGGTCCCAACGGAGGGAGAGAACATGTTCAGGCGGGCTGCTGTGGCCAACGATGCCGAGGAAGTCGAGGGCGGTCCCGTCCGCCGGCGCCGGGGGTTCGGGCGCCGTGGACAGGCGCGCGGCGAGGGCAGTGCCGGCGCCGGCGCGGGTGCGGCCGCCGCTGCGGGTGCCGGGATGCTCCTGCTCGCCCGAGCGGTACGGCTGATCGCCACCATCGTGGCCCTCATCATCGCTGCGGGGATCGCGCTGATCGTGCTCGACGCCAACGCGGCCAACTCGATCGTGTCCACCATCCACGATGCCGCGCGGTCGCTGGTCGGACCGTTTGACGGAATGTTCACGATGAGCGATCGCAAGCTGGCGATCGCCGTCAACTGGGGCATCGCTCTGGTCATCTACCTGGTCATCGGCTCGATCGTCGCCGGCCTGATCGCCCGCCTGGGCACCGCCGGGCGCGCCCGTGCCGCCTAGGACGAGCTCTTTAGCCCCGTCCCCGCCCGGCTCGCCGCCTGCGCCAGCAGCAGGCGCAACGCTCGGGGCGTGGGAAACGGCTCGAGGTCCAGCACGCTGGCCTGGGGGTGGGAGGCCAGCCAGGAGCCGACCAGACGGACCTCGTCGATCTCCTCGACGGCCAGGCCGGGCGGTGCGCTGTCCCGGCTCGCGCTGGCCGCTCGGCGCAGCGCGTCGGCGACCGCCGCCGGCCCGGCGGGGTCGGGCCCGGGCAGCTCGCCCCAATCAACCAGGCGGCCCCCCACCAGCACGAAGGCCTCCAGCCGCGGCTGGGAGGGGTGGCGGTCGATCACCAGCCGCGGCCGGGCGTGCAGCGCGGCGAGCTCTCCGCCCAACCGTTGCAACAGTGTCCCCAGCCGCTGCCGGCGCCGGCGCAACGCCGCGGCGCGCTCAAAGCGCTGCTCGGCGGCGGCGGCTCGCATCTGGGTGTCCAGGTGGTCGAGCAGCCGCTGCCCGCCGTCGGTGATCAGCGCCAGTGCCTCGTCCAGGCGCCGCCGGTACAGGTTGGGGTCCAGGTCACCCAGGCAGGGGGACAGGCAGCGCCCCATCTGGCCGTAGGCGGAGGGATACTCGCGCCGGGTCAGCCGGCGCGAGCAATGACGCAGTCCGAACAACGAGTCGAGCTGCTCGACGAGCTCCTGGGCGCTGCGGCGGCCGCGGACGGGGCCCACGTTGACGGCGTGCCCGGCGGCGGGTGTGCGGGCCACCTCGAGCACCGGGAAGGCGATATCGAGTCGGCAGCGCACGTAGACGTAGCCGTCGGGCTCGCCGGCCAGGCGCTGGTTGCCCGGCGGCGCGAGCTGCTTGATCAGGCGGTTCTCGAGCACCAGCGCACCGAGCTCGGACGCGGTGGGGCGGTAGTCGACGATCTCCGCGTGCGCGCGCCAGCGCGCCGGGGCGGTCGAGGGGGCGAAGTGCGAGCGGGCCCGGCTGCGGATCGACACCGACTTGCCCACGTAGAGAGCTTCTCCCTGGCGGTCACGGAAGATGTAGACGCCAGGATCACTCGGCAACGCCCCGAAGTCGGGCTCAGCCGGACAGGCGGGCGCGGGCAGCGCCAGCCGATCGTGCGCGCTGACGCGCCGGGTGCGCGTCGACGCCCGCCGGCGCCGGGCGGTCAGCAGGCTCATGGCCTCCCCGACCGTCGCCGCGTGGGCGACCAGCCGAGGCAGCAGGGCGCACAAAATCTGCCCGCACACGCGGGCATCGGGCAGGGCACGGTGCGCGACGTCGGGCTCGATTCCCAGCGCGTCGGCGAGCGCGCCGAGCCGGCGCTGTCGCTGGAGAGGAAGCAGGCGGCGAGCGAGCGACACGGTGCACAGCGTCGGGGGCTCGGGCCACGGCAGGTCGCAGCGCTCGCACGCCTGGCGCAGGACGCGACGGTCAAAGCTGGCGTTGTGGGCGACCAGCACCCGGCCTTCGAGCCGGCGCAGGACCTCGGGCAGGACGCTCCCGGGCTCGGGGGCACCGGCCAACATCGCCTGGGTGATGCCCGTGAAGCGCTGCACGCCCCGGGCCAGAGGCCGCTGAACGGCGACCAGCGAGTCATAGGAGTCGTGCAGCTCGCCGCCACCCACCAGCACCGCCGCGACTTCGGTCAGCTCACACGCAGGCCCCGGCGCGCCGTTGGTCTCGCAGTCGACGGCCAAAAACTCGGCCTCGGCCAGCGGCGTGTCGGTGAGCGCCATCGCTCATGGGTAGCGGCCGGCGCGGACGCCGTGCAGAGCCTCTTGCAGGGGCGCCCGGGCGCTAGACGCGCCCGACGTGGCCGCGGCGGTGCGAGCGCCTGGCCACGGGACCGCGGAGCAAAGCCATGACCAGCCAGCACACCAGCGCCACGGCGATCGCGGCGGCAATCACGGTGCCGATGATGATGCCGATGCCGGCGCCCTTGGAGATGTGACGGCCGACCGCGCTGCGGTCGCCGGCCGCCAGGATGGTGATCGCGGTGGCTAATAAGACCATGGGCGCTCAGTACCCGGCCCCGGCTCGGTCAAACACCTCGACGCCGTCTGATCCGGGCAGGAATCGAAGCCCGGAGGGGCAAGACCACCGACGTGGCCAGCCGCCAGACGTCATTTCTCCTGTTCGCCGTCGCGCTGACGCTGTCGGGCTGCGGGTCAAGCTCGACCCGGCCCAGCGTGGCCACGCCGCGCGCCGATGGCGCGGGCGCCACCACCACGTCAGCTCCGGTCACTCCCCGGCGAGGCGGGCGGGGCGGGGCCTCGGCGGTCACGACACCGACCACGCCCGCCTCCGCGCCGGCCACCGGCGGAACGCCGGCGCCGTCCGGGGCCAGCAGCCATACGGGGGTGGGCCTGGCTGGCGCGAGGGGGACCCTGGAGGGCCAGGGCTACCGGGTGGCCGATTCCTCGGCCTATGAGTCCAGCCAAACGCTGCGCGTGCTCGTGGGGATTGGACGGGGGTCGGCTGACGCTCGCGTCCAGCGGGCGTTCTTCTTCTCGGGCGAGCGCTACCTGGGGACCGACACGTCGACTCCAAGCGCATCGGTCCGGGTCGTCTCCCATGACGACACCGGGGTCACGCTCAGCTACGCGCTCTATCGGCACGACGACCCGCTGTGCTGCCCGACCGGAGGCCACGCGCGGGTGCGCTTCGCGCTGGACAACGGTCGGCTGTCGGCACTTGACCCGATTCCCAGTGCCGACCCCGGCGCGGCCCTCAGTCGCCGGTAGGCCGAGCCGTGCTCAACCGCCGGAGCGGGCGGTCCAGTCCACCACGACGGGGGCGAGGGCGAGCAGCGCCTTCCAGGTCTCCGGATCGGACTGGCCGGAGACCGGCAGCCGGTGGTCGGCCTGGAAGGTGCGCAGGTTACGCACGGTGGTCGAACCGAAGACCCCGTTGGTGGGGGTGGAGGCGGCCGCCGCAGCCAGGTGCTGCTGAAGCCAGACCACCTCATCGCCTCGAGCGCCCGAGCTCAATAGCGGGTAGTCCTGGCTGGGCGTCGAGCTGGAGGGCGTGATGGTGGCCGCCATCGCGTCCCAGCCCCGCGCCGTGTTCTCCTCCCAGTCCCACCAGGACAACCCGGTGGCGCCGTAGGGAGCGGCCAGGGCCCGAAAGCGGCGGATCTGCGAGGGCTCTGGATCGGTGTAGGCCTGACCCAGCGGGAAGATGGGCCGTCCGTAGATGCGGTTGTGGGTGAACGTGTGCGCGTAGACAGTGTCCACCGAGGTGCCGATGGCCTTCCAGTACATCTGGGGCGCGTTGTATTGGGCCGCCCCCGGTCCCAGGAACACCGAGTAGGGCAGGTTGGGGTGAAAGTCGACGTAGGGGAACGAGGCCAGCGCCAGGGGAAACGCTGCGCCGATGCGCGAGCGCAGCTCGGTGACGTAGGTCTGGGCGGCGGAGTAGCGGCCCTCGTACTCGGCCTCGGCGTCGATGACCAGGCAGTCCGCACCCGCGGAGACGGCGCGGGCACCGAGGGTGGCCTCGCCTACCGGGTGGGTGCCGTAGACGTACTGCCAGGCGCACACCTTCAGCCCGCGTGCCTTGAGGGCGCTGACGGTGGCGGCACTGAACTGGCTCCAGTAGTTGGTTGACCCGTCGGAGCTCTTGATGAACAGGGTCGATACGTGGGCTCTCTGGGCCCGGCGCGCCATCGCGTCGGGGTTGGCGCCCGAGGACTTGTCCAGGTGCCAGATCCACATGCCGTTGCCGTCCAGTGGGCTGGAAGGCGGCGGGGTGCCGGGCGCAGGTGTCACCCGCCGACGCTTGTGCACGACGTAGATCGGCCCGAAGAGCGGGGAGCGCCCGTAGTGGCCAATGACAAAGATGTGGCCCGAGACGGCGGCCTTGGGAACCGTGGCCACCCAGCCCTTGCTGGTGCGGCGCAGGCGCGCCATCGCCGTCGAGTGCGTGCCCGGACGCGGGCCCTGGGCCCGGAAGACCACCGCCATTCCGGCGTACAGTCCGCTGCCCGCGAGCAGCAGGCGCCCCCCCACCTTGATGTGGTGGTCATCGGTGGTACACGAGGACGCCAGCGCGCAACGGGCCAGGGTCAGCAGGGGTGCGCGGCGCGACCGGCGCGCCACATGCCGGGCTGAGGGGCGGGCGGTGGACTGCTGGGGGCTGCGGGTCTGAGTCCAGGCGCGGGGGGCCAGCAGCCCCGCGATGACCAGGGCTGTCACCGTGAGCACGAGCGCCAGGGCGCCGAAAGGGCCGGCAAGCGGATGACGGCGGGCGGAGGTGGGGAGCATCGGGGGGCCTCGGTCAGAGGGCTAGCGGACCGAGCGCCTAGGATGGCAACGCTCCCGCTCAGCCCTCGAATGGCGGCGTCTAAGGTAGCCGCCTTGAGTAGTGCAACCACCGTGCGCAACGCAAGTTTCGCTACTACTGACGCCTCGGCGCCGTCGGGTCCGGTCCGGCGGTGCCCCGCATCGCCACCGGCCACACCCGAACGTCAATGAGCAGCCGAGAATCAGCCAACACACCCCGCGGTGGGCTCACGCCCCCGGTCGGCCCGCCGCGCTCCGCGCGCGAGGCCCAGGTTAGGCGCCGCCGGGGGATCGCGGTGTTGTCGCTGATCGCCGTGGTGGCGCTGATCGCGCTCGCCTCGGGTGGGGGTGGCGCCACCCGACGGACCCCCTCCCCCGGACCCGCCCGACCGGTCATGGCCCTGTTTCCGATCTCCCACCCGGGGGCATCCCCCACCGCGGCCGTCGTGGTGGGCGGCATCACCCCGGCCCAGAGCGCGGGCATCGACCGTGTGCTCGCCTACACGAAATCGATCAGCCAGGGTTCGGCGCGCAAGCCCGAGGTGGCACTGACCTTCGACGATGGCCCCGGCATCAACACGCCCGAGATCCTGGCCATCCTGGAGCACGAGCGGGTGCCGGCGACCTTCTTTGAGATGGGTCGCTCGATCCAGGCCTACCCGGCCTTTGCCCGCGACACGCTGGCCGCCGGCTTTACGATCGCCAATCACACCGTGACCCACCCGTTCCTCGCCCATCTCTCTGAACCGGAGCAGCGACGGGAGATCGTCGGTGCCAGCCAGGCCATCCATGCCTACGGAGCCCCGTCGCCCCGGCTGTTCCGCCCCCCGTTCGGATCCTTTGACAACGCCACCGAGCGCCTGGTTCACGCCGAGCGCATGCTGTCGGTCCTGTGGACGGTCGATACGCGCGACTTCAGCCAACCCGGGACTGACCAGATCGTCTACACGGCGCTCAGCGGCGCCAAGCCCGGAGCGATCATCCTCATGCACGACGCGGGTGGCCCGCGGGGGCAGACGGTGGCCGCTCTGCCCCGGATCATCAACGGTCTGCGCCGCAAGCACCTGCGACCGGTGACCGTGCCCCAGCTGATCCTCGACGACCCGCCCCCGCGGGGCCTTCCCGCCCCCCACAACCTCAGCGGCCGGTGAACGGCGCCCGGGCCTGCACGCAGGCTTGCAGGCATAGCTTGCGCGATCGCCAGCGGGCGTCCACACTGGCGTCATGATGGACGGTCCTCCCCGGCCCCCGGGCTACAACGCCCAACGACTTCGTGAGCGCGACCAGCCCCGACCACCCGTCCGCCGGCGTGGGCGGCGCGTCAACGGAGGCCAGCCGCCACCGCGGCGGGATCCCGAGGGGCCGGCCCGGCGCATCAACCCGCTGCTGCCCGGGATCCTGCTCGCCCTCGCCGTGTTGGTGGGTACCGCCGGCTACCTCTATGACCATGCTCGACGCGAGCAGATTGCGCCCGGCGTGAGAGTAGGGGGCGTCGACATCGGCGGCCTGAGCGTGACCGCCGCCCGCGAGCGCCTGCGCCAGCAGCTCGTGGCCCCGCTCGAGCATCCGGTCATGGTGCGCGCCGCCGGTCACACCTTCACCCTCACCCCGCGCGAGGCTCGCCTGGCCGTGGCGACCGACCAGCTCGTCGGCGAGGCGCTCAGAACAAGTCGCCGGGGATCGATCTTCACCCGCGTGATCGACGGCCTGGACGGCCACCGCCTCAACGTCAACCTCTCTCCGCGGGTCACCTACTCCCACGCCGCGGTCAAGCATCTGATCGGCCGGGTGGCACGGGCCACCGGGCGACCGGCCCGCAATGCCAGCGTCAGCCCCGGCGGGGGAGGCCTGCGCCAGGTCCCGGGTCACGACGGAGTCAGCGTCAACGGCTCGTTGCTCGGACGCCAGGTCGAGTCGGCCCTGGTGCGCCCCGGCGGGGACCGGGTGCTCAACGCGCCCATGCGCGTGCTCCATCCGACCATCACCACCGCCAGCCTCGGCCGTCGCTACCCCGCCTACATCATCATCGATCGCGCCGCGTTCCGGCTGCGCTTCTACAGCCATCTGCACCTGGCCGATACGTACAAGATCGCCGTCGGGCGTCAGGGCCTCGAGACGCCGGGCGGTCTCTATGACATCCAGTGGAAAGAGGTCAACCCCTCCTGGCACGTTCCCAACTCCTCCTGGGCGGGCGCCCTTGCGGGCAAGGTCATCCCCCCCGGCCCCCAGGATCCGATCAAGGCCCGCTGGATGGCCTTCAACGGGGGCGCGGGCATCCACGGCACCTCCGACGTGGGCTCGCTGGGCAGTGCGGCCTCCCACGGCTGCATCCGGATGGCCATCCCCGACGTGATCGCGCTGTACTCCCGGGTGCCGGTCGGCACGCCGGTCTTCGTCGCCTAGGGCGTACGCCCCTCCGCGTCGTCGACGCGCTCGGTGGAGGTCAGCTCGTCGGCGTCTGCGTACACCGCGCCCGCGCGATCGGCCTCGCGCTCGGCCGGGTAGGCCCGGTTGCGGGGGCTTCCGGGAACGTCGAAGTTCTCGGCGTTGTCGATCAGATCCTCCTCGGCCTGCTCAAAGCCCTCCGCCACACCACCACCAGCCTCGGCCACCGGAGCCAGCGCCGGGTCGGGCTCGTGGTGGCCCGGGTCGCCTCCGATGGCAGCCGCCTCGCGGGCCGCCGCCTGCGCCTGTTCGCGCACCAGCTCGTCATCGGCAGAGCTCATATCCTGCAGCTACCGCAAAGCGCCCGTTGCCAAACCCCAGCCAGGCCCCCAACCCAGGAGACGCCCGTTGCCCCCCGAGGCCCCCTCCACTGCAACAACCGTCCCTGCCCAGGAGACTCGGCGTCTGGGGTCCAGTGGCCTGGAGGTCCCGGTCATCGGGATGGGCACCTGGCGCAGCCTGGACGTAGAAGGCACACGTGCCGAGGCCGGGGCCCACACGATTGTGCAGGAGGCGCTGGATGCCGGCGTGCGACTGGTGGACTCCTCCCCCATGTACGGCGAATCCGAGCGCGTCCTGGCCGCGGGACTGGGGGCGCGACGCGAGCAGGCGGTGGTGGCCACCAAGGTGTGGACGCCCGATGGCGAGGAGGGGGAGCGCCAGATCCGGCGGGCGCTGGCGCTCTACGGCGGGCGCGTGGAACTCTACCAGGTGCACAACCTGGTGGCGTGGCGCGAGCATCTGCCTCTGCTGGAGCGCTTCCGTGAACAGGGCACGGTGGCCAGCATCGGCGCGACCCACTACCGGCCCGAGGCCTTTGACGAGCTCGCCGAGCTCATGCGCTCGGCCCGCATCAGCGTCGTCCAGGTGCCCTACAACCCCCAGGAGCGCGAGATCGAAGAGCGGATTTTGCCGTTGGCGCAGGAGCTGGACATCGGCGTGATCGCCATGCGACCGCTCGGGTCGGGACCGCTGGTGCGCGCCGCCCCGGCCGCCAGCGAGCTGGCCTTCCTGGCCGAGTTGGGCGTGCGAACGTGGGCCCAGGCGCTGCTGAAGTGGGCCCTGAGTGAGCCGCGGGTGCACGCCGTCATTCCGGCCACCGCCACGGCGGGACGCATGACCGAAAACGCGGCCGCGGGCCGGCCGCCGTGGCTGGACGTCGATCAGCGGGCCCGCGTCGCCGCTCTGGCGCGATAGCGTGCCCCGGCCCTCCCCCGACGGCCCCCGCGGGATGGATGGCATCACCGGGTTCCTGGGCCTGGAGTGGCACAGCCCGCAGGAGGTTCGCCTGCGCATCCGGCCCGAGCTCATCAACCTGGGCGGCCTGCTCTCCGGCGTGGTGGCCTACGCGATGGTGGACTACAGCATGGGCTCGGCACTGTGGTCGCAGACCAGCGAGCAGGAGGGCATCGCCACCATCAGCATCTCGATCAACTACATCCAGACCGCGACGCAGGGAACCATCTCCTGCACGAGCCGGGTCGACCGCCGCAACCGCCGCATCGCCGTGCTGCGCAGTGAGGTCACCCACGAGGACGGGCGCCTGCTGGCCACGGCGGTGGGCAGCTACTCGATCTTCCCGCGCCGTTCCCCGCTGGGGTCGGGCAGCGCGCCCTCAGCCTAGGCGGGGACGCTCGGAGCGCCGGTCAACCCCACGCGCAGGGTGTCGAGCAGACCGCGTCGGCTGAGCTCCTCCAGGGCCTGAACCGCCTCGCCGGTGAACTGGCGACCGACGAGCCGCCGGCATTCCCGCAGCGCCTCGGCGTGGGTCTTGCGGGCGCTGTAGGAGCGGCTGACGGTCATGACGTCAAACACATCGGCGAGCGTGAGAAGGGCGGCGCCGAGCGGGATCTCGGCCTCGGTGAGACCCGCGGGATAGCCGAGCCCGTCGGGTCGCTCGTGATGAGCGCGGATCCACGCGACCTGCTCGGGACGCAATACGTCCTCGACGATCTGCGCGCTGAGCGCGGGATGGAGCTTGAGCAGGCCGTACTCCTCCCCGCTCAGAGGGCCGGGCTTGAGCAGGACGGCGTCAGGCACTCCGAGCTTTCCCACGTCGTGGATCATCGCGGCCTCACTGAGCAGGGCCACACGGTCAAAGCCCCATCCGAGCACCCCCGCCAGGCGGGCGGCCAGGGCGGCCACGCGGTCGGAGTGCTGGCGGGTGTTGGGGTCCTTGGCGTCGATGGCGCGGGCCAACGCCCGAATCCCGATCAAGGCCTGGGACTGCTGCAGGTGCTCGGCTCGCTCCTGGGCGGAGAGCTGGCGGATGACCGATGCGTCATATATCCACGCCACGTCGCGGCCATGTTCCTTGCTCCAATACAGAGCGCCATCGGCGAAGCGAAACAGCGAGTCGGCGTCGTGGGCGCTGGCCAGGTCGCAGAGGCCCGCCGACAGGGTCACCTGCGCTCCGTCCACCAGCGGCGCTTCAGAGACGGCGCACCGGAGCCTGTCTACCGCTGCGAAAGCCTCGGTCTCCCCCGTGTGGGGCAGCAGCAGCGCGAACTCGTCGCCTCCGATGCGAGCCAGGATGTCCTCGCTGCGAGCCACGTCGCGCAGAAGCTCGGCCACGGAGGCCAGGACGTGGTCTCCGACCTGGTGACCGTGGTTGTCGTTGATCTGCTTGAAGTGGTCGACGTCGATCAGCGCCAGCGACAGTTGCTCGCCGTGGCGACGCGCCCGGCTCACCTCGGCGGCCAGGCGCTCGTGGAAGACGCGATGGTTGTTGAGGCTGGTGAGCGGATCCTTGCCGGCGCGCGCCATCAGGTCCTCGCGATCCTGCTCCACGCGGCGCAGCGCGGTTATGTCGGTGAAGACGTTGATGGCCATCTTCACCTCGCCGTCGTCTCCGAACACCGGACGAGCCTTGGTCACCGCCCAGCGCTCCTCGCCGGTCCCGCGGATGCGGTAGCAGATGGTCTTCTCGGGCGAGACCTCGCCGCGAAGCGCACCGCGGCCGGGCAGATCATCGAGCTCGACCGGAATACCGCAGTCGTCTAAGACCTCGAAGCGGTCGGTGACGTCGGCCACCGGGCTAGACAACAGCGCGGCGGGCGAGTCGAAGCCCAGCGCCCCCGCTCCCGCCGCGTTGGCGTAGACCAGCGCGCCGTCGCGGCTCTGTACGGTGACGCCGTCCTGGACCGTGGAAAGCAGGATCTCCAGCATCTCCACCAAGCGCTCGGGCGACAGCCGCTCGAGGCCGAGCATGCCGGCCACCGCGGCGTCGACGCCGCCAGCGCCAGTGCTGTCCATGGTCTCAGACCCGTCCACGCGTCCTCCGTGCTCGCAGAGCTCTTCGTATTGAGCATCGACCATTCGTCCACGGCCCTTGAGCCGGCTCAGGGAGTTCGCCGGGCGCCGATCGGGTAACACCGCGCCATGGCCCCTTCCGTGCTCGGCCTGGCCAGGGTTCCCGAGGACAGCACTGCCGTCCCCTCCCAGGTGGTGGGACGGCGGGCGCACGCGCGCGGCGGACAGTGGCTCGGGCGCATCGACGCGCTGGTCTACGACCCGGAGACCCGTACGAGCTGGCTGGTGCTCAACCGCTCGCGCCTGGGACGACGCCATGTGCTGGTCCCCGCAGTGGGGATGACCCAGCTCAACCGGCGCGACGTGGGACTACTGCTCGCCCTCGAGACGGTCCGGGAGGCGCCGCTGCTCCTCAGCGCCGACGCCTTGGCCAGCGGATCGTCCCTTTCGCCCTGGTATCGCCACTACCGCCGTCACGGCCTGCGCTTGGAGCGGAGCCGAGGGGCCGGGCGGCCGTTCGTGGTCGAGACCGTGCCCGACTTCGGTCTGGGCTCGGGTAGCGACCCGTCCTAGCGGCGTGAGCTCGGTCCTAGCGGCGTGAGCTCGGTCCTAGCGGCGTTGCTCGGTCCTAGCGGCGTTGCTCGGTCCTAGCGGCGTTGCTCGGTCCTAGCGGCGTGAGCTCGGCGGTTCTCCCGGTCGTCGCGGGTTGAGGCGAGCGGCGAAGTCATCGAGGAGGTGGCCGAGCACCTGGTCACGGATGTTTTCGTAGGCCGGGCCCCGCATCAGGAGCCGCAGGGCCCAGCTGGGGCGAGCCTCAAGCACCAGTTGGGCACGTGAGCGCCCTCCCGAGACCGCCCGGAAGCTCCACTGACCCCGCAGGTCCCCGAAGTCGCTGCCGCTGAGCTCGAGGGCCACTCGGTTGGCGCTGGGGTAGCGGTAGGTGACGGCGAGGGTCAGATCACGCTCGCCCACGCGGCCCTCCAGGATTGCCCGTGCGGGCCGATCGCGATCGTCGCGCTCGATCACGGTGACTCGCTGGAGGTGTGCCTGCCACTCGGGATGGCGCTCGACGTCCAGCAGGACCGCCAGGCAGGCGGCAGGGGGCGCGTCGATGATCAGCGAGCGCTCGGCCCGCAGCCAGCTGCCCTCTGCCGCCGACATCAGGCGCGATCCGGCGCGACCGCCCGGAAGCGCCAGGGCTAGCCGCCCCCAGCCTGCCCCGGAGATCCAAAGACCGTACCGGGCTTGGGGTAGTGCGCCGAGTTGCTGACCAGCAGCGGGCTGGTGAGGTGGACCGTCGTGGTCCAGGACTGACCGCCCTCGAGCTTCGCGGTGACCTCATAGTCGCCGGGCCGAGGGAAGGTATGGCGCAGATCCAGGCAGCAGGTGGGCCCGCCCTTCGGGGTGGACGCGGTCACGGGCGGGCTGCCGTCCCCGAAGTCGACGGTGACCGGTCCCGCGTCACCAGAGTTGCCGGTGGAGCAGAACGCCTGGCTCGCGTCCTGGGTGCAGCGCGCCGGGGCTCGATACACGCTGACCTGAACGGTTGGGTCGCGGGGCGGCGTCGAGCCGTCGGGTGACGGGTAGGCCCAGACCTGGATGCCGGGCATAGTCAGGCGGGTGAAGTCGTTGCCCGTCGGGTCCAGCAGCGTCGGTGTCACCGAGAACCCGAGCGCCGAGCCGTTGGCCAGCTGGGCATGGGCGTTGGCCTCGGCCAGCGCCATGCTGGCGTGGAAGATGTTGTGGTCGGCGGAGTACATGAAGGTGGTGGGGAATGCCCAGGGCTCGTAGTAGTAGCCGAGCTGGTCCTGGGCCTGCCCGGGGGTGAAGACCACCGCCGCCCCGCTGAGGGCGCGGCGCACGCCGAAGGTCACGTGGGGGAACGCCTCGCCCGGCTCGGAGGCCACCGCGACCGAGCCGATGCGCAGCGTGGTGAACCATACGCCCAGGCCGGTGGAGGCGATCGCGTAGGGCGGGTCGCAACTGCGGTCGATCTGGATCCCGACCACCTGGGTGATCGCCTGTTGGCAGTCAGAGCCTGACAGCGCCGGGTTGGTGAAGGGCAGCACGAGGTAGGTCTCGGCTCCCCCCAGCGTGGGGTCGGTGACCGAGTGCGGATGCTGGGAGAGGGCGCGGTAGACGGTGGCGCCCACCAGTGCGCCGAGGCTGTCGATAGCCGAGAGCGTCAACGGACGGCTGTTGTTGGGCCCCCCCACCCCCTGCAGCGGAGTCGTCTGATCACCAAGGGTGCCCGGGCCCACCACGGCCACCCCGCCCACGTGATCCTCGAGCCAGCGCTCGCTGGCCCCGAAGTACTCAGAGCTCATCTCCGGCGCGCTCGGACCGTGCACGATGTTGCCGTGGGCGGGGACGTTGGCATAGGTGGCGATCGTGCGGCCGGTGCGTGTGTCGGTGGCGTGCAGGATCGACAGCTGGCCGTCCAGCGGCCAGCCCTCGTTGGCGTTGGCCTGCCCCACCACCAGATCGTTGATGTAGCCGATGTCGGAGGTGGCCCATTCGAGCGCGGCCGGCCGCGCCTGCGCCGCGGCGTCGGCGATAACGCCGCGCATCTGGGCATAGATGAACTGGAGGTAGCGGCTGTTGGTGGGTCCCCAGATGCCGACCACGGTTGGACAGGCATGGCAATGCACCGACTGCACGATCACGTCCTGGGGCCCGAGGGCCAGCCCCTGGCCTCCTTCGGAGACCGGGCGAGACAGATCGGTGGCGACGTCCTTGCGCAGATCGAGCAGGCCCAGGTTGGGCCCCTGCTTGTAGCCCGCGAACCAGCCCTCCAGGTCCGCGGTGGCCAGCACGACCGCCTTGGACCCACGACGGACCACCACGGCGCGCACACGCAGATCGTCACCCGGGGTCACGCGGGTCGTGCCGTTGGTCTTGTCACAGCCCTGGCAGTCGCCGTACCCCCCGACATGGGTGGCAAAGTCGGAGGAAGGAGGGGTTATCGAACGCGTTGCCGCGCCCACCAGCGTACGCTCGCCGTGCGCTCCCACGGGCGGAGCCTGGGCCACGCCGCCGGTGAGCGCCAGCGTGGGCGAAGGCGGATTCTCGGCAAACGGGCAGCGGCGCGGATCGCGCTGCAAGACGCGCTCCGTCCAGGCGGTCCTGACCGCCGCGCGCCGGCGAGACCGTACGGCGGCCCGCCCCCGCCCCGGTCGATGAGCCAAGCGGGTCCGGCCGAGGACGCGGGCGCTGAGGATCACCCGGACCGAGACACAGCGCGCCAGCACCCTCCTCCCGGTGGGCGTCAGGCGCAGAGCCAGCCGGCGCCAGCCGGCGCCTCCGATGGTGGTTCGGATGCCGTAGACGATCGCCCCGGGCGCGAGCGAGGGGGCATGCGGGGCCGTGCGCCGAGCCCGGGCGCTGACGCGCAATCTCGTGCCGCGCGGCCCCGTTACGGTCAGACGCAGCTGACCGCCGGCGACCGCCGCGCGCTGCCCGGTGGTCTGCAGGGCGATCCGCAAGCGGCCGGACGCCCGCGCCTGCCCCACCGGCCCGGCCATGACCACCGCTGCGATCACCGCGGCTACCACCAGCCCCTTGGGCCAGGCAAGCAGGTTCATCGTGCCAGCGTAGAGACGACGGGCGGCGCCGCCAGAGCTAGCGGTGGGCGGTGATGTAGACCGGCGAGCTGATCGCGGTGCGGTAGTGAGCCCCGTCGCGGATGGTCGCATAGACGCGGTACAGACCGCTGCGGCGCACGCGCACCCGGCGCTGGAAGCTGGAGCTGGTCCGCCCGCCGTGGTGCGCCGAGGTGCCCGCCACCGTCACCCAGCGCCGGTGGACAAGCTTCTGCACCGCCAGCGGCGCTCCGTCCTCGGCCGGGGTCAGCGATCCCCGGAAGCGGACCCTGGCACCCCGGCGCACCCGGCGCGGGACGGGGCTGAGGCCCACCGTGACCGCGACCTCGGCGGTGACCGGCGGGCTGGCCACTGGGCGCGAGCCGACGGTGATCACCCGGAACTGGGTGTTGATCGACAACGACAGGACGTTGAAGGCGAAGGTCCCGGACGGGTTGGTGAGCTCGGGGTTGCCCTGGTTGACGAAGCCACCGGTGTAGGGGAACGCGTTGGCCTGCAGCTGGACGGCCCGGTTGCCGTTGCCAGTCCCGCTCAGGGTGCCCGCGATGGTGGTGGCGGAACGAAACGCCACGGGGTTGGGGTAGGCGACAATCGCCAGGCTGAGGGGAATCTTCGCTGTCTTCAACGAGCGGTCGGGGCCGACCGAGCGCCCGAACTCGTTGATGGCCACCAGCCGGTAGTGGTAGGTGGTGTCGGCGGCCAGGTTGCTGACCGGAACCGACAGCGGCTCGTTGACCGAGCGGCTATCGGACTCATAGAAACCGCTCTGACCCGAGTAGCTGCGGCTGACGCCGAACTGAAAGAAGTAGCTGCTCGCCCGTCCGTTGGGGTTTATCGATCCGGTTAGCGTCGCCGAGGACGGGGTGACCTGGGTGGCCGGGCCGGTGTGCACCACCGGCCGGCCAGCCCCCGCCGCCGAGCCGGGCCCCAGCAGAACGAGGCCCGCCCCCAGGACCAGGGCCAGGCACGCGCCGCGGCGGGAGGGGATCGAGGCGGTCAACGGTCGGCTCATGCAGAGCACACTTCCCGAAGTTGGGGCAAAGCACGCGTTCAGCCACGTTAGGCCATGGTTAGCGGCCTTAACGGGAGCGCGCCGGGCGAGAGCTGGACCGGGACGCCTGCGGCGAGGGCCCCGCTACGGGCCGGGGGCTACCGGGTCCCCGTGCGGGGGGGTGCGGCTCTCGGAGGCGGCCGGCGAGGCAACGGGCGCCTGGGCGGCGGGAGCCGAAGCGGCGGGAGGCGAAGCGGCGGGAGCCGGGGTGGGAGCGCCCGCTGAGGATCCTGAGGCGGACTCGGTGGCATCGTCGCCGGTGCCGATCGAGCCCTTGAACTCGCGGATCCCCGCGCCGAGGGAGCGGCCGAGCTCGGGCAGCCGGCGTGCGCCGAAGAGCAGCACCACGATCAGCACGAGGATGGCGATGTGCAGTGGATTTCCTAGGCCCATCATCAACACCTTACGCCCTGGACGGCCCTGGGGATCAATCTCAGGGCGTTATCCCAACAGCCCGGGCTCAGGCGCCGCGCCGAGGACGGGCGCGCGCGCCCGTGAGCTGCAGGCGGGTACTGAGGGGGCGCGACTCGCCGGCCCGGTCGCTTACCGTCGCCGTCAGCGAGGCGCGCAGGCGCCCACTGACACCCAGCAGCCGGCGGCCTGACGAGCTCAGGCGGACCGACAGCCTCGAACGCCGGCCCGCGAGGACCCGGCCCGAGACCGAGCCCACGGTGATCAGTTTGCCCTTAACCTTTCCGTTGCCGCGCGCGGGCGAGCGGGCGGACAGACGGCCGTGGCTGACCGCGCATCGGTCCCCGGCGGGTGCCACGCAGCTAAGGCTCAGGCTCCCGGACCCCGAGCGGCTGATGCGAACCGTGCGCGATCCGAGCGTGAAGGCCAGGTGGATCACCGGCGCGACCGTCCCCGTCCGTCCGCCTCCACCGGGGGGTGGCGCCGAGGCGGTGGTGAAGGTGTGGTCGCTGCCGTAGGCGACACGAAACTGGTTGAGGGCGGCGTTGACCGTCGCCGCCTCCGCGCGGAAGTGATAGAGGGTGCCCGGGGTGAGGCCGCCGAGGGTGGCGGAGCTGCTGAGGGCGGCGGTGCCGCTGCCCAGGCCTGCCAACGGGGTCAGCGAGCCGTAGCCGATGGTGGGGCCGTAGTCGAAGCGCGCATAGGCGTTGAAGGCATTGGGGTTGACCGTGCCCCCCAGGGTGGCGGAGGTGGCGCTGACCGTCGACGCCCCCCCGGTCGTGACCGTCGGGGCCGGGATCATCTCGTCGGCGCCGATGTCGACGGTCGCCTCGAGGATGCGGGGATCACCGTCGAAGTCCGTCGCCCCAAGCATGTCGGACACGCCAGCGTTCACCGTCGGAGAGCTCGGGAGCTGGTGGAGGTCGCTGCCGCCCGCGAAGATCGCACCGGCGGCGGTGAGGTCCGGGCTGGTCTGGTTGTGCCCTGGGGACTGATCGATCGGCCCCGCCTCGACGGTGGCGTGGTCGGCGCGGAAGTTGGAATAGCCGACGCTCAGGGAGGCGGGCCCACCGCTGCATCCGGCCAAGGCGGTGGCGATGTCGCTGGTCGTGCCCCGCGCGATCGTGTTGCGCAGGCTGAGCGCCCCCGCGCTTCCGCCGGCGGGCAGGCAGACGGGGGGCACGCCCGGGGCGGTGGAGGTGACGACCACTCCGCTGGAGGCCGTCCCCGTCGAGTACACCGTCAGGTTTCGCGCGATCACGGGCGTGGCGGCGCTGCCGCCGGCGACGGTCAGCCCGACGCCGTTGGCCCCGGTGGTGACGAGCAGCGAGTCCCGCACGGTGGCCGAGGTCCCGGTGGGCACGCTGACGGCACTGGCGCCGCTGCCGGTCATGTAGACCTGCACGCCCTCCAGCGTGACCCCGCTGGCCGAGCTGGCCAGGGTCACTCCGGTGCCCGCGGCGTCGGCATTGATGACGTCCAGGCCCGCCAAGGTAGAGCTAGCGCCCATGGTGAAGCCGCTGGAGGTAATCGTTATCACCGGCTTGCGCACGCCCGCCTGGCCCTGCACCGTCACCCCCCCGGGAACGGTCAGGGCACTGACGCTGTAGTCGTTGGTGGGCGGCGCGCCCGCGCCGGGCAGCACGTTGACGGTATCGCCGCTGCTGGCCTTGGTCACCGCATTGGGCAGATCGCAGGCCTGAGCTTGGGAGCTGCAGTCACCGCCGCCGGACGGACTGGCGTAACGAATGGCGGCCCGGGCCGGCGTGGCTCCGCAGGCTCCGGCGAGCGCCAGGCCCAGGGCCAGCGCCCAGCGTCGACCGGGATGCGGGCCCGCTCGGGGCGAGCGCGCGTGGGTCACCGGGGGCCGGTGGAAGTGAGGATCTGGAGCACGGTCAACTCGACTCCTAGCAGGTTGGCGGCCGCGCGGAGCCGCCTGAACGGGTCGCGCCGGTCAGTTGAGCGGATGGACGCGGAGGTCGCGCGGGGCCCCGGTGGCCTTCAGCCGGCGTCCGCGACCGGTGGGGAAAGCCTCGCCGTCGAGCTGGCCACAGACGGCCTCGGAGACCAGGATCTCGCCTGGGCCGGCGGCGTCGGCCACGCGAGCAGCGATGTTGACATCGAGGCCCAGGTAGTCGCCACCCAGGCGCCGAGGCCGGCCACGATGCAGGCCGGCCCGCATGCGGGGACGATGGCCCTGCACCTCGAGCTCGCCCAGGCGACGCTGCGCCTCCAGCGTCCCCCGGACCGCCTCGGTGGTGTCGTCAAAGACGGCCATGATCCCGTCCCCGAGACGCTTGACGATCCGGCCTGAGTGCTCGGTCACCGAACCCTCGACCGCGATCCCGACGACGCGCAGCAGCTCCACGGCGGGGGCGTCGCCGACCTCGAGTGCCCACGAAGAGAACCCCACCAGATCGGTGAATAGGATCGTGACCTCGCGGTCGCCGTGCCCGCGGCCCTGGGCCTCAGACAGCGCCTGCCACACCTGGAGAGCACCGAGGCCGATCTCGCGTACGGCGCTGGGACGATCGGTGCCCAGGGCCGAAACGGTGCGTCCCAGCAAGGCGTGGGGCTCGCGCCCGGTGGTCGACAGGGGATCTCCGTAGCGATCGTCGCCGGGAAGCAGACGGCGCAGGCGAGCGGCAGCGGCCACCAGCTCATCACGCTGATTGGTCCGCTTGAGCGCCTCGGCCGAGCGGGTCAGCCAGCGCCTGTCGCGATCGGGGGACACGGCCCAAGTCTTGCAGGGTGCGTTGGTGTTCAGGAGCCGTTCAGGTCCCCTGGGCGATCCTGTCGGTCATGAACCTGCGTCTGGGCATCATCGCCACCCTGATCGCCACCGTGGCCCTAGCGGGCTGCGGGTCGAGTTCGAACACCCGCTCCCCGGCCGCCCCGTCGGGCTCCCCCCCGAGCGGCGGCAGTAGCGGGGGCAGCAGTGGTGGCAGCGGAGCGCTGTCGCCCGACGCCACCTCGGCGGCCACAGGCGACATCCCCGACACCCAGAACTTCCTCACCCACCGGGACGCCGCGCACCACTTCTCGATGCTCTACCCCGAGGGCTGGACGGTCCAGAGGCAGGCCTCGGGCAGCGTCTTCCGAGACAAGAACAACCTGGTGCGCGTGACCGTCGCGCCCGGCGGTGCCCCCACCACGACCAGCATGGCGGCTGAGCTGAGCAAGCTGCAGGCCTCCGTGCCCACGCTCAAGCTCAACGGCGCACCCCAGACCGTGACGCTCAAGGCAGGGCCAGCGGTAAAGGCCACCTACAGCACCCAGAGCGCCCCCAACCCCGTCACCGGCAAGCGCGTGACGCTGACCGTCGACCGCTATGAGCTGGGCCATGGTGGCCAGCGCGCCACGCTCGAGCTCGGCACCCCGACCGGGGTGGACAACATCGACGCCTACAAGCGCATGGCCAACAGCTTTACGTGGCGTTGAGAAGCCTCTACGTCGAGCCCGAGACGGACGTCCCAGAAGTGCAGTGGGGGGCGCTCGAGTGCCGTGACGTGTTTCGCATCTACCGCTCGGGCCCGGTGGAGACGGTCGCCCTGCGCGGTCTGGACCTGACGGTCGCCCCCCAGGAGATCGTGGCCGTATGGGGGCCCTCGGGCTGCGGCAAGAGCACCTTCCTCTCCCTGGCCGCTGGCCTGGATGAACCCTCGGCGGGTGAGGTCCGCGTCTTCGGCCGCTCCCTGAGCCGACTCGAGGAGTCCGAGCTGGCGCGCTACCGGGCGGCACAGATCGCGATCGTCTTTCAGAGCGACAACGTGCTGCCCGCCCTCTCGGCGCTGGGCAACGTGATGGTGTCCCTGCGACTGGCCGGCGTGGCGGACCCCCGGGATCGCGCCGTGCAGGCGCTCAGCAGCTTCGGGCTGGGTGACCGGCTCAGCCAGCGCGCCGTCGCGCTGTCTGGGGGTGAGCGCCAGCGACTGGCGATCGCCGCCGCCGCCGCGCGGCGTGCCCCGCTGGTGCTGGCCGACGAACCGACAGGAGAGCTCGATCGAGCCAACGAGCAGCTCGTGCTCGAAGCCCTCGGCACGCTGCGCTCTGACTTCTCGAGCACGGTGGTGGTAGTCACCCACTCCGAGGTGGTGGCCGCCGCCGCCGATCGAGTCATAGAGATGCGCGACGGCCGCGTCGTCACTTCTGGCCAACCGAGGGTGGCGTCATGACCGCGGTGGCCACCGCCACCTCAACGCTGACCCGCTGCGAGAACGTCGAGGTCACCCACCGCCAGGGCGAGGACCGAATCACCGCTTTGCGAGGCATCGACCTCGACATCGCACCTGGCGAGCACGTGGCGCTGTGGGGTCGCTCCGGGTCGGGTAAGACCACGCTGCTTCACGTGCTCGGCGGACTCGTCGTACCCAGTGCCGGCCGAGTTCTGTGGCGCGGCGAGCCGCTGTCCTCACTGGACGCCGTCGCCCGGGGCCGGGCCCGCGCCGGGTCCATCGCCTACGTGTTTCAGGGGGCCAATCTGCTGGAGCACTTCAGCGCCCTGGAGAACCTCGTCTTCGCCCTCAGCGTGGCCGGACCGCCAGCGCAGGGCCAGTCGGCCCACAGCCCGGAGGACCTGCTGGCTCTGGTTGGGTTGGGCGACAAGCTCGACTCCCTGCCCGCCGAGCTGTCGGGCGGCGAGGCCCAGCGCGTGGCCATCGCGCGGGCGCTGGCCCAACATCCGCAGCTCCTACTTTGCGACGAACCGACCGGGCATTTGGATTCCGCCACCGGGGTGCGGGTGCTGGACCTGATCGACGCGCTGGCCCAGGAGTTCGGGTTCGCCCTGGTCACCGCCACCCACGATGTCGACGTCGCCGCCCGCGCCGAGCGCATCGTGGAGCTGCGCGACGGTCAGATCGTCAAGGACGATCGGCCATGAGGGTGGCGCTGGGGCTCGCCGCCACCGGTTTGCTCCGCGCCCCGCTGCGCACGCTGACCCGGGTGCTCGTGCTGGCCGCCTCGGTCGCGCTGCTCGGGGGCATGTTGGTGTTCGTCGGCAACTCGCTGCGGACGGTGGCGGGCACCGCGGTGCGCAGCGTGCCGCTGGACTGGCAGGGCCCGGTCACCTCCTATCCCCAGGTCCTGAAGGTGGCAGCCGCGGTCGGTCGTCAGCCCGGGGTGGCCCAGAGCTATCCCGCGGCCACGGCCCCCCTCGGCGGAGCGGCCCACACCGGTCCCAACGGGTCCTCCAGCGCCGGGGCCGGGGCGATACTGGCCGTGCCGAGCGACTACCCCAGCCATATGCGCACGCTGCGCCTGCTGCAGGGGTCCGTCCAGCCGGGCGGGGTGGTGCTCGACCAGCAGATGGCAGCCACGCTTCAGGCCCAGATCGGCGATCGGGTCAGTCTCCGTACAGGCGCCCACTCGCGACCCGTGAGCCTGCCCGTGTCCGGCGTGGCGCTGGTGACCGCCCCGGACAAGCTGTTCGCCCCCTTGAACCCGCTGCTCGGGCCCGCCCCCGCCCAGCCCCCCGCCAATGTGGCCATCGTGGAGCTCGGGACCTTCGCCCGCCTGCTCGCTCCCGGGCTGCCCTCCACCGCACAGGCCAACCCGACCTCCGGCCAGCAGCCCGGCGCCCAGACCGGTGTCGGCTGGCAGGTGCAGGTGCAGCTCGATCCGGTCCCGCTCAGCGCGGGCTCCCCCAGCAGCGCCCTGACCCTGGCCACCGAGACCAAGAACCGCGTTGAGCGCAGCCTCCCCGGCCAGGTCCAGTTCGTCGACAACCTCTCAGACTCGCTGCACACGTCGGCCGGGGACGCTCTCTACGCTCAGACCCTCTACATCATGCTCGCCGTGCCTGGCGCCCTGATTGCCCTGGGGCTCGCCTATCTGGCGGCCCTGGGTACGGTCGAGCGCGACCGCCGTGACCTGGCCCTGCTGCGCGCTCGCGGCGCCAGCCGCAGCGACCTGCTGACCCTGGCGGCAGCGGAGAGCGCGATCCTCGGGATCATCGCCGGGCTGATGGGGACCGCCGCCGGACTGGGAGCGGTCGAGCTGCTGGTCAGTGGCGGAGCGCATGCCTCCACCGGGCGTGCGCTCAGCACCGCCGCGGTGTGCGTGGCGCTGGCCATCCTGGGGGCAGCCGCCGCTCGGGTGGGGGCGATCGCAGCGGTCCTGCGCACGACGGTGACAGAGTCCCGCGGAGGCGTGCGGCGCACGGGCCGGCCTCTATGGCAGCGCCTGTACCTAGATCTGTTCGCGCTGGCGATCAGCGGGCTCGTCTACTGGCTGACCGCCCGAACCGGGTTCTCGGCCGTCGTCAATCCCGACTCCAACCCGACCCTGTCGCTGTCGGTGTACATGTTCCTGGCCCCCGCCCTGCTGTGGATCGGGGCCACGCTGCTGCTCGTGCGCCTGCGAGGACGACTGGTCGGATGGATAACGCGGCGGGCGGTCGGCCCCCGGGCGCGGACGCCGCGCGGACTGCTGTTGATCAGCGCCTCCCGGCGCGCGGGGGCAATCAACCGGGGGCTGATCGTGGTCGGCCTGCTGCTTGCCTTCGGCGTCAACCTGGGGATCTTCTCGGCCACCTACGACCAGCAGGCCACCGTCGATGCGCAGCTCACCCTCGGTGCGGACGTGACCGCCACGGCCGCGCCCGGAGTGGCGGCACGCCAGGATCTGGCCCGGCGGGTCGCGTCGGTGACCGGAGTCCGCGCCGCCACCGGCGTCGAGCATTCCTACGCCTACGTGGGCCCGGACCTGCAGGACACCTACGGCATCGATGCCGCCACCTTCACCCGGGCCACGTCGCTGCGCGACTCCTACTTCATCGGCGCGACGGCTGACCAGGTGATCGGCCGGCTGCGCTCGACCCCAGACGGGATCGTGGTCAGCAAGGAGACGATCAAGGACTTCTCCCTGAACGTCGGCGACCTCCTGCGCCTGCGGGTACTGGACCAGGGCACCGGGCACTTTCACGTCGTGCCTTTCCACGTGGCCGGAGTCGTGCAGGAGTTTCCCTCGGCCCCCAAGGACTCGTTCATGGTGGCCAACCTCGCCTATCTGGAATCGGTCTCCCACGCGGGTGGCCCCAACGTGATCTTCGCTTCGGTCAACGGGGACCCGCCGACCGTCGCCGCCCGCGTGGCGACGGCCACCCGGGCCTACGGGACCAAGGTCGACGACATCAGCCACCAGTCCTCGCGCACCTCGAGCTCGATCACCACCGTCGACCTGAAGGGGATCAGCCAGATCGAGGAGGCCTTCGCCGTCGTGCTGGCCGCGGCTGCGATGGCCCTGTTCACGGCCCTGGGTATCGCCGAGCGCCGCCACGAGTTCGCCACCATGGCCGCCCTGGGAGCACCGCTGCGCCAGATCGGGGCGTACCTGTGGACCGAGGCCGCGGTGGTGCTGGGCGCGGGCATCCTGCTCGCCGGTGCCCTGGGCCTGGCCTTGTCGGAGATGCTCGTGGCCATCCTTCAGCACGTGTTCGACCCGCCCCCGGACGCTCTGGCCATTCCCTGGGGCTTTCTCGGGGCGCTGATCGGAGCGGCCGTTTTGACCACGGTCCTGGCCACCTTGTGGGCGGGGCGGGGCCTGCGCCGCCTGGCGCTGGGGGAGATCCTGCGCGAGCAATAAGTAGCCTCGAGGGGTGATCGAGCGTTCGATCCTCATCGTGGAGGACGACCGCGAGCTGTCGCGCCTGCTCGCGCGTGCCCTAACCGAGGAGGGTTTCTCGGCTCGCACCTGTGCCACCGCTCGCGAGGCGATGCAGGAGTCCTCGCGCCAGCCACCGGACGCGATGGTGCTCGACGTGGGGCTACCGGACGCCGACGGCCGCGACCTGTGCCAGGCGCTGCGGGCCCAGGGAGCCCTCTACCCGGTCCTGTTCCTGACCGCCCGCGACGCGGTCTCAGACCGGCTGGCCGGCTTTCGTGCGGGGGGCGACGACTACGTGACCAAGCCGTTCGCGGTCGCAGAGGTCGCCGCTCGCCTGGAGGCGCTGCTGCGCCGCCGTCATCCCGAGGCAGTGCTCGAGCTCGGCGCGCTGCACCTGGACCCCACTGGCCACCGAGTGACCGTCGACGGGGGCGCGATCACGCTCACGCCTACGGAGTTCCGCCTGCTGGCCGCCCTCGCCGCCCGCGTCGGACAGGCCGTGAGGCGACGAGACCTCATCCGCGCTGGATGGCCCGAGGGAGCGATCGTCCACGACAACACGCTCGACGTCTACCTGGCCCGACTGCGACGTAAGCTGCCCCCCGGTCCCACGGTTCCGGCCATCACGACCGTGCACGGCCTCGGCTACCGCCTCGAGCCGCCTCAGGCGTGATGCGGAGCCTCCTTCGACGCGGGCTGCGCCGGCGACTGGTCGCCCTCGTCGGCGCCGGGGCGACGGCTTCAGTCGCCCTGCTGCTCGTGGCCTTCAACCTGGTCCTGGACGCCCGGCTGCGTGCTGACACCGACGCTCTGCTGCGCCAGCGGGCCACGGCATCGCTGGCCACGTTGACCACGGTGGACGGTCGCCTGAGCGTCTCTGAGGCTCCCGACCAGGCGGCGGTGGACACCCAGACCTGGGTGTTTGCCGGATCGCGCGAGCTCGAGCAGCCCCGCGTGCCGAGCGACGTGGAGAGCGCAGCCCGGGCCCTGCAGGCCGCGCCCCGGGGCTACCGAGAGCTGGCACGCCGCGAGCTGCGCCTGTACTCGGTCCCGGTCCGGGTGGGGCAGCGCCGGCTTGGAACGCTCGTGGTCAGCGTCAGCACCGCGCCCGCCCGGCGTGGCGCGCGCACGGCGCTGGTCGCCTCGCTGGCGCTCGGAGCGCTGAGCGTCATCCTGATGACCCTGGGCGCGTGGTGGCTGGTGGGTCGTGCCCTGCGGCCGGTGGCGCGCATGACCACCGATGCCGCCGAATGGGGCGAGCGTGACCTGGACCGCCGCTTCAGTGCTCCGGAGTTCGAGGATGAGCTCGGAGCCCTGGCCCGCACCTTCAACGCGCTCCTGGACCGGGTGGCCAGCAGCCTGCGTTCCGAGCAGCGCCTGACCGCCGAGATCTCCCACGAGCTGCGTACTCCGCTGTCGCGGGTCATTGCCGAGGCCGATCTGGCGCTCTCACGTCCGCGTACCCCCGAGCAGTACCGCGGTGCGCTGACCGCCGTGCGGGCCGGTGCCGAGGCACTCGAGCGCGCGCTGGACGCCCTGCTCGCCGGAGCGCGCGGACAGCGATCGGAGGCGGTCGCCGACGTGGGCACGGTGCTGGCGCGGGTCGCCGCCGCCTGTCGCGAGCAGGCCGCCGAGCGCGGCCTGCAGTTGGTGGTCAACCCGACCTCTAGCGATGTTCAGGTCGCCGGGGCCAGCAGCCTGGCCGAACGGGCTCTGCATCCGCTGGTGGTCAACGCCTGCCAACACGCCCGCAGCAGGGTTGAACTCGACGCGTGCCGCATCGATTCGAGGATCGTCTTCACGGTGACCGACGACGGACGCGGAGTGCCACCCGGGGAGGCCGAGGCGATCTTCACCCCGGGGGTGCGGGGCAACACCAGTCCCGCCGAGGGCAGCGGGCTGGGCCTGGCCCTGGCGCGGCGCCTGGCCCACGCCGCCGGGGGTGAGGTCATCTGCCGATCCCCCTCGGTGGGAGCGAAGTTTGAGCTCGACCTGCCCGCGAGCTGATGGCGTTTGGGCGTGCGGACGCTAGGGTCGCACAATGAGAAGGCTCGCCGGGATGGCCGGCCCCACGTTCGTATTGGCGGGCGCCCTTCACTTCCTGCGCCCGCGACCCTACGAGGCCATCGTTCCGCCCTACCTGCCCGCGCGCCGGGCGCTGGTCTACGCCAGCGGCGTGGCGGAGATCGCCGGCGGTCTGGGACTGATGTCGCGGGACCGCCGTCGTCGCCGTCTGGGCGGCTGGTGGATGATCGCCACGTTGATCGGCGTGTTTCCGGCCAACCTGCACATGTACCTGCATGCTGAGGACTTCTCTGCGCTTCCCGGCGGGCGCCCCGCGCTGGCCGCCCGGCTGCCCGTTCAGGCCCTGTTCATCGCCTGGGTGCGCGCGGCGATGCGCCGCTAGGCACTAGCGCGGGAGCGTCTGGGTGAGCTCGACGACCTGCTGGAAGGTCGGCCGGTTCTGAAACGGGAACGGCGGCATGCCGATGCCCGAGGCGATCACCGATCGATTCTGATCAAAGCAGGCTGAGTTCGGTCGCGAGGCACAGTCGCCCCGGCCGTAGATGGCCTGGGGCGTCACCGCCAGGGCGGCCGACAGGCTGTCCTGCAGGGCGCGACGGCAGCTGGCCAGCGAGCCGTTCCCACAGTAGACGCGCGAGTAGCGCCCGCGCACGGGAGTCTGGGTCACCCTGGGTCTGAGAATCGGGCGCCGACGGGCCCGGCGCACGGCCTGCGCCCGCCCCCGCTGGGGCCGGGCGCGCCGCCGGGCGGCCGGACGACAGATTGCTCGCGCGCGGCGCCGGGCGCGGCGGGAGGAGCGTCGCTTCGGACAGGCGGCGGTGCGGGCTGGGTTGAGCAGGTCGCGCAGGTCCTTGCTGACGTATCCGTACCAGCCATCGGAGAACGCGGGCGCACCCGGCTGGGAGCCCGGCACGGGGGCGCCGAAGCCCAGCATGCCCTGCAGGGCCCGGAAGGCGCCGTCCCCGAGGGCGGGATGAAACTCGGCATCCAGCAGCTTGGGCCACAGGGCATCCATGAGGGTGATCGCCGCGTTGTCGTCGTTGATGCCGCTCTTATCGAGGTCACGCCGGTGGCTGCCGTGGGCATGCCAGGCGTCAAGCAGCGCGATCGCCTGCGTGAGCTTGGGATCGGTCGGGCTGCCCAGCACCCGACGGATGATCGGCCACAGGTAGACGCCCCGGATGTCCTGGGTGGCGGGCTCGTCCATGGCGCTGACCAGCTGCTCGATGCGCATCTTGCCTGCACCGGCCAGCGCGCGCCGGACCCCGTCTTCGATCATCTGGGAGCGGTAGACCGGACCGAAGGAGTACTTGTCGTCGGCGGAGGACCAGCCGGGCGCCTGCTTGTTGTTCCAGGACACCAGGTAGTCGGGGTCGACTGCGTGGGGATGGGCGGCGAAGGGGATCGTCTCGAGGGTGTGCAGCGCCGGGTCATAGCCCTTCCAGTCGAACTCCCCCGTACCCAGGATGGGGAAGTCGGGTGAGGTTCCGGAGGCCCGCTGGGGATAGGCGCCCGAGTGGTAGTAGGCAATGTGGTTGGCGTCCACGTAGGCCCAGTTGAAGCCGAAGTTGATGTCGGCCGCGGCCCGCTGGAAGCGTTCGGGCGAGGTGACGAAGCCGGGATCGTTGAGCTCTGAGAACCCCAGCGCACTGTCGGCTTCGTGGAAGTAGGTAGTGCGGGCGCTGACGAAGGCGACCCGTCGCCCAGCCACGGTTCCACGGGCGTAGACGATCCCGTGCACGGTTCTGGAGGCGCTCAGAGTCTCGGAGCCTGGCGGCGTCTTGTCGGAGGCGTTGGGTGTCCAGGAGTTGGTGTTCTGGAGCTGCTCCATGGGCAGACAACGGCCGCGGTAGAGGTAGTGGCTGTCGTCCTGGCAAAGAACCTCGGCGAAGGTGTCGACGTTGTCGGAGGTCGCCGTGGTCGCGCTCCAGGCGTAGTCGCGTCCATGCCCCAGCTGCACGTACAGGTTGACTCCCGGAAACGCCGCCCCGCGCGCGTCGATCCCCGGGCCGTGAACGTCCTCCTCGAGCAGGATCTGAGGTACGTAGTAGCCGACCTGCGGACCCATGACCGCGATCGCGTGACCGTTGCCCGACCTGCGGGCCGACACCAGTTCCCAGTTGGAGGCCAGGCCGTGGCCCGTGGCGGCAGCCGCCAGCAGCTGAGACCCGATCGAACCGTCGCTCGGGATGGGCAGCTGGACGGGGCCGCTGGTGTGCTGGCGCGACCCGCCTGAGCTCACCGGGGGCCCAAAGGACGTGAAGCTGACCGAGTTGGCATCGGGCAGCGCCAGGCCGCGGGGGGAGAAGGGGGAGCCCGTTTGATACGGGAAGGGCTGAGCCAGCGTGGTGGGGGCCTCGGGATCGTTGTGCTCACGAAAGTCACTCCAGGCCGCGCGGCCCCGGGCGGCGCCGAAGCGCTGCTGGAAGGCTTGCAGCGTGAGCGCAGAACGCAGCTCGTTGCCGCCACCCTTTCCGAAGATGCCACCGATCAGCGACGCCTCGGCGATCAGGTCGGTGGCCGTGAAGTGCTGAGGAGACTTGCCAAAGGCCGCGTACTCGGCGGGCAGGAGGTTGGGATTGATCGTGGCCGCGTCGACGAACGCATTGATGCCCGCCACGAAGCTGTTGACGTCGTCGATCAGTGCCTGCCCCCGCGCGCCGTAGAGCCTCGGCGCGTTGTCGACCTGGGACTGCAGGTCGGCCTCGGTGTAGGGGGCCAGCGACCACTGAGTCCGGTCCATGGCCCGGTTGCCCGCCAAGCCACCGGCGAAGGAGGACAGCTGGGCCCGACCCGTGTGGCGCAGAATGTCAATCAGAAACAGACGATCCTCGGCGCCGGCATAGCCCTCGCCGAACATCGCCCCGGCCCGGGTGGTTCCGTAGATGTGGGGTACGCCGTACTGACGGTCGCGCACGATCGTGACGTCCCCCCGGGGGGACTCCGTCGAGGCCACGTCCTCGGGCCGCACCCCAAACGTGGCGTCCTTGAAGAAGCTGGGGATCTGAGCGTGGGTGAGGTGGGGCGAGGCGTAGACCAGATCGCGGTAGAGCGGCAGCTGGTCGTCCCAGTGAGCGGGACGCTGGCCGTTGGCCTGAAACTGGGCGAACTGCAAGGCATTGTCGACGCCCGCCTCACCCGGTGGCAGTACGTTGCGAAACCCTCCCGCGTCGTTGGTCCCGAGGGCAGGCGTGTCCGCCCGAGCCGCGCCGGCGCCGCTGGCGATCAGCGCAAAGGCCGACAGGCCGGCGATCAGCGCCCGCCGGGCGCCCGCAGCGGCAGCTCGCTTCACCAGGCTTGGCCCCAACACCGGCCCAAGCATAGGCGGCGCGATCGGATCGGGCGCCGCCAGCAGCTGGTGCCCCACGCCTCGGCACGTGGGCGCGGTAGCGGAGTCTCCAGCGTGTAGGTTGACCCCGATGTCCGACGAGGATGTGGGAGAGCCGATTGCCTACACCGCGCTGCAGCGCGGCACCGCGGTGTTCGCTGAGGGCGGGGTGGCCGTGGGCAAGGTGAGGGAGGTCCTGGGCGCGCAGGACAAGGACATCTTTCACGGCCTGGTCGTTCATACCCAGGACGGTGACCGTTTCGTGGCGGCCGAGCACGTTGGTCCGATCCACGAGCGCGCCGTGGCGCTACGCCTGGACGCCGAGCAGGCCGCGGCGCTTCCCCGCTCCAGCGCCCACCCTCCCCTGCGAGCGGGCGGCGCCGGAGAGACTGTCGAAGCGTCCCTCGGTGAGCTGCGCGACATGGCGCGCCACGCGTGGGAGCGCCTGACCCGCCGTTAGCGCTACGGGCTACAGGCCCTGGAGCGGGCGCGAGCGCGACGGGGAAGCTGAGCCAGCAGCCGCCGCAGCTTGGCGCGTCTGAGCACGCGCCGGCGGCCGTGGACGCTGGCCGCCAGGCGCCGGGCCCGGGCAATGCGGTGTAGGAGTCCGGCGTGGTGGCGACTGGCGATCGTGCAGGGCAGCGACACATCCACCTGCGAGCTGTCCTGGGCGCCGTAGAGCCGGTCATCGCCCTCCTCCTCGACGAAGGCGCACAGCGTCTGCACGCCGTAGGTGTGCGCGCGGCCGCTTCCCTGCAGGGTTTCGCGGTGAGGCGCGGACGAGGTCGGCACCAGGCTGAGGCGCCGGTCCAGGAGCACGGGGCCCGGGGTGCTGGCGAAGGTCGACGCGCACTCCCCCGCCAGGCGAACACGGACGCGCACCGGGTGGGTCGTCTGCGCGAACGCCTCGCGGTCAGCGTCCACGGTTACGTGAACAGCTATCGGCGGGTCGATCGCCACCCGGGCTGGGGCGCTGACCGTCACCCGCACCGGCTCCAGGGGGCTGCCGGCGGCTAGCGCTGGAGGCGACGTGACGACGGCGACCAAGGCGAGGGCAGGCACCCCGGCCACACCGACCCCCAGAGACCGCGGCCGCGCCCGGCTCACGAGGCCCGGTGCGCCGCGACGACTCGATGCGGCTCGCGGAACAGGTCCGAGGGTCCAGCGGGCCGGTAGTGAAAGCCCAGGCGTTCGAGGTAGCCCGAGTAGACCATGTCCATCATGTCGTGGTCCTTGGGCCGCGGCACGGAGCGAGCCGACGAACCCGAGCTGGGGCAAGCCTGGCTCATCACCGCCGCCGGGTGCGGGAGGCTGGGAGGGGTCAGACGCGGCTTGGACTCGAAGTCAAACGAGCGCGCGATGTTGCGGGCATACGCGACACGCCGGTTCAGGGGCGCGAGGGCGAAGCGATAGCTGATCATCTTCAGGATCGACTCAAAGCCGTAGATCGAGTGCTCGACGTGGCCGCGCCTGACCCAGGGCGAGGCGACCAGAGCCGGGATTCGGAAGCCCATCAGCCCGTAGTCCTTGTCGAGCTCTCGGCTGTTGCGCTGGTCCGGCACGCGGGGAGGACGCACGTGGTCAAAGAAACCCCCCCATTCGTCATAGACGATGAACAGAGCGCCGCGAGCGAACTGGGGCGACTCCATGAACGCGTGAACCACGTCGGACATGAATGCCTGTCCGGCGCGTACGTCGCCATGGGGGTGCTCGTCGGCCGACACCCCGGGGCCCTCGCCGGCGCTGCCCCCGAAGTTTGGGTCCACGAAGGAGACCGACGGCAAGGTGCCCGCCTGACAGCGCTGGTAGTACTCGTCCACCCGCCCCGAGCGCGCCAGGCCGGGGGCCCCCCACAGGGCGGCAACAGGAACGTCTGAGAAGAAGTAGCGGTTGGACACCCCGGCCGCCGCCAACGCGGCGAAGATCGTGTTATCGGGGAATCCGGTCGGGGTGCTGGTCTGCGGCGGCAGGTTGTTGTCGATCTGTCCGTAGGACTCCCCCGCGTGCATGTACTCGCGGTTGGGCAGCGTCGAGCCCATCAGCGAGCAGTGAAAGCGGTCAAACACCGTGAACGCCTTCGCCGCGTCCTGGATAAACCCCAGGTCGCCCTGCTTGTAGTAGGAGATGGCGAAGTCGTCGTTGCCGGACTGCAAGAAGCCGTCACAGCGCCCCCCGGCCAGCTGGATGCGACCCCCCTTCCACGAGTGGTCGGGATCGGGGTGCCCGCAGCCCTGGAAGTCGCCGGTCAGCGGCCTGGTCTGGTGCACCTTGCCCTGCTTGTCGGCGTAGCGCAGTCCCGCTTGGCGCCCGTCGGCCCCCGGCAGCCAGCCCAGGTAGTGGTCGAAGGAGCGGTTCTCCATCATCAGCACCACGAAGGTGTCGATCGGCAGGTTTCGGGGCGAGGGCAAGGACCGCTGGCGCTGGCGGCGCGCCGCCTCGGCCACCAGGACGTCGGGACCCAGCACGGAGGCCAGTCCGCCGGCCACGCCGGCCGCCGCCGCCGTCCGCGCCAGGAAGTCACGCCGGCGCAGGTACTCCTCGGGAGCCTGGGCCTCCAGGCGCTCGCCGTACTGCGGCTCGTGGACGTCGGACACCGCTGGTCACAATAGGCCGCGAGACGGGTGGCGCGTAGGTAGGGCGAGGAAGCCGGCGGCCGGCGCTCAGTAACCGACGGTCTTGTAGCTGATGTGACGGCACCCGAACAGGTGGTAGCGGGGGCGGCTCATGTGGCTCAGGTACACCGTCGCCCGGGAGGACTGGCAGCGAATCGCGCCCCGGCCGAAGTGGGCGTGCACCACGTCGCGGCCGGCGCCGGTCCAGATGTAGTTGGCTCCGTGAGCGGCGTAGATGAAGTCGTTGCCCGCGCCACCGTAGAGATGGTTGACCTGGGTGGTGGGGTCGCCCTTGGGCTTGTAGTCACCCCAGATGACGTCACCGTGAGGTCCGGCATGGATGGTGTTGTTCCCGTGTCCCCCCAGCAGCTCGTTGTGGCCGTCGGCGGCCAGGCGTGCCGGTCCTCGCCCGCCGCTCGACGCCGGCGCTGGGCATCCGAGCGCCGGCATCTGGCGGGCGGCTCGGGCGGCGCGCCGCGAACGCGCCACGGCGCTGGGCGCGTCCCCCGAGCTCGCCGGGTCCACGGCGGGCCCGCTCGGCGTCAGCGAGGCATCGGTGGGCGGGACGTCGGGCACCGGGAGCGGCGGAACGGGCACGCAGCCCGGGTCGGTCGCCACCGGTGGGCCGAAGATCACGCACGAGGTGCTGTGGTGCAGACCGTCGCAGGAGTAGGAGGAGTCCGCGCCGTCAAACGGATCGTGGCCGGGACGGGCATCGAGAGGACGGCTCTGGTCGAGCTTGTTCATGAGCAGCACCCCGGTGATGTGTGGCCAGCCGGCGTGGCTGGTGTTGGCCAGCGCCGCCGAGGTGGGGGTTAGCACCAGGGCGAGGACCGTGGTCAGCGACAGGCGGCGGATGAGCTGGGCGAGCTGGGTCATGGTTGAAGGTCGCGACCGCCCGGGACCGGGCTGCCGCACCTCACCCTGATGTGATCGGCATGATCGGGCTCTGGGCTTTAGCGGCCGGCGTCTCCCCCACCCTCCGGTGCCCGCACGCTGAAGTAGCCCAACGCGCCCGCGGCCCAGGGATGCCCGCGACGCCACATCTCCGAGGCGTTGATCAGCGCACCGTCACCATCGTGCTCGAGGCGAGCATTCCCGCCTTGCTGGCCCGCAGCCGGTAGCGCCCGGCGCGCCGCACCCGCAGCACCGCCAGACCGGAGCGGCCGGTACGCGCGTGGCGCGCACCGATGCTGACCATCGCGCCACGAACCGCGCGGGCGCCGGCCATGACCCGAACCCGTACCCAGCCACGGCGGCCGTGATGCCAGACGTGGATGCTCAGGTGCAGGCGATGAGGTCGGCCGACCCGGCTGCCTCCGAGGCCCAGAGCGTTGGTGGCGGCGAAGGCCGGGCCCCGCTGGCCGGAGCCGTAGGTGACCGTGTAGCCACGGCTTTCGATCCGGCTCTGCGGGGCGGGGTCGCTGGCGGCGCTGCTCGACGGCTGGCAGCCAAAGGCCGCCAGCGACGCGTCGCTGACCGATGGCGGCACCGACCTGGCCTCGGTGGCCCAGCTGGCATCGGGCTGGGACGCAGTGGTCAGCACCAGCGTGCGTCCCCGCAGCAGCGCGTCCTCAAACCAGGCCCGGCGCAGCGGCTGACCGGCGATGGAGGCCGCGGTCACGTACTGGTTGACCGCCGAGGCACCGGGCGCCTCGATGGTGATCGGAGCTCCTGCGGTCGGAGTGATGACGACGTTGGTGAAGGCGGGGCTGCCGATGACATAGAACGGCGCACCGGGCGCCACCGGGCTGAAGCCGAGCATGTTGAACACGTGCCACGCCGACATCGACCCGAGGTCGTCGTTGCCGGGCATGCCGTCCGGGGTGGGACGCCAGAGGCGTTGCAGGCTGCGGGTCTCGGCCGCGGTCGCCGAGGGCTGGCGCAGCCAGGGGAACAGCCACGGCGCCTCGAGGTCCATCTCGTTGCCCGGGGCGAACTGATCGGTGCGGTAGGTGGTGCCAAACACGTTCTGCGCGTTCTGCGCCTCGGGAGGCTCGCGGAAGAAGTTCTGCAGGCGTCCGGCCACCGCGGCGTCGCCTCCCATGCGGTCAAACAGGCCGCGCTCGTCGTGCATGACCAGCCACGAGTACTGCCACGAGTTGCCCTCCTGAAAGCCGGTCTCCGAGGTGGGGTCAAACGGCGATGGCCAGGAGCCGTCGCCGTTGCGGGGAGCGATCCACTTGCTCGCCGGCTCCAGCAGGTTGCGATAGCGCAGTGAGTCGGCCACGAGGCGCGCCACGTCCCCCCGACGCCCGAGGGCGTCGGCCATCAAGGCCAGATCGAAGTCGGCCACCCCGTACTCGAGTGTGGTGCCCGCGTTGCCGGGCAGGTAGCCGAGCCGGTAGAGGTCGGCCGACCGGCGCGCGCGCAGCGCGTAGCCCGCGGCGTAGAGGGCTGCGGCCTCTTGTCGGTTCAGCAGCCCGCGGCAGTAGCCGTCGACGATCATCTGGATGGCCGGGTCACCGGACATGTGCGAGGCGTCGTAGCTGTACTCGCCCCAGCGCGGCAGGTAACCCCCCTGCTGGTGGTCGCGCAGCAACGAGCGCAGCATGTCGCGGTAACGCGTCGGCTGCCACAGGGCCAGCAGCTGGTTCTCGGCGCGGTAGGTGTCCCAGGAGGAGAAGTTGGCGTACTGGGGATGACCACCGTCGATGTGGTGGATCTGCTGGTCAAAGCCCATGTAGCGGCCGTCGACGTCGTTGAACACGCTCGGGTACAGCGACGCGTGATAGAGCGCGGTGTAGAAGCTCTTGAGCTCCAGCGGGGTGGCGCCCTGAGTCTGGACCCGACCGAGCTCGCCGGCCCAGGCGGCATGGGCGGCGGCACGCATGCCGTCGAAGTCAAAGGTCGGCGCCTCGGAGTGCAGGTTGTTTCGCGCACCGGTCAGGTCCACGAAGGACACGCCCACCCGGACCGTGACGGCCTGATCGGCGGTGGTGTCAAAGCCCACCCAGCCACCTGCGCCGGTGCCCGACGCGGCAAAGGTCTTGGTCGAGCTGAACGGCCGGCTGAAGCGGGCGACGAAGAACGCCCGATAGTGACCCTCGTTGACCGAGCCCGACACCTCGTCGGGTCCGGTGACGGCGAAGGTGCCCTGGCGCACGCCCTCGGCGTTGCGGCTGACGTCCAGGATCACGCCGGCAGAGGGCGTGGGCGGGAAGGTATAGCGCTGCATGGCGGTGTGGGCCCCCGCGGTCAACTCGACCTTGGTTCCCTGGGTCAGGGCGACGGTGTAATAGCCCGGCTCGGCGTGCTCGGTGGAATGGTCGTAGCCCGAGCCCATCGCGTTGGGATCAGAGTTGCTGGGGGCCGGTGAGACGCTGGGCATGAACGGCAGGTCGGCGGACATGGGCGCACCGCCCCCCGAGAGGTGCAGGAGGCTGAAGCCACGAATGATCGGGTCGGTATAGACGTAGCCCGTGTAGGCGATCGGGCTGGTGGTGTCAGGCGAGTTCTGCACCATGCCAAACGGCGTGGCCGCCCCGGGAAACACGAACCCGACCGGGATCGTGCCGGTCATCGGGTCGACGTACTGGGTCACATCCTGGGCGGCGGCGGTCCTGGGAGCCAGCCCACCGAGGGCCAGCGCCCCGACCGCCAGCACGAGCACCGACGCGAGGCGCAACCGGCTCACGCCGCCCCGCGGCGGCCCCGGGCACCGGTCGTCTGGCCCGGCGATGCTCGACGGCCGGCTGCGCCCCGCCGAGGCCGGGGGGACCGTCTGCGGACCCTGTGACCCGGGCGGCAGGTGTGGTAGGTGCGCTGCTGGCGTAGCGTTCGCCCGCGCGCGGTGCGCGCGACGATCGTCACGTGCACGGTGCCGCGGGGCAGGCCGTGCAGGTTGATGTTGGCGCGCAGACGGCGGCCGCGAAAGGTATGGGCCGGAAAGCCGTTGACCAGCACCCGTGCTGACACCAGCCGATCGCCGCGCGGACGCGGGAGGCGAATCTGAAAGCGGCGGCGACTGGTGCAGCCGCGGGCACCGCGCACGCCCAGGACCCCAGCGCCGGGAGGATGGTCGAAGACGACCTCGTGCTGACCGGCGGGGACGTCCACCGAGACGGCGGACGCCATCAGGTGGGGGTCGACCTCACGCCCGTCGACCCGCGCGCGGGTGTTGAGTCCAAAGCGTCCGAGCACGCTCAGGCGCAGGGGCGCCTGGGTGCTGACCGCACCCGTCACCGTCTCGCGCGCAGCCAGGCGCATGCGCCGGCTGTCGAGTGTCACCGCCCTAGCCCCGGTTAGGGTCGCGTCGAACGCGTTGCGGGTGTCGGGGGTCGCGCCGCCGTACTGCCAGGCCTGGCCCGTCATCGCGTAGGGGCCGGTCTGGTCGGCGGACGCCGGGCCCCCT
>DASYID010000170.1:0-9227 GCA_036252775.1 Solirubrobacteraceae bacterium
TGTCGCCTGACGATCCAGTTCAGCCGGTAGGGGCGGACGACTCCCCTACGCCTCGATGCTCGGCTGAGCTAGCGCGACAAGTTGGCGTGGTCTGCGTCGACCATCAGCCGGATCATCGTCTCGAAGTCGGTCTCGGGCTCCCAGCCCAGCTGCTCGGAGGCCTTGGAGTGATCTCCGATCAGGTGGTCGACCTCGGCGGGTCGCTTGAAGGCATCGTCGATGACGACGTGCTGGTCGATGTCGAGGCCGGCCTGGTCAAACGCGATCTCGACACACTGGCGTACCGAGTGGGCCTTGCCCGTGGCGATCACGTAGTCCTGGGGATCGTCGCGCTGGAGCATCAGCCACATAGCCTGCACGTAGTCCTTCGCGTAGCCCCAGTCGCGCTCAGCATCGAGGTTGCCCAGTCGCAACTCGGACTTCAGGCCGAGCTTGATCGCCGCCGCGTGCCAGGCGATCTTGCGGGTGACGAACTCCAGTCCCCGACGCTCGGATTCGTGGTTGAAAAGTATCCCGCTGGTGGCGTGCAAGTCATACGATTCACGGTAATTGACCGTAATGAAGTGACCGTAGGCCTTGGCCACTCCATAGGGTGAACGGGGATAGAACGGGGTGCTCTCGGTCTGTGGCACCTCCAGCACCTTGCCGAACATCTCGCTCGAGGACGCCTGATAGAAGCGCGCCTCGGGGCAGGTCTCGCGCATCGCCTCGAGCATGCGGGTGACACCGACCCCGGTGAACTCGGCGGTCAGCGTGGGCTGGACCCAGGACACCGCCACGTAGCTCATGGCGGCCAGGTTGTAGATCTCACTCGGCCGCGAGGCACGCAGCGTGTCGACCAGCGAACGCTGGTCGAGCAGGTCCCCCTGGTGCAGCGTGATGCGGTCGCGGATGTGCTCGATGCGCTCGAACTTCTCCGTCGAGGCCCGCCGAACCATCCCGTGGACCTCATAGTCCTTCTCCAGCAGCAGCTCGGCCAGATAGGAGCCGTCCTGGCCGGTAACGCCGGTGATCAGTGCGCGTCGAGGATCGGTCATGTTCTTAGGGGGCGCTCCGCGCCCGGGGCCAGGCCGCCACGGCGGGCAACCCTAGCGGGCTCCCGCCTCCAGAGCGGGCACGCTGCGCAGCCAGGCCACGGTCGAGGCCAGGCCCTCCTCCAGCGGGATCCGTGCCTCCCAGCCCAGCAGGCGCCGGGCCTTGTCCACCGAGGGCCAGCGGCGCTGGACATCGACCTCGAAGCTCGGCAGGTGCTCGAGCTCGAAGTCCTCGGGATCCAGCTCACAGGCGATCCAGATCAGGCGGGCGATCTCGGCCACCGTCAGCTCCCGGGAGGCGGAGATGTTGAAGTCCTCGTTGAGGGCCGCCGGGGAGGCCATCGCGGTGACCACTCCGTCGGCGATGTCGTCGACGTGGGTCAACGTGCGGGTCTGCTCGCCTGAGCCGAAGATCTGCAGGGGCCGCTGGCCCGCCAGCGCCTTGCGGATCAGGTCGGGCACGGCGTGGGCGATGCCGGGCTCTGAGTCGGGCAGCTCACCGGGGCCGTAGGCGTTGAACGGGCGGCAGATGGTGAACGGCAGGCCGTGCTCGGCGTGGGCGGCTCGGCAGTAGACCTCGCCGGTGAGCTTGGAGAACCCGTAGGCGGACTGGGGGACCGGGCAGTCGGGCAGGTAGTCCTCGGGGGTCGGGTAGCGCTCGGCGCGCTCGAAGACCATCGAGGAGGACACGTAGACCAGGCGCTCGACCTCGTGGTCAAGCGCCGCCCGGATGATCGCGTTGTAGAGCGCGTTGTTGACCTCGGTCAGGGTGTGGGGGAGGCGATGGAAGTTGGCGATGCCGCCCACGATCGCCGCCAGGTGGATGACGTGTGAGCAGCCGGCGCTCGCCTCGCGCGCGCGGTCGAGGTCGCGCAGGTCACCGGTGTGGATCTCACAGCCCTCGCGCATCCACTGTGGCGCGGGTCGCTGATCGGAGACACGCACCTCGAAGGCGGGGTCGGCGAGCAGCCGGCGCACGACCGCTGCCCCGATCGTCCCCGCCCCCCCGGTGACCAGGACCCGGTTCACGCCGCGCCGAGCAGCGCCGCCACCTCGCTGGCGTAGGCGAACACCTGCCCGGCCCCCCAGCAGTCCCAGGGGTCGACCAGCAGGCAGTCAGAGGCGGCCTGTGCGGTGATCTGCTCGAGCACCTCGGGTCGGCAGAACTCGGCGTGGTTGGTCGCCAGCATCACCACGTCGGCCCCGCTTATCGCCTCTTCCAGGCTCGCGGTGGGCGTGGACACGTGGGGGTCGTGGATGGCCACGTCGGCCAGCTCGCGCTCGAGCAGTCGCACGAGCTTGTGCGCGAGCGAGTCGCGCTCGTCGTCGGTCCCCGCCTTGAACGCCAGTCCCAGCACCGCGACCTTACGGCCGTTGAGCTCACCCACCCGGCGCTTGACGCCCTCGACCAGGAACAGCGGCACCGACTCGTTCACGCGCGATACCGCCAGCAGCATTCCGGGGGCGTTGGAGCGTTCCTCGGAGAAGGCGAAGTCCTTGCGCAGGCAGGTGCCGGCCGTCAGGCCGGGCCGGGCGATCCCGCCCCGCGGGTAGTCGCGGTTGATCAGGTCGATCACCTCGAACACGTTGGCCCCGTGCTGCTCGCAGTCCATCATCAGCAGGTTGGGCAGCGCGAAGTTGGCGTAGCGCAGGATGTTGGTCCAGATCTTGGCCAGCTCGGCCTGCACCGGCGTGGTCTGCACGATCGGCGCCCCGAAGACCTCGAACAGCGCGCCCACCACCTCTCCCGAGCGCTCCCCGACGCCGCCGACGATGCACGGCAGCGTGCCGATCTCCTCCAGGAAGCGCCCGGCGGCGATCCGCTCGGGGGCATGGGCCACGAAGACGTCGCTTCCCACCTCGAATCCGCGATGCTTGGCCAGGTACCCCGCCACGAACTCGGTCGTGCCCGGGGCGATGGTCGAGCGCAGGGTCAGGGCGTGACCGCGACGAAGCACGCCCAACAGGTCGTCCAGGGCCGAGCGGATGTCGCGCATGTCGATTTCGATGTGTGAGAAGGAGGGCGTGCCCAGCGTGAGCACGATGTGCTCGGCCCCCGCGGCGTCGACCACTCGGTCTGAGAGCTCCAGGCGACCGGCGGCCTGCACTCGGTCCAGCAGCGCCTGGGCCCCGGTCTCGGCGAACGGCATCCGGCCCTCGCGCACGGTCTGCAGGCGCTTGGGGTCATTGTCGATGCCCAGGACCTGCAGCCCGCGGTCGGCGAAGCTGAGCGCCAGTGGCAGCCCCACCCGTCCGAGTCCCACGATCGAAACCTGATAGCTCATCGGCGGTTCAGGCTATCGAGCGGCCAGGCCGCGCTAGGCGCGGCGCTCACGCAGGTACTGGCCGGTGAAGCCTCCGACGAAGCGGGGGTTGTAGCGGGCGTAGCGACGCCACAGCCGCCGGGGCTCGTGGGCCAGGCGATAGCTCCACTCCAGGCCCAGGTTCTGCATCCACTGCGGCGCCTGGGGCACCAGGCCGGCGTGGAAGTCAAACGCCGCGCCCACGCCCACCAGCAGCGGCGGCGTCAGCCGCGGGCGCATGTGCGCCATCCACTTCTCCTGCTTGGGCTGTCCGGTGCCCACCCACACCACGTCGGCGCGGGAGGAGTTGATCTCGTTGACGGTCCAGTCGACCTCGGAATCGGTGGGTGCGGTAAACGGCGGCGAGTAGCCACCGACGATCTGCAGGCCGGGATAGCGCTGGCGCAGGTTGAGGGCCAGCTGGACCAGGGCGCCCTGGTTGCGACCCCCGTAGAGGTACATGCGCGTCCCGGTCTGCGCCGAGCGCTCGCAGTAGCGCGCCATCAGCTCGGGACCGTAGACCCGCGAGGAGTCGTGGCCCAGCGCCCGCAGCGCCCACACCAGCGGCTGTCCGTCGGGCACCGCCAGCGTCGCGTCGAGCACCGCCTGTCGCGTGTCGGAGTCCTCCTGGGCGACCATCACCAGGTGCACGGCCGCCGCCGTCAGATAGCCGCGCTGGTTGCTGGCCACCATCGCGTCCATCCAGTCCATCGTGCGCTCGTAGTCGGTGAGCGCCAGCGGCACCCCGAGAACCTCCGCCTGGGGCAGCGGCTCGGGCGGGCTGGGCACGAGCGTCAGCCGGCTGGCGTTTGAGATATGGCGTTCAGAGCTCGACATCACGGAGCAGCGGGTCGGCCCGGCGGGTGCGCCCCCTACAGACGCCACCCGGCTTTCCATAACGCGCCAAGCGCGTCAAGGATGCGCAGTTTCTCACCGATAGCCCCCTTTGGCCAGCCCTGGGTGCATGTTGCCGGGGGTCTGAGGGCCTAAACTGCGCCCCCTATGGCCGTGGGCATCGTCGGGCTCGGGTATGTGGGGCTGCCGCTGGCGGTCGCGTTCGCCGAGGAGGGGATCGAGGTCGTCGGCCTCGACGTCGACTCCTCCAAGCTCGAGTCGATTCGGGCGGGACGCTCCTACATCGAGGACATCAGCTCCGAGCGCCTGGCGGCCGTGGGGGGGCTCATCGAGGCCACCTCCCGCTACGCCAAGCTCGCCCGCGTCGACGCGGTGATCATCTGCGTGCCCACGCCGCTGACCGCCAACCGCGAGCCCGACCTCTCGCCGCTGCTTGACACGGCCCGCTCCCTGGCCGAGGTCCTGCAGGCCGGTCAGCTGGTGGTGCTCGAGTCCACCACCTACCCGGGCACCACACGCGAGCGGCTGGTCCCCCTGCTCGAGGAGTCCGGTCTGGCCGCCGGACGCGACTTCCACGTCGCCTTCTCCCCCGAGCGGGTGGACCCGGGGCGCACCGACTACACCCTGCGCAACACCCCAAAAGTGCTCGGCGGGCTCACCGACGCCTGCGGTGACCGGGCCGAGGAGCTCTACGGGCTGGTGTGCGAGACGATCGTGCGCGTGTCCACCCCCGAGGCGGCCGAGCTGACCAAGCTGCTGGAGAACATCTTCCGCTCGGTGAACATCGCGCTGGTCAACGAGCTGGCGCTGTTGACCGATCGCATGGGCATCGACATCTGGGAGGTCGTCGACGCCGCCGCCACCAAGCCCTACGGCTTCATGCGCTTTGAGCCGGGGCCGGGAATGGGCGGCCACTGCCTGCCCGTCGACCCCTTCTATCTGTCCTGGCGTGCGCGCGAGTTCGACATGACGACCGAGTTCATCGAGCTGGCGGGCAAGATCAACCAGCAGATGCCCTACCACTGCGTGGCCAAGATCGAGCGCCTGCTCAACGAGGCCGCCAAGCCGGTGCGGGGGACCAACATCTTGCTTATCGGCGCCAGCTACAAGCCCGGCGTCGGCGACATGCGCGAGTCCCCGGCGCTGAAGATCATCACGCTCCTGCAGGCCCTGGGCGCCCGGGTGTCCTACCACGATCCCTACGTGCCCGAGCTGCCCGAGTTCGAGCTACGAAGCATCGATCTAATAGAGGCCCTCCAGGATGCCGAGCTGGCGGTCATCGTCACCGCTCACCCCGACGTCGACCACGACCAGGTCCTCGGCCAGGTGCCCCAGACCCTCGACCTGCGCGGGATCACCCGCCGCACCGCCGCCGCCAACGCTGTTCGGCTGTGACCCCCTCCGCCGTGCGCGTGGGAGTGGTCGGGCTGGGCTACTGGGGCCCCAACCTGGCCCGCAACTTCGATGCCCTGCCGGGCTGTGAGCTGGCCTGGTGCTGCGATCGCGACCTCGGGACCCATGAGCGCCTGGCCGGCCAGCATCCCGGTGCGCGCTTCACCACCGAGTTGTCTGACCTGCTCGGTGACCCTGACCTCGATGCCGTCGTGCTCGCCACGCCCGTGCCCACCCACGCCACCCTGGCCGAGGCCGTGCTCGAGGCCGGCAAGCACTGCCTGGTCGAAAAGCCTCTGGCCCAGTCGGTGGTCGACGCTCAGCGCGCCGCCGATGCGGCGGAGCGCACGGGCCGTGTGCTGATGGTCGGGCACCTACTCGAGTATCACCCCGGGGTGCGCAAGCTCAAGCAGATCGCCGACTCGGGTGAGCTCGGCGACATCCACTACATCTACTCCAACCGTCTGAACCTAGGCCAACTGCGGGCCGATGAGAACGCGCTCTGGAGCCTCGGCGCCCACGACGTGTCGGTAGTGCTTCACCTCGCCGGCGAGGAGCCTCATGAGTACGCCGCGCGGGGCGAGTGCTACATGCGCGACGGGGTGGAGGACGTGGTGTTTGGATTTCTGCGCTTTCCCTCTGGGTTGGCCGCACATCTGCACCTCAGCTGGCTCGATCCCCACAAGGAGCGGCGCTTTACGATCGTCGGCTCGCGGCGCATGGCCGCCTTTGATGACATGGCCGTGGAGGGCAAGGTGACCGTCTATGACAAGGGCTTTGACGAGAAGGCCTCCAGCTACGGCGAGTACATAACGCGATCGGGGGACATCTACAGCCCGCGCGTGCCCAACGACGAGCCGCTGCGCCTGGAGTGCGAGCACTTCCTGCACTGTGTCCGTACCGGTGAGCGGCCGGTATCCGACGGGGCCAGCGGGCTGCGGGTGGTGCGCGTGCTCGCCGGTCTGCAGGAGGCCCTGGACGCCTCGCGCCGTTCCCCCGCCGCTCAGTGAACCGCAGCCGCCGTCCCCGGTCCGCTCAGCCATACCCGTGATCCGCGGACGTTGTAGGCAAGCTGATAATGACCACCGGTGACCAACGCCTTCAGCGCGGGGTCGATCGGTGCTCCGGCCAGGGCCACGATCGTGCGCGGCGGACTGCTCGCCAGTCTCGCGGCACGCTCAGCCCCATAGGCGGGATGAGCGTTGACCGGGAGGATGTCAAAGAAGCGGGTGGGAGCCAGGCGGTCTGAGAGCCAGTTGACCTCCGGATCTGAGCCCGCGGCGATCAATGTCGACCCGGGCGGCGAGTGCGAGCGCACGAAGGCCGCCACCGGGTAGGCCTCAGCCCAGGGGCTGCGCGGCCCCCAGCGCTCCGCGCCCGGGACGGCCAGACGGTCCAGCTGGGGGCCGACCACGTAGACGGCAAACGGCGCCGCCAGCATCGCCGCGCCCACCCCGGCGCGACGCCAGACGCGCCGGGGCTCCAACGCGCTCAGGCCCAGGATGAGGCCGGCCACCAGGCCCGGCAAGACCGGGTAAGGCGATCTGCATCTGATGCCAGGTCCCTGGGACCTGCACGAGCATGTCGTCCAGCGCCCCAGCTATCAACAGCCACAGAGCCACAGGCAGCGCGCACGCCAGAGCCCCCGCGGTGGCGAGGGACAGCCGCAGCTGGCGCCGGGCAGGCTCCCCACCACAGCGCGAGGCCGATGACCGCGGCGAACGGCAGGTAGGCGGGGTCGACCAGGCCGGCGATGGCGGTCGTCGCCCCGGCCGCCACAGCGGCCGGACTGCCGGCAACGGTCGTTAGCCACAGCGCCACGAGCAGCGGGGCCACCAGGTACTGCTGAAGGTTGGGATCCTCGCCGCTGAACGGTGCCAGCGCGGCCAGCAGACCCATGGTCAGCCCACCCAGCAGACCAGCGGCCGGGCCGGCCCGGCCGCGCAGGTAGCCAGCCAGCGCTACACAGGAGACGACGGCGAAGGCCACAAGGGTCAGGCGCACCACGAGCTCGGAGTGGCCGCTGAGCAGGCGGATCACCGCGAATAGAAGGTAGGTCAGAGGGCCCTTGTTGACGGCGGCATCGACGTAAGGGACCCCTCCGTGCAGAACCACCTCTCCCCCGTAGAGCATCTGGGCGGTGTCACGCTCGAGCGGCGTGGTGTAGGACGCCGGCCGGCAGGCGGCAACGAGCACGGTCAGGCCCAGGCCCACGCTCACCCTCGGGTGGGCGAGAACGAGCGCGCGAAGCCTGGTCGGGACCGCGGCGCTCACCATCGGCTGCCGAATTCTGTGCCCCCCGCGTAAGAGATCCGTGTGGGAGGCCCGTCAGCTGCGTTTTCAAGCCACTAAGCTCAGCCCGCGTGAAGGCAGTGATTCTCGCCGGGGGACTCGGCTCCCGGCTCAGCGAAGAGACCGCGACCCGGCCCAAGCCGATGGTCGAGGTCGGGGGCAAGCCGATCCTCTGGCACATCATGAAGATCTTCTCGGCCCACGGGATCGACGACTTCGTGGTGTGCCTGGGCTACAAGGGCTACATGATCAAGGAGTACTTCGCCAACTATTACCTCCACACGTGTGACGTGACCTTCGACGTCGGCGCCGGGGCGATGGAGGTCCACCAGTCCACGGCCGAGCCATGGCGGGTGACCCTCGTGGATACCGGCGAGACGACGATGACCGGCGGCCGCCTGAAACGAGTCCTTCCCTACCTGCGAAAGGAGGAGGCCTTCTGTTTCACCTACGGCGACGGTCTCTCCGACCTGGACATCACGCAGTTGATCGAGTTCCATCGCGCCCAGCGCGTGCTGGGGACGGTCACCGCCGTGCAGCCCGCGGGTCGCTTTGGTGCCCTGGAGATCGACGATGGGCGGGTGCGGGGATTTGACGAGAAGCCGAGGGGTGACGGGGCCTGGACCAACGGCGGGTTCTTTGTTCTCTCCCCGGCCGTTGAGGAGTACCTAACCGACGACGCGACGGTGTGGGAGCAGGAGCCGGTGCGGGCCCTGGCCGCTCGCGGACAGCTCGCCTCCTACCGACACGACGGCTTCTGGCACGCCATGGACACGCTGCGCGACCGCACCGTGCTCGAGGAACTGTGGGCGGCGGGAGAGGCGCCGTGGCGAGCATGGACGTAGATCCCAGCTTCTGGTCCTCGCGCCGGGTGCTGATCACCGGCCACACGGGGTTTAAGGGGGCATGGTTGGCGCTGTGGCTGCGCGTGATGGGGGCCGAGGTCGTCGGATTGGCCAACGGTGTGCCCAGCGAGCCCTCGCTCTATGGCGTGGTCGGCGTGGCTCGGGACATCGTGGAGGTATCCGCGGATATCCGCGATCACGCTGCGGTGTGCCGGGCCATCGCCCAGCACCGCCCCGAGGTCGTCATCCATATGGCCGCGCAGTCCCTCGTGCGTCCGTCCTTCGAGGATCCCGTCCTCACCTATGAGACCAACGTGATGGGGACGGTCAACCTGCTCGACGCCGTGCGCCGCGCCGGCGGGGTGCGCGCGGTCGTCAACGTGACCTCGGACAAGTGCTATGACAATCGCGAGTGGGACTGGGGCTACCGGGAGTACGAGCCCAAGGGGGGACACGACCCGTATTCGAACTCCAAGGGTTGTGCGGAGCTGGTTACCGACGCCTTC
>DASYID010000171.1:0-20128 GCA_036252775.1 Solirubrobacteraceae bacterium
GTTCACGGCGCTCGGCCGGCCGCTGATCGCGAAGCTTGCGGTGGACTACGCCCGCCGGTCGGGCTGCGACACGATCGCGCACGGCTGCACCGGCAAGGGCAACGACCAGGTGCGCATCGAGGCCACGATCGCCACCCTGGCCCCGGAGCTGAAGGTCATCGCCCCGGTGCGCAGCTGGAGCATGGGACGCGAGGAGGAGATCGCCTACGCCCGCGAGCACGGGATTCCGGTCAAGGGTGGCACCGAGATCGCGCCCTACTCGATCGACGACAACCTGTGGGGACGTTCGTCGGAGGGGCGCTGGATCGAGGAGCTCGACCACGCGCCCGAGGATGACGTGTTCGATCTCGTCACCCGCCCCGAGGAGGCCCCCGATGAGGCCGAGACCGTACACGTGACCTTCGAGGCCGGCGTGCCGGTCGCTCTGGACGGCGAACCCCTGGGGCTGGTGGAGCTGCTGGAGCGCACCGCTCGGATCGCGGCTCGCCACGGGGTTGGGATCGTGGACCACATCGAGGACCGGATCGTGGGCCTGAAGGTCCGCGACATCTACGAGGTCCCGGCGGCGGCGGTCCTGCTGCCCGCCCATGCCGAGCTGGAGAAGCTCGTCTGCACCAGCCACCAGAACCAGTTCAAGGCCGGGCTGGACCGCCAGTGGGCCTATCTGGTCTACGCCGGACTGTGGTGGGAGCCGCTGCGCGGGGACCTCGATGCCTATATGGACCGGGTCTCCGAGCAGGTCAGCGGCACCATTGGCGTGAAGCTCTTCAAGGGCCACGCGCGGGTGGTCACCCGCGAGTCCCCGCACGCGGTCTATGACCAGGCGCTGGCCTCCTTCGGCGAGTCGGGCGGCCTGTTCTCCCAGGCGGCCGCCCCCGGGTTCATCGAGCTGTGGTCCCTGCAGTCGCGCATGGCCTACCGGCTGCGGCACGCGCCGCCGCCGCGCGACTAGGATCCCGGCGATGAGTGACACCGGATACAAGCTCCTTGGGTTCGCCGTCTGGCGTGGCGCCCGCTGGTACCTGCGCCGCCACTACGGCCACTACCTGCCGCCGCGACGGGTGCTGGCCGCGGGCACCGTCGTCGTCGCCGTCGGCGCCTTGGCCCTGGCCAACGCCCGACGCTCCGCCGCCTGACGGGACCCGACGCTCCAGAGCCTGACGGACCCGACGCTCCAGATCCTGGGACCCGTGGTGTCCGCCGTCCCGTCCGCCCGGTGCGCAGGCGTCCGGCGCGGCTGTAACCCTGCGCGCATGCCGTGGTGATGCGCGCCCCCCGGCGCGGGGCTGGCGGCAGTCGAGCACATCACAGCGACCAGGTGGCCCCCGCGAACCCCGAGCCCTCAACACTGGAACCGGCCCTCGACATCGAGCGGGTGGAGTGGCTGGCCGACTCATCGCGGCAGCTGTCGGTGCATGTCCACGGGCGCTGGCGGGGACGTCCGCCCGCCGGCACCCCCACCCTGGTGGTACTGGTCGACCGTCGCCGCCAGGAATACGAAGGACACGGCCGCCCCGACGAGGCGGGCACCGCGGGCGGCTCCTGGACCGCCGCCTTTGCCGTGCCGCTGGAGCTGCGCCCGCAGCTCAGGCTGGGGCTGGCGCTCAAGGTCGATGGCCGCGAGCTGTTGCTGCCGGCCGCGGTCGCGGGTGGAAGCGCGGCCGCGACAGCGGGTCCGGCCCCGGCCCAGGTGATCGATCGCGCCGTGCTCGCCGAGCGCCGCGCGCGCCGGGCCGAGCTCAGCGAGGAGACGGTCGAGCGACGGGCCGACGCGGCCGAGGCTCAGGCCCAGAACCTCGAACGCCAGCTGTCATTGCTCGAGGCACGCCTGGAGGAAACGGCGCTCGAGCGCGACCGGCTTCAGGGCGAGCTGTCCGACCGCGAGCGCGTCCTGCGCGCCACCCGCCAGCGGGAGTACGCCGAGCAGCGGTTGCGGGTCGAGGCCGAGGAGCAGCGGGCCGAGGCTGAGCAGGCCGCCGAAGCGGAGGTCAGCCGTCTGCGTGAGGCGCTCGCCAATGCCGAGCGCCGGGTGGCCGCCCTGCAGGCAGATCTCGAGCGGGTCCGGCGACAGGCGGCCGAGTCCGAGCAGCAGATCCGCGCTTCGGAGGCGGCCGCCCGCCAGGCTCTCGAGGCCGAGATGCTCGAACACCAGACCCTGATCGGTGAGGCCGAGGCTGAGCTCGAGCAGCGGCTGGCTGCCGTGCGGGCGACCGAGCAGAGCGTGACCGCGCTACGCCACGAGCTGTCCGAGCGCCACGATGGTCTCAGCGCCCGCGCCGCCGAGCTCGAGCGCCAGCTGGCCCGGCGCGAGTCCAAGCTCGAGCGCTCCCGTGCCCGCCGGGCCGAGCTCGAGCGCGAGCTCGAGGATCAACGCGCGCGCCACGCCGAGCTCGAGCGCGAGCTCGACGATCGACGCGCGCGCTACGCCGAGCTTGAGCGCGAGCTCACGGCGCAGGGAGCGCGCCACTCCGAGCTGGAGCGCGAGCTCGCCGGGCAGGCGGTGCAGCACCGCGCGGAGCTCGAGCGGGTCTCGGGAGAGCTGGCGCGGGCCGCCGCCGAGCTGGGCGCCACTCGTGAGCAGCTCGAGGGCGTCACCGGGGAGCTGGCCCGGGCCGAAGAGGAGCTGGCCCAGGGTCGCCAGGAGCTCCAGCGCCACCAGGGGGAGGCTGTCGAGCTGCGGGCCGAGCTGGAGGCGCGCGTACGCGTCCAGGACGCGGTCCAGGTCGAGCTCGAGGCGCTGCGGCGCGAGCTCGATCACGTAAGGGCGGTGTCCGAGGAGCAGGTCCGCCGCGACGACGAGGCCCAGTCCATGTTGACCGAGCTGCAGCAGGCGATCGCCACCCTGGAATCCCAGCTTGAGCTCGTCGAGCAGCGCCGGGCCGAGGCCGACCGCAGCGCGCTGGAACTCCGCCAGCAGCTCGCCGCCCGCGACGACCAGCTGCGCCAGAGCACCGAGCGCTCCGACCGGCTCACCGCTGAGCTCGAACAGGTGCGCGCAGAGGCCCAGCAGCGCAGCCTCACCCTGCGCGAGACCGAACGCACGTTGGCCGAGGTGCGCGGCGAGCTCAGCGAGCTGCGGGCCACCCTCGAGCAGGAGCGCGCTGCCCATTCGGAGCGCGAGGAGACCCTGCGCAGCGAGATACTTCGTGAACGTGAGCACTTCGAGACACAGCTGGCCACGGCCGAAGCCGGGGTGCGCGGGCGCATCGCCGAGCAGCGCGTGGACTTCGAGACCCAGGTGGCGGCTGTCCACAGCACGGTGGCCGAGATGCGGGCCAGGCTCCACGAAGCCACCACGGAGGCGGCTGAGCGCGAGCGGGCCGAGCGGCGGGCCCATGGCCGCATCGAAGAGATCGAGGCCGCGGCCGAGGAGCGCGTGCGCGAGGCCGAGAACCGGGTGCGCGAGGCCGAGCGCCTCGTGGCCGAACTGCGCGAGACGGGAGAGGCCAACGCGATGGCTGATGCGGGTCTAGAGGCGGTCCAGGCGCTGCGCGCCGAGCTCGGGAAAGTGCGTGCCGAGATCGAGGCGCGTGCCGCGCGCGAGGCCGAGCTCGAGCGCATGGTGGCCGAGCTCACCCATGCCACGTCGAGTGCCCGCTCGGACTACGAGCGCGAGCTCGCGCGCCTGCAGGCTGAGTTACACCAGCAGGTTCAGGCTGACCGCGACTCCTACGCGCGGGAGATCGCCGAGATCGAGAGCCGGGTGGCTGACCTGCGCGAGCAGCTCGCCACTGAGGCTGAGTCGTTGCGGCGCCAGCTCGAGGCTGAGCAGGCCGCCCGTTGGGTGGCCGAGGAGGAGCTCGCCGCGGAGCGCGAGCGTCTGGAGGCCGAGCGCGATGCGGCGCAGACGCTGACCGAGAGCCTCGAGCGTCGGTCGCTGGCCGAAGCCCAGGCGCGCGTCAAGCTGCGCGAGCTCCAGGCCGACCTGGAGCAGCGGGTGGCGACCGAGGCGCTCACCCAGGCCCAGTTCGAGGCGGTGCGCTCAGAGCTCGAGCACCTGCGTCAGGGCGCCGGATCAGAGGCGACTCCCAGCCCGGCCGCCCAGAGCCTCATCTCAGACCTCTCCGATGCCGTGCAGCGTCTGCGTGAGCGTATGCCTGAGGGCGAGGCGGAGGCCCACGGCGCTCCGGCCGAGCCGGCGGCAGGCGAACCGCCCAAGCTTCGAGTGGTGCCGGCCCCCGAGGGTTTGGTGTCCGCACCTCCTTCGCCCGAACCCCCCCAGCCCGAGGCGCCCCAGGCCGAACCCCCCCAGCCCGAGGCGCCCCAGGTCGCACCCACCCAGCCCGAGGCGTCTCAGGTTGAGCCCCCCCAGCCCGAGGCGCCCGAGGTCGAACCCCCTCAGCCCGAGGCGGCGCCCCAGGTTGAGCCCACCCAGCCCGAGCCCGCGTCGCCCGAGCCCACCGAGGCAGCCGCGCCTTCCGATGTTCAGCCAGCCGAGCTCCCGGCGGTGGCGCCGGTCGCCTCCGAGCCTCCGGCGCCGGCAGCTGCACCGGAGCCCCCGGCAGTCGAGCCGCCAGCGGAGCACTCGGCCTCCGCGGTCGTGGAGCGGGCGTTTGCCGAGGACGCGACGCGGCGAGGAGCAGCGGCCAGCCGGGTGCCCGCTCCGGACACCGGCATCTCCTTTGAGCTTCCGGGCCAGACCCGCCAGCGCCGTCGTGGCCAGACGCCGTGGCTGTCGGCGTCGATCGCGCGCATGGCCGAGTTCGACGATCCGCGCCTGGCCGCCAGGCTGATCGTCGAGCTGCTGCCCGTTCAGGCCCTGTTCGTGCGCTGGCCGGTCACCTACGCCTTGGGGATCGAGGAGCTGGGGGACTACCGCGTCACGATCGCCGAGGGCAAGATCACCATCGGCCAGTCCAGCGACCCCGGCACGCCCGGATCGCTGGACTTCAGCATCCAGGGACCAGCAGAGTCCCTGGCTCCCCTGGTAGCCGGCGCGACTCGCCGCCGACTGGCCGGAGCCACGGTGTCGGGCAAGCGCCGCATCCAGCGTCGCCTGCTTCGCAGCATGCGCCACCCCGTCGGTCTCGACGACCTGGCCTGGGCGGGCCTGCCCATCGATCCTGGGCTGGTGCTCGCGGCGCTGACCGGTGCCGTGGATCCACGCTGGACCGATGGGCACCGGTTCACCGTCGCCTACGTGCTCACCGACGAGCCGCAGAGCAGCCTGCACCTGGAGATCCGCGACGGCGAGCCGATCCGTGTCGTGCGGGACGCTCCCGAGGGCGAAACGCCGCCGGCTGCCACTGTCGCCCTGTCACGGGCCACCTTCCTGCCCATGCTGGCCAACGGGCAGATCCCGCGCGACCAGCAGCCCGAGGTCACCGGCAACACCAACGCGCTCGAGCTGCTGAGCCGCTGGTTCGCTCGGGCCCAGGGCCTGGATGCGGGCGCCTGAACGCCAGCGGAGCCACGCGCCCCTAGCCGCTCGCTGTCCCATCTGCGCCAGAACGCTCGTCCGGCGAGTCGGCGGGGTTCGCAAACTGCTCAGTTGACCGCCGGCATCATCCGGCTTGACGCCTACGATGGCCGAGCCCGTGAGCACTCCTGGCTGCGCCCATCTCCACGTCCACTCCGAGTACTCCCTGCTCGACGGGGCGTGCCGGATCGACGACCTGGCCGCGCGGGCGGCGGCCTTCGGTCAGCCCGCGCTGGGGCTGACCGACCACGGGGTGATGAACGGGGCGGTCGAGCTCTACCAGGCCTGTAACAAGCACGGCATCAAGCCGCTGATCGGCTGCGAGATCTACTTCGTCGACGATCATGAGCAGGCGGGTACGGGCCGCGTTGAGCGCAACCACCTGACTCTGCTGGCCGCCAGCGACACGGGCTATCGCAACCTCGTCAAGCTGTCCTCGGCCGGGTTCCTGCAGGGTCTGTCGCGAGGCAAGCCGACCGTCGACATGGCGCAGCTCTCGGCGCACGCGGACGGGCTGATCGCCCTGACGGGCTGCCTGGCGTCGCGCTTCTGCAGCCGACTGGTCCAGGGCCGCCCGGATGATGCCCGGGCCCACGTGGACGAGCTCATGGGAGCCGTCGGGGCCGAGAACGTCTACTTCGAAGTTCAGAAGAACGGAATCCCCGAGCAGGACATGGCCAACGAGGGGATCGTGCGCATCGCCCGGGAGGTGGGACGGCCGCTGGTCGGCACCGGCGACGTGCACTACCTGCGCCGCGAGGACTATCACCACCACGGGGCGCTGCTGTGCGTGCAGACCAAGAGCACACTGGCCGAGCCCAAGATGCGCTTCAGCACCAACGAGTTCTTCCTCAAGAACTCCGAGGAGATGGCCCAGGCATTCGCCGAATGGCCTGAGGCGCTGGCCACGACGATCGAGATCGCTGATCGCTGTGAGGTCAAGCTCGAGCTCGACCGCCAGCTGATCCCCTCCTACCCCACACCTGACGGCGAGTCCGAGACCGAGTACCTGAGGGCCCGGGTCCGGGAGGGCCTCATCCTGCGTTATGGCGACCCGGTCCCCGCCGAGGCCGTGACTCGAGCCGAGACGGAGCTCGAGGTCATCCACCGGATGGGGTTCGACGCGTACTTCCTGATCGTCTGGGACTTCGTCAAGTACGCCAAGGAGAACGGGATCGCGGTCGGACCCGGTCGCGGGTCAGCGGCCGGATCGATCGTGGCCTACTGCCTGTCGATCACCGATGTCGATCCGCTGCGCTACGACCTTCTTTTCGAGCGCTTCCTGAATCCAGAGCGCGTGTCGATGCCCGACATCGACATCGATTTCTCCGTGCGGGGCCGCGAGCGCGTCATGCGCTACGTGACGGAAAAGTACGGCCGCGAGTCGGTGGCTCAGATCGTCACCTTCGGAAAGATGTTCCCGCGGGCCGCCACCCGCGACGCGGCGCGGGTCCTCGGCCACGACTACGGGACCGGCGACCGGTTGGCCAAGCTCATCCCCGACCCGATCATGGGACGCGCCCCGTCCTTTGAGGACTGCCTCAAGGAGGGCGAGCCGCTGCGCACGGCCGTCGACCAGGACCCGACGGCTCGCGAGATCGTCGATGTCGCCCGCGGACTGGAGGGGATCGTGCGCAACTCCTCCATCCATGCGGCCGCGGTGGTGATCGCCGACCGGCCCCTGACCGACATCGTGCCGCTGCAGCTAGCCGAGGCCAAGGCAGATGAAGCCGGGGAGCGGACCTACCGCACGGTGACGCAGTTCTCGATGAAGCCGATCGAGCAGATCGGGCTGCTGAAGATGGACTTTCTCGGCCTGCGCAACCTGGACGTGATCGAGGATGCCCTGGACATCATCGCCCGCTCCACCGGGCAGCGTCCGGACATGACCACGCTGCCCCTGGACGACGCGAGGACCTTCGAGATGCTGGCCCGCGGGGACTCGGTGGGGGTGTTTCAGTTCGAGTCCGAGGGCATGCGCGAGGCTCTGCGCAAGGTGCGGCCGACCGAGTTCGACGACCTGGTGGCCCTCAACGCCCTGTACCGACCCGGCGCGATGGATCAGATCCCCACCTACGCCCGAGGCAAGCGCGACCCGGAGTCGGTCAGCTTCGCCGACGAACGCCTGCGCCCCATCCTGGCCCCGACCAAGGGCGTGATCCTCTACCAGGAGCAGGCGATGCAGATCGCCAAGTCGATCGCCGGCTTCTCCGGCGCCAAGGCCGACGACCTGCGCAAGGCCATCGGCAAGAAGAACCGCGAGGCGATGGCCACGCTCAAGCCGGAGTTCGTGGAGGGCTGCCGGGCGTCCAACACCAGCCCCCAGGTGATCGAGTGGCTGTGGACGACCAACGAGAAGTCCGCGGACTACTCCTTCAACCGCAGCCACGCTGCCTGTTACGGGCTGATCGCCTACCGGACCGCCTGGCTGAAGGCCAACTATCCGGCCGAGTACATGGCCGCGCTGATCTCCTCGGTTATGTCCACCAAGGACAAGGTGCCGTTCTTCGTCGCCCGTTGCGAGGAGATGGACATCGAGATCCTGCCTCCCGACGTCAACCTCTCAGACCACGAGTTCACCGTGGTAGAGGGCAACATCCGCTTCGGCCTGGACGCGGTCAAGGGGGTGGGCTCGGCCGCGGTGGCCGCGATCAAGCTGGCGCGAGAGGAGGGGGGCCCCTTTCGGTCGCTGTGGGACTTCTGCTCACGGGTGGATTGCCGCGCCGTCAACAAGAAGGCGATCGAGGCACTGATCAAGTGTGGGGCCTTCGGCTCGACCGGAGATTCCCGCAAGGGCATGCTGGCCGTTCTCGAGCAGGCGCAAGGCGCCGGCCAGAAGGCCCAGCTCGACGCCCAGATCGGCCAGGCGTCGATCTTCGATCTCGGTGGGGGGGACGGCCCAGGCACGGGTCGGCCGGCACTGATGGCCCCGAGCCACCCACCGATCCCCGCCGAGGAGTACGAGCAGGCCGAGCTGCTGGCGATCGAGAAGGAGGCAATCGGCCTGTTCATCTCCGCCCACCCGCTCAAGCAGGTCCGCGAAGCCCTGGCCGCCCGGGTGGACTGCTCCCTGGCCGCCCTGTCCGAACGCCGGGACAAGGACTGGGTGACCGTGGGGGGCATCATCACGCAGGCCAAGAAGATCCGCACCCGCAACGGGGACTCGATGATGTTCGCCACCCTCGACGATCTCGAGTCCTCGGTGGAGATCCTCATCTTCGGTAAGGCCCTCGAGGAGTACGAGGGAGCGCTCGGCGTCGACGAGGTCGTGGTCGTCCGGGGTCGCGTGGATCACAAGGAGGCCAACAAGACCTGTGTAGTCGTGCAGTCGGTTGAGCCGTTTCGCCCCTCTGCCGATGAGGTCATCGCCGCCCGGGAGAGCGCGGGCGCCGCGGTGACGCCGCTACCGGTGCATCTGCGTGTCGATGCCACGCGGCTGCCCGCGGCGGTGATCGAGGACCTCAAGCAGGTGCTGGAGAGCTTTCCGGGAGAGTCCGAGGTGGTGCTGGAGATGACCACCAGCGCCGGTGCTCGCCGCCTGCGGCTCGGGCCGGAGTACCGCGTGGCCCCGACCGCAGGCCTGCGCGCCCAGCTGGCCGACGTGCTGGGGGCCGCGGTCGTGCCCGCCGTCTAGTTCCCCCGGCGGGCCAATCCCTCCGCCCGCAGCGTGCGGGCCAGGTCGACCTGTTCGCGGCTCGGGCCTCGCCGCTGCACGCCTGGCGTCTCCAGCACGCAGGGAAGACCTTCGAAGCGGGGCTCGGACAGAAACACGGCGCTCCCCTCGCGGCCTAGCTCGCCCTCGCCGACGTTGGCGTGGCGGTCGCGGTTGGAGCCCAGAGGGGTCTGGGAGTCGTTGAAGTGAACCGAGCCCAGGCGCTCGAGACCGACGCGGGCCACGCATTCGTCCAGGACCTCGGCGAGCGCCTCGGTGGTGCGGACCTCGAACCCGGAGGCAAGCAGGTGACAGGAATCCAGGCACAGTCCGAGTCGCGGGTGGGCCCCCGCCGCCTCGATCAGCCGGGCGAGCTCCTCGAAGGAGCGCCCCAGCGTCCCGCCGGCGCCGGCGGTGTTCTCCAGGTGAAGCGCACAGCCCTCGGACTCGGCCAGGGCCTCGGACATCGTCTTCCCCGCTCGCTGGATGGCGCGCTCCACTGACCCCGCCTTGGCCGAGCCCGGGTGCACCACCACCGCATCGGCGCCGATCGCCGCCCCCAGGCGCAGCGCCTGCGTCAGCGCTGCCAGGGACTTCGAGGCGATCTCTGGATCCTCGCTGGCACAGTTGAGCAAGTAGACGGCATGGATCAACACCGCCCCGACCGGGCTGTCGCGGCGTGCCTGCGCAAACGCGGCGAAGTCATCGGGCCCGTAGGCGGTTGGTCGCCAGGCCCGCGGGGACTGGTTGAAGATCTGGATGGCCTGTGCCCCGAGATCCTCACCTCGCTCGATGGCGCGGTGCAGGCCGCCCGCGGGCGACACGTGAGCGCCGATTAGCATCCGCCCTCGATCATGCGCGTTCGCTTCGCTCCTTCCCCCACCGGGGCTCTGCACATCGGTGGTGCCCGGACCGCCCTATTCAACTGGCTGCTGGCGCGCCATGAGGGGGGCACCTTCGTGCTGCGCATCGAAGATACCGATCGCGAGCGGTCCACCCCGGAGAACGTCGAGCAGATCCTCGACGCGCTGCGCTGGCTCGAGCTGGACTGGGACGAGGGCCCGATTCGGCAGTCCGAGCGCTCCGATCGCCATCGGGAGGTGCTGGAGTCGCTTCTGGCGTCGGGCCACGCGTATCGCTCCCGTGCCGGGGCGGAAGAGGTGCGCCTGTACAAGGAGCGCCACGGTCAGGAGCTCGGCTACCGGGGCACGGCCGAAACCGACGGGGCGGTGCGTTTGCGAGTGCCGGATGAGGGCGAGACGGTGGTCCACGATGTCGTGCTCGGCGACGTGGTCACCGCCCATCGCCACCTCGATGACCCGGTGATCGCCCGCGCCGACGGAAGCGTGCTCTACAACTTTGCGGTCGCTGTGGACGACCTCGATGCCGCGATCACCCATGTGGTGCGGGGCAACGACCACCTCTCCAACACGGCCAAGCAACTTCTGGTTCTCGAGGCCCTGGGTGCCCCCCAACCGGTGTACGCCCATCTGCCCCTCCTGCATGGCCCGGACGCCAAGAAGCTCTCCAAGCGCCATGGGGCCGCCTCGGTACAGGAGCTACGGGCCGCCGGGTATCTGCCGGAGGCGGTGCGCAACTACCTCGCCCTGCTCGGCTGGGGGACCGACGACGACACCACGATCATGTCCACCGAGGAGCTGGTCAGACGCTTTGACCTTGGCCGGGTGAGCCGCAACCCGGCGCGCTTCGATGAGCAGAAGCTTCGGTGGCTCAACGGCCGCTACCTGCGGGCCCTCGACCCGGAGGCGCTGACCGCGCGCCTGGAGCAGGTCAGCGGGCGCTCGGGCCTGCGCGGGGCCGTCGACATCGCCCAGGAGAAGCTGCAGACGCTCGAGGACTTCTGGCCTCTGGTCGGCGGCCTGCTGGACGGGCCCAGACTTGATCCGGCGGCGGCCGAGCGCTGGCTGACCGCGGACGGACTCGATGCTCTGGCCGAGGTGCGCCAGGCGCTGGCCGACGTGGAGCCCTTCGAGCGGAAGTCGATCGAGGCCGCCCTGCAGGTGGTGGTACAGCGCCGCGGCGCCAAGCCGCGCGAGGTCTACCAGCCCCTGCGCGTGGCGTTGACCGGCGGGACCGTCTCGCCCGGGATCTTCGAGAGCGTCGAGCTGGTCGGGCGGGCGGAGACGCTGGCCCGCATCGACGCCGCGCTGGCCGCAGGCCCCGGCCCCCTCGGCGTTTAGCAGACCTCAGGAAAAAAGCACTCAATCATTCGTCCAGGGCTGCCGATAAGAGGGGCGTAAGCCAAGTCTGACGGGGCCTGCGGGCCCATCTCAGCCACTTTCGATCGCACAAACGGGAGCAGGTACGACCGATATGTCCTCCACCGCCGAAGCGCTTCACCCCACCCAGTCCATGCAGCAGGCCGGCCCGAGCCGCCACAATGAGGGCCACGGCCGTCGTCTGACCGCGGCCTTCGAGGCCCTGGAGGCGTTTCCGGCTCTGGTCGAGTCACGCAACCGGCTGTTGGCCCTGGTCAGCCAGGCTCCGGTGTCCAGCGCCGACGTCGTCGATGCCGTCGAGTCAGACGTCGCCCTGCTGATCTCCGTTCTGCGTCTGGCCAACCAGGTCGAGGGCAAGTCGCTCGGACGCGTCGACAGCGTCGTCAAGGCGGTCGAGCTGCTCTCTCCCGAGGCGGTCCAGGGCCTGGCGCGACGGGCGCGTACGTTTGACTTCTTTGAGCGCTCCTCGGTGTGGGAGGCCGCCCCCGAGCGTTTCCGCCTGCACGGCCTGGCCACGCAGCGTGCGGCCGACCGGCTGGCTACCGAGGTCGGCTACGAGCACCGTGACCGTCTGATGGTCACCTCGCTGCTGCACGACATCGGCAAGCTCGTGCTCATGCACGCCTACCCCGGCTACCCCACCCAGGTCCACCAGGGCGCGCGGACTCCCGAGGAGCGCGTGCACCGCGAGCGTCGTGAGCTGGGCGTGGACCACGCGCTCGTGGGTGGAGTCCTGGCCCGCCGGTGGGGCCTGCCCAAGAGCGTCGCGTCGGTGATCGAGCGCCACCACTCCGACGAGCCGGGCGAGGCCGCATTCGTACGTTTGGCCGACATGCTGGCTCACTACGCCCAGGGGGCCCCGGTGTCCCCGGCGGAGCTGCTCAAGGTCGCTCGCCTGGTGGGGCTCGGCCCGGCCAACCTGCGCCGCGTGATGTACGACCTGCCCAACCCGGTCAGCGGTCGTCAGCGCCAGATCGATCCGTGTCCTCTCTCCACGCGTGAAGCTGATGTACTCAAGCGTCTGGCCGAGGGCAAGGTCTACAAGCAGATCGCGCAGGAGCTGCTGTTGTCGACCTCGACCGTGCGCACCCACCTGCACAACATCTACGGCAAGCTCGCGGCCGTCGACCGGGCCCAGGCCGTACTGATCGCCACCGAGCGCGGCTGGCTGTAGAGAGCTTCCTCCGGGCTAGGCCGAAGGCGTCGGCGCTACAGGCGCCGGCGCCCTCTGCCAATCTGAGGCATTCAGGTCCCCGACGGCGGTCTGGCGCTGGGGGGCAGTGGCGCGCGATGCTCTCAATCACCACGAAATCCCCCTATGCGGTTCAGGCGCTGTGCGAGCTGGCGCGCCTGGGCGGTTCGGAGCCGGTGCCGATCGGAGAGCTCGCGCGTCGTCGCGAGGTGCCCGTCCAGTTTCTCGAGCAGCTGTTCGCCACCCTGCGACGCGCTGGGGTGCTGCGGTCCCAGCGCGGCGTGAAGGGTGGCTACTCCCTGGGTCGTGACCCGGCCCAGATCAGCGTGCTGGAGATCGTCGAGCTCCTCGATGGACCCGTGGGCCGGGCGGCCGAGGGCATCTTTGACGAGGCGGCGCGGGCGGCTCGCGACGTGCTGGGACGCGCCACTCTGGCCGATCTCGTCGAGCGGGAGGCTCGCGCGGCGGGGGCCGCGATGTATCAGATCTGATCGTCGTTGGTCAGGGTGCTAGCTACCCAATACTGGTGATGCGCCGCTCGCCCGCAGATGTCGATAGGAAAGGTAACGTCGTCTAGCCCCACGTCCATCACCCCTACCCATGTCACTCTCCTTTCCCATCCGGGTCTTTCTCTGCGACGACGTCCCCGAGTTCAGGGGGCTCATGCGTCTGATTCTCGAGGAGGATCCGGGCTTCATGGTGGTAGGTGAGGCCGGCGACGGCGTCAGCGCCGTGGAGGGCATTCGCCACGCCCGTCCCGATGTGGTCCTGCTGGACCTCTCGATGCCAGGCTTCGACGGGCTGGAGGTGATCCAGCGGATCAAGGCCCTGGACCTCGAGTGCTGCATCGTGGTGCTCTCGGGGTTCTCCGGCCGGCGCATGGGCAAGCTCGCGCGCGAGGCCGGCGTGGTGGACTATGTCGAGAAGGGGGCCGGCTTCGACGAGATCCGGGCGGCTGCACGTCGCGCGGGGGAGCTCAGCCGCCGCGGTGTCTGCTCCTGATGGCACCGGGGGCGTGAGCAGGCCTCTGCGCCCGCGCGATGCCCTCGGGCTGCTCCTGATCACCGCCGGGTGGCTGAGCCTGGTGGCCGTCTCTGGTCAGGCAGTCGCGGAGGCCTGGCCGGGCTCTGGTGTGACGGTGGGAAGCGGCCGACGACTCAATACGTCGCTGCGCACGGCTCGGGTGCGCCTGCACGCTCCGGGCGCCCAGGCCGCGGTGGCGCGCTGCGGGCGTCTTGAGTGGGCGGGAGCGAGCGGCTTTGACACCAGTCACCGGCGGCGCCGCGTGACTGACCGGACCCTGTTCATGCTGGCCAGCACCACCAAGTCGGTCACCGCGACCCTGGTCATGCAGCTCGTCGACGAGGGGCGGCTGTCGCTGGACACGCCTCTATCGACGTTCTATCCGCTTCTCCCGAACGCTCCGTCGATCACGGTGCGCATGCTGCTGGGCCACACCAGCGGCCTGCCGGACTACCTCGAGGATCCGGGGCTGAGCTCGCTCATCGACCGTCGTCCACGCCATCACTGGAGGCGGGACGAGGTGCTCGCTGTCCTGCATCACGCTCAGTTTTCACCCGGGCAGCGCTACGCCTACTCCAACAGCAACTATGTCGTCCTCGGGGGAATCGTGGAGAAGGTGGCTAGAGACTCGATCGAACATCGCTATCAGGTGCGCATCGCCCGTCCGGCCGGCATGAGCCGCTCAACGTTTGCCTATCGTCCCGGCCGCCTGGCCGAGTTCGCGCGGCCCTACCAGGAGGGCCCGCAGAACTCCCTGATCGACCGGTCGACGCCGGGCCTCGGCCTCGGTGCCGACTACTGGGGGCCGGTTTGGACGGACGGCGGGCTGGCCTCCACCGCCACTGACCTCGCGCGTTTTTCCAGCGCCCTGATGGGGGGCCGACTCACGAGCTCGGCCTCACTGGCGGCCATGACCACGCTGGGGAGGGGGCAGTATGGCCTGGGCTTGTACGCCCTGAACTATGACGGCCATGTGTGGGTCGGCCACGATGGAACCTACGGCGGATATGAGAGCGAGAGCTGGACCGATCGGACGCGGGGAGTCACGGTTGCGGTGACGATCGACATCCGGGAGCGCGACTCGGCCCCGGACACCGCATCGAGCGCTTTGTGGCGGTCGGTCGTGCGGGCCTATGACCGCGTGGGCGACCGCAGTCGTACCTGTGGGGCCCTGACCCACTGAGCCTCGTGTCCTGGCACGAAATCGGTTCGCCTGCAAAAGTGCCGCCCATGGAGCCCGCCTCGACCGAGCCCTCGACCGAACCGTCGACCGAGCCCTGGACCGACGAGCCGGAACGCCCACGTAGCATCGCGCGCTATCTGGCACCGCTGGCGCTCCTGGCGGTGACCGTGGCGGTGATCGTCATGGCCGCCAGCGGCGGGGGTGGCTCGACCACCACCACGAGCTCTGTCAGCGCTGCCGGTGCTCCGAAGTCTCGACACCACTTCTGGGTGGTCCGCTCTGGGCAGAGCCTGTCGCTGATCTCGGCCAGGACGGGGGTGAGCCAGGTCCAGATTCGCCAGCTCAATCCGGGCCAGGACCTCGGCGCGCTGCGCCTGGGACAGAAGGTTCGCGTCCGTCCCTAGCGGCCCATGATTGCCCCGTCGGTCACCCGCACCCCCAAGCTGCCTCCCGGCCCGCGCTATCCGCGTGCGCTGAGCACCCTCGGCTGGATCACGCGGCCGATGCCGTTCATGGAACGCTGTCAGCAGCGCTACGGAGACATCTTCACGCTGCGGGTCGCTCACGAGGGGACCTGGGTGTTCCTGGCTCACCCGGACATGGTCAAGCAGGTGTTCACCGGCGACGCGACCCGACTACACGCCGGGGAGGCCAACGCGATCCTCGAGCCGGTGGTCGGCCGCCATTCGGTGCTGCTGCTCGACGAGGCGCCCCACATGGCCCAGCGCAAGCTGATGCTCCCGTCCTTCCACGGCGAGCGCATGCAGCGCTACGGCGACCTCATGCGGGCGATCGCCCAGGAGGAGCTCGAGCGCTGGCCCGTTGGAAAGCCGGTGGCGCTGTGGCCCCGGATGCAGGCGATCACGCTCGAGGTCATTATGCGTGCGGTCTTCGGCATCAGTGACGCCGATCGCCTCGGCCGGCTGCGCCAGCTGCTGGCCGACATGCTCAACCTGACCACTGCGCCATGGGAGATGCTCAAGCTCGTGGCCCTGGGCCCTAAGCGCATCCAGGCCAACCGGGGCTTCCGTGCCACCGTGGATCCGGTCGACGACCTCGTGCGCGACGAGATCCGCGCCCGCCGCGCCGTCGATGACCTGTCCGAGCGCGACGACGTTCTCTCGCTGCTGTTGCAGGCGCGACACGAGGACGGCAGCCAGATGTCAGATCAGGAGCTTCGCGACGAGCTCATGACCCTGCTGGTGGCCGGCCACGAGACCACCGCCACCTCGATGGCCTGGGCGCTGGAGCGCCTGATGCGCCATCCGGACAAGCTCGAGCGCCTGGCCGGCGAGTTGGCCGACGGTTCCGAGGAATACCTCGACGCAGTGATCAAGGAGACCCTGCGACTGCGGCCGGTCCTGCCCATCGTCGTGCGTCGACTGACCGAGCCGTTGGAACTGGGTGGCCATCTGCTGCCGGCTGGGGTCTCGGTGGCGCCCTGCATACACCTGATCCACCGGCGCCCCGACATCTATCCCGAGCCGCGGCGCTTTGAGCCAGAGCGCTTCCTAGAGCAGCCGCCGGGCACCTACACATGGATCCCGTTCGGCGGGGGCGTGCGCCGCTGCCTGGGTGCGAGCTTCGCTCTGTATGAGATGAAGGTCGTGCTCGGTGAGATCATCGGGCGTCTGCGCCTCGCTCCCGCGCGGGAGCGGGCCGAGCGCGTCGCCCGGCGAGCGATAACCCTCACACCCGAGCACGGGACAGAGGCGGTGGTGGTGGGCCGGCGCGACCGGGTGCTCGGGGCGCCTAAAGCGGTGGGCGCCGCCGCCTGATGGCCCCGAGCGTCTGACCCGCCCCGAGCGTCTGACCCGCCCTGAGCGTCTGACCCGCGAACAGAGGCAGGCCGAGCGAGCGACCCGGGACACGGGGTGTGCGGCCGCGTCCCGGGCTGCTGCGCTCAGGCGGGGCGCCCAGGGTGGGCGCCCAGCACGCGGCCAGCGGAGAAGTCGATGATCAGCGAGCGACCGGGGACCGCGCGCGGTGGGTGATGGCCAAACCCGGGCGCCGCAGCCGGGCCGGCGGAGTCCGCCGACGGCCTTTCCGTCCGGGCGAGCGAGCGCGCTGTCTGCTGCGGGCTCACAGGGCGGACCGGCTAGTGCCGGTGGTCAGGGAGGCGTCTTCGGAGCGGCGCGAGTTGGTCGCGAGGTCCCAGACCATCAGTCCAAGGGGTGTTGCGCACAATCCCACAATCAGCAAAGCGGCCATCTGGAGACTCCTAAGGTGGAAGCCGGGTCGCAGGCAGCATCGACCCGGGTGGTGGAGATCGGGTGAAGCCGCGGTATGAATGGGGTAGGGAGGGGCGGCCAGCCAATAGATTGGCCCCGTGACCGCGTCTCGATTGAGCTCGCTGGCCGTGGGTCCTGCCGCCAACCTGGCTGAGCTGGTCGGCCGGACGCCGATGGTTGGTCTGACCCGCGTATTGGGCGAGGACGCCGCGCACGGCGTCGAGCTCTTCGGCAAGCTCGAGGCTCACAACCCCGGCGGCAGCGTCAAGGATCGCATCGGCGTGGCCATGATCGAGGCGGCCGAGCGCGACGGTCTGATCGAACCCGGGCGCACCACGATCGTCGAGGCGACCAGCGGCAACACCGGGATTGCCCTGGCCTTCGTGTGCGCGGTCCGTGGCTATGACCTCGTGCTCACCCTCCCCCAGGGCATGAGCCGCGAGCGCGAGGCGCTCCTGCGCCTGTACGGCGCGCGCGTCCAGATCACCGAGTCGCTCGGGGGCATGAACGAGGCGGTCGACGCGGCCCGGCGGATGGCCATCGACCCCGACGTGTTTCTGCCCGACCAGTTCTCCAACCCGGCCAATCCCGATGTCCACCGGCGGACAACCGGACCCGAGATCCTCGAGACCTTGGGCGGACGGGTGGACGCGCTCGTGTGCGGGGTGGGCACCGGCGGCACGATCACCGGTGCGGGGGAGGCCCTGCGCTCGGCCAACCCGCAATGCCGGATCGTGGCCGTCGAGCCCCAGACCTCGGCCGTGCTGACGGGACAGCCGCCGGGTCCCCACAAGATCCAGGGCATCGGCGCCGGCTTCGTGCCCCCGGTGCTCAACCGGGAGCTGCTCGACGAAGTGATCCCGGTATCCGATGAGGACGCGCTCGAGACTGCGCGCCTGCTGGCCCGCCGTGAAGGGATTCTGGGCGGCATCTCCTGCGGTGCCGCAGCCTGGGCGGCGCTGGAGCTCGCGCGGCGACCCGAGTCCGCCGGGCACCGAATCGCCGTGGTGCTGCCGGACTCGGGCGAACGCTACGTCAGCACACCGTTCTTCGCGCCCTGATCATGCGTCCGCGTCGCGGCGCTACGCTCTAGCCATGCTCGGGCTCGGAACCGTCGCGCGTGTGGCGGGGGAGCTTCGCCGTGACATTGCTGCCGCCCGCGACCGGGACCCGGCCGCCCGCGGCGTGGCGCCGGCCGAGATCCTGGCCGCCTGGCCGGGGGTTCAGGCGCTGCTGTCCCATCGCCTCTCGCACGCCCTGCACGCCGCCGGCCTGCCCCTCGTCCCACGCACCATGGCCAGCGTCACCCGCGCGCTGACCGGGATCGAGATCCACCCGGCGGCTCACGTCGGCAGTGGACTGTTCATCGACCACGGGGCCGGCGTGGTGATCGGCGAGACGGCCCACATCGGTCGCGACGTGACCCTCTATCAGGGGGTCACCCTCGGGGGCACCGGATTTGCCACCGGCAAGCGCCACCCCACCGTCGAGGACAACGTCACGATCGGATCGGGCGCCAAGCTGCTGGGGCCGATCGTTATCGGACACGGCGCGAAGATCGGTGCCAACAGCGTCGTCATCCACGACGTCCCGCCCAACTCGACGGTGGTCGGCAACCCGGGGCACCCGGTACGTGTCGACGGGCGACGGCCCGAGGGCCCTGACGCCGACTGGATACATCTCCCCGACCCCCTCGCCGATGCGATCCAGGGCCTGGCCAGCCGCATCGGCGCCCTGGAGCGCGCGGTCGCCGAGCTGTCGGGCGAGGGCTCCAACACCGGGGCGCGCCAGAAGCCCGGTGCGCAGGTGCGCTCCCTGCGCCCGGTGCGGGGACCCAATCCGGCCGGAGGCTGACGTTTAAGGGGCCGCTGGCGCGGCCTGGACGGCCGGCCGTCGCTCTATCCTCGGGCCAGATGACGCCCGAGCCCGCCGCCAGCACCGAAGCCCGTATCGAGGAGCTGCTGGGCGGTCTCAACGAGCCCCAGCGAGAGGCGGTAACCCACGGCGACGGGCCCCTGCTCATCCTGGCGGGGGCGGGCAGCGGCAAGACACGTGTGCTCACCCACCGGATTGCCTTCCTGGTGCATACGGGGCAGGCGGGTCCGCACGAGATCCTCGCCATCACCTTCACCAACAAGGCGGCGCAGGAGATGCGCGAACGGGTGGAGCTGCTGCTGGGGCGACGCACCCGTGGGATGTGGGTGATGACCTTCCACTCAGCCTGTGCGCGCATGCTGCGCGCCGACGCCCACCGCCTGGGCTACACGCGCCAGTTCACGATCTATGACCAGGCGGATGCCCGCCGTCTGACCAAGCGCTGCATCGACGAGCTGGGAGTCGACCCCAAGAGATTCAGTCCGACGGCGATCCACAGCCAGATCTCGGACGCGAAGAACCGGCTGCGCGACGCCGAGGCCTATCGCCAGATGGTGGGGTCCTTCTTCGAGCAAACGGTGGCCGAGGTCTACGAGCTCTACGAACGCGAGCTGCACCGGGCCAACGCGATGGACTTCGATGACCTGCTGATGCGCACCGTCAACGTGCTCGAGCTGTTCCCCGAGGTGCGAGAGCGCTACCGCGCGGCCTTTCGCCACGTGCTCGTCGACGAGTACCAGGACACCAACCACGCCCAGTATCGCTGGCTGGTGCTGCTCGCGGGCGCCACCCAACACTCAGAGCACGAGGGAGGAGGCGACGGGCACCGAAACCTGTGGGTGGTCGGTGACGACGACCAGGCCATCTTCGGCTTTCGCGGAGCCGATGTACGCAACATCCTGGACTTCGAGGACGACTTCCCCGATGCCCACGTGGTCCGCCTCGAGCAGAACTACCGCTCGACCCAGACCATTCTGTCGGCCGCCAACGCGGTCGTAGCCAACAACCGCGGACGCAAGTCCAAGAGCCTGTGGACCGACATGGGGGAGGGCGACCCGATCAAGCTCCGTGAGCTCGACGACGAACATGCCGAGGCCCGCTTCGTCGTCGGGGAGGTGGAGCGCTTGGTCGACGAGGGCGTCAGTCGCTCGGAGATCGCCGTCTTCTACCGGACCAACGCTCAGTCGCGGGTGCTCGAGGACACGCTGGTGCGCCGGGAGATCGCCTACCAGGTCGTCGGGGGGACCAAGTTCTACGAGCGGGCCGAGATCAAGGATGCCATCGCCTACCTGACCGCGATCGTCAACCCGCAG
>DASYID010000172.1:0-5452 GCA_036252775.1 Solirubrobacteraceae bacterium
CCCGTCTCCGGTTGGAAGATCAGCAGGCGGGGCGTGTCCTGGGTCGGATCGCTGGCACAACACCCGCTGGTCACGGCGAAGACCTCCGGCGCCTGCTCGGTCGCCGCGCCTGGTGTCACCGGCAGCGTGGGTCGCACCGCGGACGGGTAGAACTTGAGCTGGCGCACGCGGAAGCGCCAGTCGCCCAGGGGCTCGAGGGTGCTGGGACCCGGATCCACCTCGGCTGGAGTGATCCTGTCAGTGAACCGACCGTTGCCGTTCTTGTTGAACGTCCACAGCTGCCGCAGGCCGCCGGCTACGCAGCGTGGGTTCTCACTCCCGGTCGGTGCACAGTCGGCCGACGTGAGACCACCCATCCGCGGATCCATCTCGCCGGCTCCGAGTTCATGCCATGTGAACAACCCGCTGGCGGCGTCACGCTGGCCGACCCAGGCCCGCGCGTGTCCCGCCGGATCCTGATAGCCGGCCGCGTCCATCGGGGTGGCGGACTCGCGGCGAGGATAGCCGCACGACGGGCACCCCGGGCTGGGTGAGGCGTCTCCCCCGACGGCGAGCACGTGGTCCCGATCCATGAAGGCAATCGCCCCCACATAGCCTGGCTTAGGCTGGCCGCTGAGGTCCCCGTCGCCCCCTGGTAGCGCGATCTTCGACCATGTGGGCCCGACGCCAGGCGGCTCTGAGTATTCGTAGAGAACCGGGACCCGCGTACAGGTGGCGACATAGGCGGTCGCATCGGCGCCCGTGGGAACGACATCCCTACACGCAGCCCCTCCGGCGAAGCCGGCCGTCGTCCCGCGAAAGGCGACCGTGAACAGATCATCGGTAAAGCGCGTCACCGAGCCAACCGGAACCGTCCCGGGCTTGTCACCGACGAGCGCTCCGTGAACCTGACGCCAGTCGACACTTCCTGGCTTGGGCTGAGGTGTGACCTGAGTGCCGGGCGGATCGGCGGCCCAAGCGCCGGCTGCCAGGACGAGTACTGAAAGGACGGCGGTCGCCAGCGGAAGCATCAGAGGATCGCCACAGCGCCGCAGCCGCCACCGCGCTCGACCGCGCCCCCCGTCACTGGATCCTCGCCCGTTCACATCCAATAAACCACCAGGCCGCCGATCTGTGGCAACTGATTCTCAGCCCAGGCGTCCCCCGGGTGCCGGCGCTGGACCTTCTAGGCGTGCAGCGCCCAGCGGCGCGAGCTGGCCACGCGCGCCCAGCGCACGCGGGCCCGGATCGCGTGCCGGCGCTGGCGCGGGACCTCGGGCGCCAGCGCGTCCAGCCGCGCGCGCAGGAAGCGCAGCCCGCGCGAATGCAGGCTGCGCACGTCCACCTCGCTGCGATCCATGATCACGGCGATCTCGGGGTAGCTGAAGTCCAGCATGTAGCGCAGCATCAGCACCTGGCGCTGCGCGAAAGGCAGCCGCTCGAAGAACATCACCAGCTCGCGGTCAGACAGCCAGTCGGGCACGGCCAGCGAGGTCTCCTCGGGCGCGATCTCCTCCCGCTGGCGGTCGAGCTCCCCGGGGTCGGTCGCCTGGGCGCGGCCCCGGCGCCGGGCCTCCTTGACCGCCTCGTTGCGCACGATGGTGAACAGCCAGGCCCGGAACACCGTGCCGGCGCGGCGCTCGTAGTCTGGTAGCGCGTCGAGCGCCTTGACGAACACCTGCTGGGTCAGCTCCTCGGCGGCGTGCGTGTCGCGCAGGGCGACCCTCGAGTAGCTGTAGACGCGGTCAAAGTAGCGCATGTAGAGGATGGTGAACGCCTCGCGATCTCCGGCCTGGATTCGGTTGACCAGGCCGGCGCTGTCGGCGTCCTCACGCTCCTGCGGGGACGGTTCCAGGCGCTCGACGAACGCCAGGCGGTCAGCGTGCATGCGGGCCCGGCGCGGCAGGTCTGGGGTCGGCGCTGAGATCAGCGTCGCCCGGCGCTCCGCAACCCGGCGCCCGGTCGAGGCCCGGATCCTGCGCCGCTCACCAGCGGGTGGCGCGACATGCTGGCGGCGCCGCTCGACGTCCGAGCGTCGCTCCGACGCTCGGTGCTCGATGATCAGCTCAACGGAGGCGTCGTCCTGGAAGTGACGGCGCAGCGCCTCGTGCAGTCGTGGGGCCAGCTCGCGCGGCACCACGCAATAGACCACGCCAGCCACCGCTGCCCCCTGCTCCGCCCCGCCCCGCATAATTCGAGGGTACCCGATCACCGCCAGCAGGGACCCCGCTCGCCAGCGGCCGCCGCCACACCGCCCGATCTCGGCTCAGCGCGGTCTCTAGGACCGCCGGTAGCGCGGACGGCGAGACCTTGCCCAGGCCGGGGCGGGAAGCGTGGGGCTCCGGCGGCGGGGCGTTGGGCGGACGGCGGTGTAGCCGAGCGCGAGGATGGCCGCGGCCAGCAGCAGCCCACCGCCGTAGAGGGCATCCCGTGACCAGGCCGACGGCTGGTGGGAGCCAACGACCATGAAGGTAGCTCGAGGCCGGCGGTAGTCGTGGCGGGTCATGGCGTGATCTGACCCGGTGGGGCCGTTGGCGAGATCTCCGCCGGACTTCTGGATGTCCGACCCCTCCTCGCTGCTGCCCTCCGCGGACTTGGCGGCGGCGGGCTGCTTGGCCTTGGCCTCGCGTCGGGCTCCGCCCGGGGGTGCGGGGTTGATGGGGGGTGCCGGCGGCGGGACCACGCCCGAGGGTGGGGCGAACCCGACGGACTGAGGGGATACGGAAATGGATAGGGCCGATGGGGCCTGGGAGGCGGGGGGTGCCGGGGGCGGCGCTCCGGCGGGTGGGGGCGGGGCGGCCGGGGGCGGGGTGTTCAGCGGCGGCAGCCCGGGCAGGCCGGGAAGCTGGGGCAGGGTGGGCGTCCCCACCGTGGGCGGGGCGGGCGGCGGCGCCGAGGGCGGTGGTGGCGGTGAGGTGGCGGCGATCGCGGCGACGTGGACCTGGGGGACTACCGGCGGGGCGGGCGTGAGGACTCGTGCGGGCGCGATCGGGGTGTAGCTGCGGCGTGGCTCGAAGACCAGGGGCCAGGAGGCGGCCTTGTCGCCGACTGAGAGCAGGCCGATGGCGTAGACGCGTGGGTGGTTGCCGCGGCCGGTCTGAATTAGGCCGGTCTGCTGACCGTTGGCCGCCTCGAGGTGGGCGACGGTCGGGTCAAGCGGGCAATAGCGGTTCGGGCCCGCGCAGTCTGTACGTGGCAGCCATGGGCGCTGGGGATCGGCCTCGAGGAGGTCATAGCGATGCGTGATCGCCGGGCTGTTGATCCAGTCCGTGACGCTGTTAGAGCCGTCATAGCGAATCGGGACGTCCGCCCCCACCGGCTCTCGACCATAGCCCTTCAGGGTCACGTGTTGACCGGGGCGAAGGACGTGCGCCGCGGCCTGAATGCCGATCCAGTCAAAGATCGGGCGCTGCTCGACGATGGTTCCCGTCGGATCCCCCGCCGCGCCTACCCGCACCAGCGAATAGCCGTGCCAGAACCCCTGAGCCCCGGTACCAGTAGCACTGCCATCCGGACCGAACTTCCCGCCCGCTGACGCCGCGATGACAAACGGAAGCACCCCAGTCACCCCTGCGGCACCCGTCGGATCCGGAGGATTGACCACAGGCGCTGCCGGAGCGCCGACCCCGCTGATCGCGCCAGCGACCTGAACGGCGGCGCTGTCTGGGCTGGGCGCACCGGAGGCCTGGCCACCGACGGTGCAGGGCGTCGTGGCGGTGGGGGCGGGCGCCGAGGAGGGGTAGGGGTCACCTGCGCACGGAGCATGCACGCCCGGCGCGGTGGCGTAATACAGGGCGTTCCAGCCCAGGCGCCCGGAGACCACGGTGGCGGCGCGGTACTTGAACAGCAGCGTCTCAAACGTGGTCGCGTCGGTCTGGATGTCCGTGTTACCGGGCCCGTAGGTGTAGGTCGGCGTGTTGGATACGACCACGGCCTGCTGAGAGGCCTCCCGCGAACATGACTGCCCCGGGACTGCAGCCTGACCCTTAAAGCACAGGACATCGGTCAACCACTTCGTCTGAGACTCCGACGGCTGCTGAACCGCCTCACCCGCCGAGAGCGACTTCAACGAAGTGTCGACGAACACCAGCCGCGCCACTGCCCTCTCGCCCCGCCTCACGTCAATCGCATAGTGCGTCGCGGCCCCCCCACCCGGGGCGGATGCCGGTGTGGCGCCGGGGACGCTGACGGGGGTGAATGTCAGGCCTTGGTTTGACTCCGGCTGTGTCGGCGTCGTTGTCCCCCAGGGCGCCGGCATGCTGGCGAGCGCTTGGCGCCAGCCGAGGTTCGCTCCGACCTGTGTCGAGCGGCTACTGGCGCACACGCCGAGCGAAGGGTCACAGCCCTCGGCGTGGGAGAGGTCCTGACCGCCGATCGCACCGAACAGCGGAACGCCGGCGCTCGCGAAGCGGCCCGCGACCTGCTCGGCCCAGCGGCGATGGACGATGCTCTTGTCCGCCGGCGTGTTGACGCTCGAAGCCGTGCCCGCCGCGTAATTGGCGTCGCCGGTGAACACAGCAAAGGCCGGGCCGCCCAGCCGCTTGGCCTGCGCGGTCAGCGAGTCCACCAGCCCCGTCTGGATGCGCTCGTTAAACAGATTGGTGCTCGTCAGCTCCGGACAGACGCTGGTGTTGGTGTCCTGACAGTCGCTCTTGCCAAAGGCGCCAAAGGTGATCTCACCCCGCCGGGCAAGCGGGGCATCGGGCAACGGGCTCACGCGAGTGGTCGGGTTCAGCGCCGGCTCGCTCGGATCGGAGGCGTAATGCAACAGCTCGGTCGGCGGCGGGTTGCGGCTATAGGTATCAGTCGGCTGCTGATAGGCCGCCCAGGCCTCCACCTGACCGGCCCTGGTCCCGGGCGACAGCGCGAGCCCGACGATGCGCGGCGCGCTCGAGCGCCCCCAGCTCGACCCTTCCGGGCTGAAGTGCTCGGCCGCATGGGCGACCTGCCAGTGGCCGGCCTGGAGCGTGAGGACCAGACCGTCGGTCCCACCGATCAGCGCGCCCGGCCCGCCCCCGGGATTCAGTGCCACACTCGTCAGATCATCCAGAGACCCCGTCGCCACCCGCCGCCACGGCTGGGAACCACCCGTGCGCTCGAGTACCACCCCGTGATCTCCGACCGCGAACCCGTGACCGTGGGAATCGATCGCGATCGCATGCAAAGACCTGGCCCGGCCACCAACGTCAAGCGTCAGCACGTCACCATTGGAGTTGGAATCCTCGACCGTCCAGGACCAGTCGCTGCCGTGAAGCTGGCCCGCGAACACCTGGCCCGAATCGGTGGTCAACCAGGCACGGTCGGGCACCGAGCCATGCTCACTCGGCGGCAGCGAAACCCCGGTGATCCTCGCCGACTGCGCCGTCGGCGGCTTACTCACCGGGCGAAACGCGCCCCCCGCCGGCCGCCACAGCACCGCCCTCGCATCACCCGCCACCAGCGCGGAGCCATCCGGGCCGACCGCCGCCGCACG
>DASYID010000173.1:0-14991 GCA_036252775.1 Solirubrobacteraceae bacterium
GGAATCCAACCCGGGACACCGCCGAGCTGGCCGCCGGGACTAGTCCCTCCGGCGCCGGACCGCCTCCTCGGCTCCATCCAGTCATACGCATGCACGCGAAGGGCGCCCCGTCGAGGCGCCCTTCGTGCTGTCGGGGACGGCGTGCTCAGGCGGCGGCGGGCAGGTAGGCGCGCCAGGCGGCCGGGATGGTCGGGCTGGCCACCTGGATGAAGATCTCCGCGCGCGGGGTCGATGGTGTACGGCGCGGGTGCATGTTGGCCTGTCGAGGCAGCCGATCTCCCTTGCGCCGGTTGCAGGGGGCGCAGGAGGCGACGATGTTCTCCCAGCTGGAGGCGCCGCCCTTGCTGCGCGGTATGACGTGGTCGACGGTCAGGTTCGAGGCCGCGCCGCAGTACTGACACGCCCAGCCGTCGCGGGCGAACACCGCCCGCCGGGTGATCTTGCGCCGATGGGCATCCCGCGGAACCGACACGTAGCTGACCAGGCGGATGACCACCGGCCGCGACACGCTCGTGCGCTCGGAGTGCAGCCGCCATTCGGCGTGCTCGACGAGCTCGGCCTTGGCCTTGAGCATCAGGACGATGGCCCGCCGCACGGTGCACACGTTGATCGGCTCGTAGGTCGCGTTGAGCACCAGCACCCGGCCACCGTCACGCCCACGCCGCCGGTGCTCGGAAGGCAGCGCGGACCCGGCTGGGTCTGCTGGGAGGACGCTCGACATCGCTAGATGGCGCGAGTGTAGCGGCCGCTCCTACCGCTCGGTCACGGGGTAAGACCCGAGCACCCGCAGCTCGTCGCAGTGGCCTCGCAGCCCCTCGATCGCCTCGGCCACGTGCGTCTCGTGCTCATGGCCCTCGAGATCGGCGAAGAACATGTAGCGCCCCAGCTCCGGCCCTCGCGGGCGCGATTCGATCCGCGTCAGGTTGACCGACCGCGAGGCCAGCTCAGACAGGCAGTCGACCAGCCAGCCCGCCGCCTGCGCCCCGCGTCCCCAGAACACCAGCGACGTCTTGCACGCCCCGCCCGGCCGCTGGTCCGCGTCGCCGGGGAGCTTGCCTGTCTCGCGACTGAGCCAGACAAAGCGGGTTTCGTTGTCGGGATGGTCCTCGACGCCCTCGCGCAGGACCCGACACGAGTAGAGCTCGGCCGCCAGTCGGTTGCCCAGGGCGCCCCACGGCTCGTGCTCGTGCTCGGCCACCTGGCGCACCGCCTCCGCCGTCGAGCTCGCGGTGACCACCGACACGGCGGGCAGACCACGCAGGAAACGGGCGCACTGGCCGATCACCTGGGGGTGGGACAGCACCCGCGTGAGCTGATCAGGCTCCACCGCTGCCCGGGCAATCAGGCAATGGTGCACGGGATGGACGAGCTCGCCCACGATGCGGACGTCGACCGCGTCCACGGCCAGCGCATCGAGGGTGACATCGACCGAGCCCTCCAGTGAGTTCTCGATCGGGACCAGGGCCCACTCCACACGCTCCTCCTGCACGGCCAGCACCGCGTCATAGATGGTGGGCAGAGCGACGCGCTCCACCGCGCCCTCGACACCTTCCAGGGGGGCTCCGCGGGCCAGGGCGTCACGCAGCGCCTCGTCGCTGAAGGTTCCCTCGGGTCCGAGATAGCCGATCTGCACGGCGGCCCGCGTCTAGCGGTCCTGGTCCTGCAGCTCGCCCGACAGCGCCAGCTCGACCGCCTGCTGTTCCTCGGGTGAGAGCTCGAGCTCGCCACGACCGTCGCGAACCTGCTTGGCGTACAGCCGGGCCTGATCGCGATGATGGATCGAGGACAGCACTATCCCCGACCGCGAAGCGTCGAGCAGCGCGATCGACATCGACTGACGACCGGACATCTCGTTGTAGGCGTCATACCGAACCAGGCCCCGGTGGGCGATCGCGTGGTGCAGCCCCGCCTCGGTCCCGGCCAGACGTTCGTCCAGGCGCGAGGCGACCTCCTCGACATAGTCGCGCAGGGCCATGAAGCCTTGGTCCAGCCCCATGGCGTGGTCGACGAGATCCTGCTCCTCGCCCTGTCCCAGCACGACCCGCTGGGCCGAGCGCAGGCGCCGAAGCGACAGCGCCAGCGCGGCGCAGACCAGCAGCGCCACCAGCGCCAGACCGGCGGCGGCCAGCGCGGCGATGCCAGGAGTGCTCGTGAGGCTGTCCATGACCTGGGGAACCGTAGCCGCTGGAAGAACAGCCGGAGTCCCAGCGGCCGGCTAGGCCGCCCTCATCCCCGGCCCCGCCCGATCAGCCGAAGACGACCGTGTAGCGCTGGCGGTTGTTGGAAATCGTCTTCTCGCCGGGGACCGGCTCGACGAAGGCCTCGACGCGCAGGGGCGTCCCCTTCGGGGGCGGCTTACCTAGCGCGACCACAACCGTAGACTCGGTTCCGGCCTTGGTGCGATCGATGGTCTTGCTCGCCGTGATGGGTGCCCCGGACCCTCGAACGGTGATGTCGACCTTGACGTTGAGCTCGTCGTTGGAGCCCCCGTTGGCCACCTTGACCGAGAAGTCCGGGCTCGTGCCGGCGGGGAGGCGATTGACGGTCGGGGATGGGGCCAGCGTGGTCGAGCCGACGCTCACGCCGGTCAGGGCGTGCCCATGGGTGCCGGGGGCCGCCTTGCCCGTCGGCGTGGACGGGCCCGAGCCGGTGCCCAGGCGACTCTGGACGGTGGCCGTGCTCAGCCAGGCCAGGTCGGCGAGAAAGCGAGGCGGGTTGGGTGGCTGGGCCTTGATGCTGTTGTCGCTGAGGGCCTGGGACACCAACGGCGCGAAGCGCTGCAGGAAGATCACATCAGAGGCGAGCAGGACCTCCATCTCGCCCGCGATCACCGCAGCGGCATCCGCACTGCTCGGGCTGGTGGCCAGGGCCGTGCGTATCTTGGTGCCGATCTTGCCGACCGCCTCGGCCCGGAAGTCCAGCCCCTGCAGGAGGTTGCGCTGTGCGGCGCCGAGGCCGTTGGGTACCTTGAGCCCCTGGGCGCGCCGGACCTCCTCCTGAGCGACGTCGCGGTAGTTGTTGATCTGCACCTCGACGTCCAGCGGGGACTTGCCGCGGCTGCTGGCCAGCAGCGAGAACAACGGCTTGGCCACCTGGGAGTCGGAGTCGGCGAGGATCGACTGCACGCTGTTGTTGTAGGAGTTCAGGGCGTCGCGCTTCTGGCTGGCCAGACAACCCTTGATGGCCAGGCCCAGCAGGATCACCACCAGTAGCCCGCCGCCCAGGGCGATGCCGCGCCTGACCATCAGCGTCTGGCGCTCGGAGGCGCCATCGCGCGGTGAGCTCACCGGGCGACGGGGGCGTGCGGCTCGTATTTGGGTTTCGTCACCCTCGTCGAAGAACGACAAACGCTCGCTCCTTGCGCGGAAATCGAGCGCAAGTATGACCGTCGCCCCGCAGCAGCCTGCAAGTTTCCGATCACCCCCCGGCCCAGGTAGGGGACTCCCAAGGAGACAACGGGACCGCGTCGAAGGCGAACCGCGGTGCAGACCCTCGACACCCTGAGGCGATCGGAGCGCGCATCCCCCGGACCGATCAACCGCCGGGGGCGTCCCCGGCCGCCCGCAGCGACGGGGGACGCACCAGTCTGCGCCGGAGCCCACGTCCTGGGCCGCTACCGCCTGATCGAGGTGCTCGGCGCCGGGGGGTTTGGGACCGTCTGGCGCGCCACCGATAAGCAGCTCGGCCGCGAGGTGGCGGTCAAAGTGCTGGTGCGCGGGCAGGAATCGGGTGCAGGCAGCCGGCGAGGGAACCGCCGGGGGGCGCGCGAGGCGGTGGCCGCCGCGCGCCTGTCACACCCGGGGATCGTCGCGCTCTATGAGGCCATCGAGACCGAGCAGACTCTGTTCCTGGTCTCCGAGCTGGTCCACGGCGCCACGCTTGACGTCCTGACCGCCGCCGGGGAGCTGGACGACCGCGACATCGTGCGCGTCGGCTTGGCCCTGTGTGACGCCCTGGCCCACGCTCACGCCCGGGGGGTGATCCATCGCGACGTCAAGCCCCAGAACGTAATCGTCCCCGACGAGCCCGAGACCGGCGCCGGTGTGGCCAAGCTGACCGACTTCGGGGTGGCCCACATCGCCGGAGAAGAGGCCCTGACTCGGACCGGTGACGTGGTCGGCACGCTCGCCTACATGGCTCCCGAGCAGGCTGACGGGGATCGGGCGGGCCCCCAGGCCGACCTCTACTCGCTCGGTCTCGTGCTCTATGAGGCCTTCAGTGCCGTCAACCCGGTGCGCGGCCATGGCCCGGCCGACACCGCCCGTCGCGTCGGTCTGCGCCACCGCTCGCTAGCCGCCTACCGGGGGGAGCTCCCAGCCCCCTTGATCGACGCTGTCGACGCCGCCCTGGCTCCCGACCCGGCCCGCCGCGGTTCGCTGGCCCAGCTGCGGGAATCCCTGGCCGGCGCGCTGGAGGAGATGCCGAGTGGCCCGGGACGCATCGCCGGCAGTCCCCTGGAGGGGCTTCGCCCGCGCCCCGAGGTGGCGCGGCCCCGACTGCCCCAGCGCTTGGCCGCCGGTGTCGCGGCGGGTGCGCTGGCCGCGTTGGCCCTGGCCGACCTGGGGCCCCACAGCGCGGTATCACCAGCAGCCGCGTTTGCCGCCACGGCCGTCGTGGTGGCGGTCGCACCGGTGACGTGGGCAGCGCTCGGCGCAGCGTTGCTCGGATGGTTGCTGCTCGCTCACCAGCCAGGTACGGCGACGGTCCTGGCGGTCGCCGGGCTGGCCGTGATCGTCACCCTGCGCCGCCGCCCCTGGACCTGGTCGGTGGCCGCCCTGGCGCCGGCCCTGGGGCTTATCGGCCTGGCCGGCGTCTACCCGGTGATCGCCGGCCAGGGTCACTCCGCCCTGCGCCGCGGCACCCTGGGCGCCCTCGGCCTACTGTGGCTGGTGCTGGCGGAGCCATTGTTGGACCGCCAGCTTCTGCTCGGCCCAATCCCCGGCAGCGCCGCCCCCGGGACGTGGGCGGGCTCAGCCGGGCAGGCGCTCAGCGGCGTGCTCGCTCCCGTCATCACCAGCGGTGTGCTGCTGGTCGGCGCGGTGTGGGCCCTGGCCGCCGTCGTGCTGCCGTGGATGGTGCGGGGACGCTCAGCCGCCCGGGATCTACTCGGTGCCGGCCTGTGGTCGACCGGTGTGTCCCTGGCCACGATGGAGCTCGCGGCTCGTCTCCCCGGTCCCCTGGCGGACTCTGCGCCGCGGGGCCTAGTGCTCAGCGCCGCGGTGGCCGCCCTCGCCGCCCTGGGTGCCCGCTTCGTGCGCTGAAGGTCTCCAGCCGCGGGTGGGCGCCCCCCGCCGGGGGCTTCGGCGGCGTTTGAGGCCAGCCGCCGGCGACCTTGAAAGCGAAGCGCGGTGGCGCGTTTGCGTAGCATGGCTCCCGCTTGTGGCGCTCAACCGGCAAGCCCTCCCCATGAGCGTTCTCAGAAACCTCGAGACCAAGATCGCCGGCCTGGTCGAAGGCACGTTCGGCCGCGTCTTTCGCTCCGAGGTCAGACCGGTGGAGCTGGCCCGCAAACTGGCCCGGGAGATGGACGAGCACCGGACGGAGTCGCTGTCGCGCGTGTATGTGCCCAACGAGTACATCGTGTGGCTGTCCCCGGAGGATCGCGAACGCTATGAAGGGGTGGAGCCCGAGGTGATCGACGAGCTGGGGGCCTACCTGCTCGAGCACGCGCGGCGCGAGAAGCTCGCCCTGGCCTCACGCCCCTCGATTGAGTTCCGCACCGACGAACGCCTCTCGCTGGGTGAGTTCGGCATTCAGGCCCGACTGGTGCGTTCGGCCCCCGAGTCCGGGGAGGTCGGTCAGGGAGACCACGGCCACACCATGATCTACAGCACCTCTGACCGCGCACGAGAGTCACTGCAGACCTCGCGCGCCGATCGAGCCGGGCGGGCCCACGTGCGACTCGAGGGCAAGCGCATGCTGGTGCCCGCCCCCGGGGCGGTGCTGGGACGCAGCCGCGACTGCGACATCGTGCTCGCCGACTCCAACGTCTCGCGCCATCACGCCGAGATCCGTCCCGACGCAGGCGCGTGGACGATCAGCGACCTGGGCTCGACCAACGGGGTGACGGTCAACGGCCGCCGGATCCGCGACGCGCACCGCCTGGCCAGCGGGGACCAGGTGGCTCTGGGTACCGCCCAGATCGTCTTCGAGGTCGACTGAGGTGGCGTTGGAACCGGTATCGGTGGCGCTGAAGTTCGCGGTCCTAGCCGTCCTGTATCTGTTCCTGCTGTGGGTGTCGCGTAGCGCGCTGCGCGACCTGCGACGCGGCCCGGTCCAACCGGTGGCGCAGTCCGACGCCACCGGCCTGCACTCCGTGCGCGGGTTGGGGGGTGAGGCCGCCCTGGCCGAGCGCGAGCCGCGCCTGGTGGTCGAACGGGCTCCCGGCCACGAGTCGGGCATGATCTATGACATCGGCGAGGGGGCCGTGCTGGGCCGAGGAGAGGCCGCCGAGATCAGGCTCGAGGATCCCTTCGCCTCCGCGCGCCATGCCCGCCTGCTGCGCCAGGGGGGGATCATGGTCATCGAGGACATGGGGTCCACCAACGGGACCTATCTCAACGAAGAGCTTCTGCAGGGGCCCCAGCCCCTGCACGCCGGCGACCGAGTACGCATCGGCGACAGCGAGTTCACCTACGAGGAGGGTTAGTCGTGGGGCGGAGAGGCGACCACTAACCGATGCTTCGCGCCGCTGAGGACCACTTCGCCCGTTCGGATACCGGCCGCCAACGGCGGGCCAACGAGGACGCCTGCTTCGCCCGCGCCCCCGTTTTCGTCGTGGCCGACGGGATGGGCGGGGCCCAGGCCGGTGAGGTGGCCTCCCGCCTGGCGGTGGAGGAGTTCTCCGGCGGTCTGCCGGCTGCCCCGGGAAGCCCGGAGGAGCGCCTGGCCGAGCGCGCGAGAGCAGCCAACGTGCGCATCCACCGCCTGTCCACCGAGGACTCCGCCCACGCCGGCATGGGCACCACCCTGACCGCGGTCTACGTAGATGAGCAGGAGGTGTCGATCGCCCACGTGGGCGACAGTCGCGCCTACTGCCTGCGCGACGGCGAGCTCACCCGCCTGACCGACGACCACTCCCTGGTCGAGGAGCTCATGCGTCAGGGCCGCCTGACCCCCGAGGAGGCCAGCGAACACCCCCAGCGCTCGATCATCACCCGCGCGCTGGGGCCCGAGGAGAACGTGGAGGTGGACACCCGCACCCACCGGGCCCGGGCCGGGGACGTATACCTGCTGTGCAGCGACGGCCTCACCTCGATGCTCTCCGAGCCCGAGATCGCTGACATCCTCCGCTCCACCCAGGGCCTCGAGCAGGCGGGGGAGAGCCTGATCCGGGCGGCCAACAGCGCGGGCGGGCGCGACAACATCACCGTCGTCCTGTTTCGCCTGGAGGAGGTGGCCGGCTCGCACCCCGGAGGCGCCGACCAGCCGACGATGGCTGGCCGTGACCTGACGGCTGAGGAGGTGCGGGCCGGGCTGGCGTCCGCGGGGATGACTGCCGGCGCCACACCGGGCACGGCCGGCGCCACAGCGGGCCCGAGCACCGGGATGAGCTCGACCAGCCAGCGCCTGCCCCGCACCCCCAGGCCGCCGGTGGCCGCCGTCAAGCGCCGTCGCCGCCGCTGGCCCCTGCGCCTGCTGGCGGTGTTGGTGGTTCTCGGCCTGCTCGGCGCCGGGGGCTGGATCGCCAGCCAGTCGGTCTACTTCATCGGCACCGACTCCAACGGCCTCGTGACCATGTACCGCGGTGTTCCCTACGACCTGCCCGGGGGCGTCGCGCTCTACAGCTCCAACTTCGTCTCGGGTGTCAGCGCCCAGGCGATTGCGCCCGGTCGCCGGCGGCGCCTGCTCGACCACAAGCTGCGCTCCCATGACGACGCCGCCGGCCTGATGCACCAGCTCGAGCTCGGCCGGATCACCGGGTGAGGCGATGAACCGTCCGATCGCGCGGCTCTTCGGCCTGGTGGTGATCCTGTTTGCGCTGCTCGTCGCGTTCACCTCGCGCTGGACGGTGTTCGAGGCGAAGTCGCTGCGCAACAGCTCGCTCAACCGTCGTCAGTTGCTGGCCGAGCAGCGCATCCACCGCGGGCGCATCGAGGCCGCCGACGGCACGATCCTGGCGCGCTCCAAACGGGCAGCGGGTGGGGTCTTCTTCCGCACCTACCCGAGCCACGGCCTGTTCGCCCATGCCGTCGGCTACTCCTATGTGGCCACCACCAGCCAGACCGGCCTCGAGGCGTCGCGCAACGACGCGCTGTCGGGCAAGCGGACCGGCATCAACACGATCCTCGATCAGCTCCAGGGCAAGGCCCGGGTGGGCGACGACGTGATCACCACGCTGGACCCCCGCGCCCAGCGCGCCGCGATCTCGGCCCTCGCCGGACAGCAGGGGGCGATCGTGGCGCTCGACCCCTCCACCGGAGCAATCAAGGCGATGGCCTCGGAGCCCAGCTTCGACCCCAACGGGCTGGGGTCCGCGGCCCGGTTGAGGGCGCTGAGCACCGACCAGGCCCGCAAGCCGCTGGTCAACCGCGTGACCCAGTTTGGCTACGCCCCCGGCTCGACATTCAAGATCGTCACCGCCAGCGCGGCTCTCGACACTGGCACATACACCCCGCAGTCCAGCGTCGACGGGCGCGACAACGTGCCCATCTCCGGAGTGGGCCTGGCCAACGACAACCACGCCAGCTACGGCACGATCGACCTGACCACGGCGCTGGCCAAGTCTGTCAACACCGTCTACGCCCAGGTGGCGGTGCACCTGGGCAAGGGCGTGCTGGCGCGCTACATGGAGCGCTTTGGCTTCGACCACAAGCCGGCCCTGGACTACCCCACCAACCAGATGTCCTCCAGCGGGGAGTACCGCAACGGTGTGCTGCTGAACCCCCGCAGCACCTATGTGGACGTCGGGCGGATGGGGATCGGACAGGACAAGCTCCAGGTGACCCCGCTGCAGATGGTGCAGGTGGCGGCGGCGGTGGCCAACCGTGGGCGCCTGATGACGCCGCACCTGACCGATCGCATCGTCGATCCCGACGGACGCACGATCACCAAGGTCACCCCGACGGTACAGAGGGTGGTGATGAAGGCCTCGACCGCGGCCGAGGTGAGCTCGATGATGCAGGGGGTGGTCGACAACGGGACAGGTACCGCGGCCCAGATTCCCGGCGTCAAGGTGGCGGGCAAGACGGGCACGGCTGAGACCCAGCTCAGCAACACCACCAACAACGTGTGGTTCATCGCCTTCGCCCCGGCCGAGCACCCCCGGGTGGCCATCGCCGTCACTCTCCAGCACGTGCAGGGCCTGGCCGGCGCCACCGCTGCGCCGGTGGCCAAGCAGGTCATCCAGGCGATGCTCCATGGCTGAGCTGGCGCCCGACACCCTGGTCGACGGCCGCTACCGGATCGTCACGCGCCTGGGCTCCGGGGGCATGGCCGACGTCTATTGCGCGGTGGACGAGCAGCTGGGGCGCCAGGTGGCCCTGAAGCTCCTGCACGACCGCTTCGTGGCCGATCAGGAGTTCGTCGAGCGGTTCCGCCGCGAGGCCTCCAGCGCCGCCGGCCTGTCGCACCCCAACGTGGTCAGTGTCTATGACCGGGGTGAGTGGGAGGGCACCTACTACATCGCCATGGAGTACCTCGACGGGTGGCCGCTGAAGGCGCTGGTAAGCCACCACGGGGCCCTGGACCCGGTCCGGGCCATCGACCTGGTCATCCAGATCCTGCGCGCCGCCCGCTTCGCCCACCAGCGCGGGATCATCCACCGCGACCTCAAGCCTCACAACGTGATCGTCGACGCCGAGGACCAGGTCAAGGTGACCGACTTCGGCATCGCCCGTGCTGGCGCCTCGGACATGACCGAGACCGGCTCGATCATGGGCACCGCCCAGTACCTGTCGCCCGAGCAGGCTCAGGGGCACGCCGTCAACGCCTCCTCAGACCTCTACTCGGTCGGGATCGTCCTCTACGAGCTGCTCACCGGTCAGGTCCCGTTCGACGGACCCAGCGCCGTCACCATCGCGCTCAAGCAGGTGTCCGAGCAGCCGTCGGCCCCGAGCTTGCTCAACGCAGCGGTCACGCCCGAGCTGGACGCCGTGGTCCTGCGCGCGCTGGCCAAGGACCGCGCTCAGCGCCACGCCGACGCTGAGCAGTTCATCGCCGAGCTCGAGTATGCCCGTCAGGCTCAGCTCGCTGTGCTGGGCGGGTCCACCGCCCACTTCCCGGCTGTGACGCCAGTGGCCGAGGACTATCCGGCCGCGCCGCTGCTGGTCGCCCGCCGGCGCCGGTGGTGGCCCTGGCTACTAGGTGCAGTGGCCCTGCTGGCCGCCGCCCTGGTGGCCGTGCTGCTGCTCAGCGGCGGGAGCAAGAAGGTGCCCGATGTGAGCCGTCAGTCCGAGCCGGCGGCCGCGTCCATCCTGGGCAAGGCCGGGTTCAAGGTGGCGATCGGTCCGGCGCGCACCGATCCCGGAATCCCTGTCGGTTTCGTGGTGGCCAGCTCTCCCCGGGCCGGCGCCGAGGCGTCGAGCGGGTCGACGGTGACTCTGTTTCTGTCCAGCGGGCCCGGCGTGGCCCTGGTTCCGGATGTGGTGTCGCTGGGGCGCCGCGCCGCCCGGCAGACCCTCAGGCAGGCGGGCTTTCAGGTGGCCGAGCGACTGACTGCATCAGACAGCGAGCCGCGGGGGCGGGTAACCGCCACCCGGCCCGGTCCCGGGACTCAGGCGCCCATCGGCTCGACGGTGACGGTGGAGGTCTCCAGCGGTCGCGCCCACGGGGTTGTGCCGGCGGTGGTCGGCCGCACGTTTGCGGAGGCCGCGGCCGTGCTTCAGGGCGCGGGGTTCGCCGCCGCGCGGCTGGACCAGCTCTCCACTGACCAGAAGCCCGGAATCGTTCTCGATCAGCTTCCCGCCGCCAACGCCCAGGCGGCCCGCGGGGCCACGGTCACGCTGACGGTGGCCAAGGCCCCCGACGTGGTCCCCGTGCCCGACGTGACAGGACAGACGCGCCAGGAAGCCCGTAGCGCCCTGACCGCCGCCGGCTTCCAGGTTCAGTTCGCCTTGCCCATCGAGGTCAACGACCCAGCCCAGAACGGCAGGGTGGTCAGACAGGTGCCGTCCGGCGGGCGTCCGGCCAAGCGCGGCAGCACGGTCAAGCTCACGGTCGGTCACTACAGCTCGTCGGGGCCGAGCACCATCCCGGCTCAATGAGGGTCGCCGTCCTGGCCGGTGGCCGGTCCTCCGAGCATGATGTGTCGCTCGCCTCGGGCGCCGCGGTGGCGGCCGGGCTAGGGCAGGCCGGCCACGACGTGGTGGTCATCGAGGTGGGGCGCGACGGCGTGTGGCGGCGCGACGGCGCCGAGCAGACGCTGGCCCCCGGACGCGGGCTGTCCGGGGTCGATGTGGTCTTTCCGGCCCTGCACGGACCATTCGGCGAGGACGGCACCGTGCAGGGACTGCTCGAGTGCCTTGACGTCCCCTACGTGGGGGCGGGCGTCCTCGCCTCGGCGGTGTGCCTGGACAAGGTCGTCTTCAAGGACCTAATGGGGACGGCCGGCTTGCCCCAGGTCGACTATCGGGGCCTGGAGGAGCGTCGCTGGCGGGCCCAGCCCGCGGTGGTCCTGGGCGAGCTGACTGCCCTCGGGCTACCAGTGTTCGTAAAGCCCGTGCGCCTAGGCTCCTCGGTGGGAATCGTCCGCGTGGCCAGCGCCGAGGAGCTGCCCGCCGCCCTGGAGCAGGCCTTTGGCCACGACCCGCTGGTGATCGTCGAGGCGATGGCCACCGGCCTGGAGGTCGAGTGTTCGATTCTCGGTCAACCTGGAGACGCACTGGCCTCCGAGCCGGGCGAGATACGCCTGCGCGCCGACTGGTACGACTACGAGGCCAAGTACACGCCTGGCGCGATGGAGCTGGTGATACCGGCCGGAATCTCAGATGTGGCTCGCGACAGGGTCAAGGAGCTGGCGCTGACCGCGTTTGAGCTCACCGGGGGAAGCGGCCTGGCTCGGGCAGACTTCTTCGTCGATGGCGAGCGCGTGCTGCTCAACGAGCTCAACACGATGCCCGGCTTTACCCCCACCAGCGTGTACTCAAAGCTCCTGGAGGCCTCGGGGATCGCCTATCCCGAGCTGGTCGACCGGCTGTGCCACCTGGCGCGGGAACGTCACACCGCCGAGCGTGCCCACCGCTTCTAGTGCCTGGAGTCGAAACGTCGAGGCATTCGAGGGGCTCCCGAACCTAGGACTCAGAACACCAGGCGGACAGCCTCACTTGAACAGCGTGACCTCGTCGATCGATGCCTTCTGGGAGCTGGGCGGCAGCTTGGTGATCCAGACCAGGTAGTAGCGGTAGCTCTGGGTCGCCGTGTCGAGGGGGATCGGCTGGTCGTGGGCCACGCGGGGGGTGGCGCCCAGCTTGGTCCAGCCCAGGGCGGACAGGCCCCCCCGGGGATCCCCGTGATCGGAACCGATCTGGTTGGCCCCCCAGATCTCGGCCGCGAACCCGGGCGTGGGGGTCTGCAGCTCGATGGAGCGGGCGACCACGCGGGGCTGGGCGTCGAGGTAGATGCCGACCCCGGGCTTGCCCAGTGTTCCCGCGCTGTAGCTCTCCGTGCTCCAGCTCGAGCTCGGGTCACGGTCGACGATCGCCGCTCGCTGTTCAGGGTGCTGGCTGTAGGGCGGCGACAGCGCGAACGGGTTGTAGTCGTGAGCCGAGTCGGAGGCCAGCGGTATCGGCTGCTGACGGGGCGGTACGACGATGTTGACCGGGGCACCGGTCCCCCGGTGGGTATGGCCGGCCGCCAGCACGAGCACGACGACCGCCGTCAGGCCGAGCAGGACCGCTCCGGCCACCGGCCAGGCAGGGTGGCGCAGCCGCAGGGGCAGGCGGCGCCGGGCCGAACCGGGCAGCGTTCTGAGCACGGTGGTCACCTCACCCGTGGCCTGTCCGGAACGCGCCGTCTCGATGGCCAGCGCCTCCTCCAGGTCGCCCAGCATGCTCGCCGTGTCCGGGTAGCGGCGGTCCAGGGACTTGGCCGTCGCCCGATCGACGATCGCGGCCAGCGCCGAGGAGACCTCCGGGCGCATGGATTGGACGTCGGGAACCTCCTCGCGGACATGCATCATCGCCACCGCGACCTGGTTCTCACCCCGGAAGGGCACCGTCCCGGTGAGCATCTCGTACAGGACGATGCCCAGCGAATACAGGTCCGACTGCCCCGTGACGGGATGTCCGAGCGCCTGCTCGGGCGACACGTAGTCGGTCGTGCCCAGGACGCGTCCGTCGGCGGTCAGGCCCTCCTCGGTCAGCGTGCGGGCGATCCCGAAGTCGGTGATCTTGGCGCTGCCCTCCGCGTCGACCAGGACGTTCTGGGGCTTTACGTCGCGGTGGACGATGGCGCGCTCGTGCGCACACCCGAGCGCGCGGCCAACCTCGATGGCGTAGGCGACGGCCTCGGGAATCGGCAGCCGTCCGAGGCGGCGGATGCGCTCCTTGAGCGTCTCGCCCTCGACGTACTCGAAGACGATGAACGGCGTCGAGTGCGACGGTCCGCCGTCGTCACCGGCGTCGATCACGGTGACGATATGCGGGTGGCTGAGCTGGGCGACCGCTCGCGCCTCTCGCCGGAAGCGCTCGAGCTGTTCGGAGTCAGAAGCCACCTCGCGATTCATCAGCTTGATCGCCACCTGGCGCTCGAGCACGGTGTCAAAGGCGCGATAGACCATCGACATGCCACCGGCGCCGATGTGGGCGTCGAGCCGGTAGCGGCCACTGAGAAGGGTGCCAACGGGAGTGCTCATCTGTGCGAATCGCGGTAGTGAACTGGGAGGGACGCTCTCTATTGTGCGCCCATGGGCGTGGTCGATGTCATGTGCTCCGCGGCTACGGCCTGCCCTCGTCCGTGGGCGCCCGTGCCTCAGCACCGTCGTCTGGAGGTCAAGTTCGGCACGTCGGTGCCCTTCACCTACGTGGATGGGGGAGAGCGGTGGAGCGGGGGAGAGCGGTGGAGCGCGAGGTGAGTGCCCCCAGCGCGAACGCCCACGCCATGCCCGGGGTGGGCACGGCGCTGGCCCTGCGTCTGGTCGGGTGCCCGGAGCTGTCCGGCCGGGTACGTGCCAGCGCCGGGGGGGCTCTGGACCTCTCCACCGACCCCGGTCAGACCCAGCCTCCGCCGGGCGCTCAGGGCTTCGTGGAGTTCGTGGGAGAGGAGGGCGTGTGCCAGCTGCCCGGCCGCGTGTCCGCTGTGAGCATCGGGGGCTTGGTCTTCGAGCACGCCGGCGTCGTCGAGCTGCTGCGCCGCCGCGCCTTCGTTCGCGCTGCCATGGAGCTCGAGGTGTCCCTCACGCGCTTGGAGCGGGGAAGCCTCGCGGTCGCCGCCCGCACCGTGGACGTCAGCGGCGGCGGCCTGCTCCTGGCCCGCCCCGGCCCCCTGGAGGTGGGTGAGCTGCTGGAGTTCGAGCTCCGGTTGGACTCCGGGCCGCCGCTGCGCGGGCGCTGCCGACCGGTGCGCCGCACCGCCGACGGCCACATGGGCGTCCAGATCACCGAGCTCGAGCCGGCCGATCGCGACCGGCTCGTGCACCGCGTGTTCGCTCGCCAGGTGCAGCTCAGCCGCCGCTGATGGTCTCGGGTCGGGCGCAACCGGCCACCGCGGTCTGTGTTAAGCCCCCCAGATGTCCCTCCTGCGCCTTTACCTCCCGGGCCGCGCTCTCGCGTTGGCTGGCGCCGTCGGCGGCCTGCTGAGCCCCGCCCTGGCGCTGGGGGCTTCGAGCACGGTCCACGCCGCGGCCCGCGGGGGCTCGATCACGGCCCAGGCCGGGGCCCGCGGGGGCTCGATCACGGCCCAGGCCGGGGCCCGCGGGGGCTCGATCACGGCCCACGCCGCGGCCCGCAACCCCTACGGGCGCGTGCCCAACATCTCCATCAAGGTGCGTCCCCACCAGGTTCTGTTCGGCCATTCGGTGACCGTCAGCGGGACGCTTAAGCGCGGCAGCCGCGG
>DASYID010000174.1:0-8189 GCA_036252775.1 Solirubrobacteraceae bacterium
AGCAGCGGCAGCTCGTTGAGTGGGGCCGGCAGCGTTCGCTCAGAAGCGCCGCCGAGCACGCGAGCGCGACCCAGGTGCAGCGCTCCCGGGCCCTCCTGAAAGGTCGCCGAGCGCCACAGGTCCACCCACTGCCCGGCGGGCAGGTACAGCGAGCGCGCCTGCGCACCGGGAGCGATCACCGGCGCCGCCAGCAGGTCGGGCCCGAATAGGTACTCGTCGTCGCGACCCGAGGCGCGCTCGTCGGTTGGGTAGGCGAGCGCGAGGTAGCGCATCAGCGGTATGCCCGTCCGGTCATAGACAGCCTCAGCGGCGGTCAGGTACGGGTACAGCTGGGTCCTCAGCTTGGCGTAACGCCGCCACACCGGCAGGATCCCGGGGTCGGTGACCTGCGGGCGGCTCTTGGCCGGGATCGAGAAGCCGTCGGTCTCGGTTCGCATGATGCCCGACACGCTGCCGAACTCGATCCAGCGGGCCAGAAGCTCCGGCGTCAGGGTATGGGTGCCGTCGGCGAAGTAGCCGCCGATGTCCGAGCCCCAGAGGCTGACCCCCGACAGTCCCATGCTCAGCCCGTTGCGCACCGCCGAGGCCAGGCCATCGGCGCCCCAGTCGGCGGTCGGGTCCCCGCCCCAGACCAGCTGTGAATACCGGGCTGCGCCCGTCCATCCCGACCGGTTGAAGCGGGCCAGTGGTCGGGGCGCCCGATTCGAGTACTCATTGGCCGCCCGGTGGTAGAGGACCGGGTAGTAGTTGTGCATCTGGGGACCGCTCATCGCGTTGTAGGAGCTGATGTCGGGGGGCGTGTACTCACCGAAGTCCTCCATCCAGCCGTCGTAGCCGTGGCCGACCGCCTCGGCCAGCAGCCGGCCGTAGAACGCATCCGCGCCCGGCGCGCTGAAGTCGAACTGGCTGACCAGGAACAGGTTGGCCGTCGTATAGCGGTAGACGTAGGGCTGACCCGTCTCGTTTCGTCCGAGCACGCCGGCGGCGGCCGCCTGGTCGTAGGCGGGGTGATAGCTGGTGCAGATCATCGGGTTGAAGTAGGTGGTGATGGCCAGGCCGTTGGCATGCCATAGGGCGGTGCGCTGGCGCTGGGCGGCCTCGCGGCCCTGTTGGTCGCCGCAGGGGAGGTAGTGGGTGTAGGTCTGACCCACCGACACGGGCGCATCCGCCTGGCGCAGTGTCTTGAGGCTGGCCTTGTCGTCGCCCGGGGGCTGAAACCAGGGTCCGAAGAACCATGGCGCCGCCGCGGGTGGCTGGCGGCCCAGCCGTGCGGAATAGCGGCCCAGCGCTTGGGCGGGCGACGGCCCGGCGAACACGCGCAGCGCAATCTGGGCGGAGGCCACCTGGGCGCTCCAAGCGTCAGGCTGATCTGAGCGCAGATAGAAGTAGCTGGTGTCGTTGTTGTCCACCAGGACGCCATAGCCGCGCGTAGAGAGCATCCAGGGGATCGGCCAGTAGGTCGCGTCCTCACGGGGGTGGTAGGCCCACGGAGGAGCCAGAACGGGCACGAAGGGCCGCTCCTCGGGCTGATGCGGGCGCTCGCCGACGAAGCTCTCAACCGTGCCTCCCCCCTGGTCGACGGCGTTGGAGCGCTCCCCGAAGCCCAGGAAGCGCTCGCCGCCGGGCGACTGAAATCCGATTCCGGTCGAGGTCACGTCGGTGACCGGGCCGTTCACCGAGGCGGTGAGCCGCAGCACGCCCTCGCCGTCGGGCTCCAGGCGCACCGCCAGGCTGCGTCCGCCCGGATCGGTGGTGGCCACCGTGGCCGTCCAGGCCGAGCCCTCGCGCGCCTGGGTCAGCACGCGGGTGGCGTGATACCACGCGCCTCCCCCCGACTCGAAGCCCAGCGTGCCCGTGCGTCCCAAGCCCAGGCCGGTGCTCTCAGTCACCACCGGCGTACCCCGCGCGTCGCGGAACACGAGCTGCCAGGGATTCGGGGAGATCGAGGCGACGAGCGCACCACTGGAAACCGTCAGTGCCCCCGGCGGCTCCGCTCGCGCCGACCCCGCAGAGATGATCGCCACGGAGGCCGCCAGCACCACAGAGCGCAGGGTCGGATGAAAAGAAGTCAAGGCGCCTCGCCGGTGGTCAGCCAGCTCGGGTCCGGCCGGCGGGGCACTGGCGCTATGCGTCCGCGGATAGCGATCATGGCCGAGCGCAGTCGGGCCGGTCCAGCGCAGGCGCGCGCGGTAGCTGGTCACCCTCTCTAGCCTCGCGTATCACCGGTCCGCGGGTGGCGCTTGCCGGTGGCGCTTGCCGGCCGCCGCCGAGGGGTAGCATCGGCCGTCATGGCCGCCACCGCCACCGCCCGCGCCCAGGCCAGTCTCAGGTCGTTCGACGCCAGCCGCGAGAACGGGGCGTTGCCGCCGGGTCCCGCCACCCCGCCCGTGCTGCAGACCGTGCAATGGCTGGCGCGTCCGATCTCGTTCATGGAATCCTGCCGCCGGCGTTACGGGAGCGCCTTCAGCGTGCGCTTCATCGGCTTCCGGACACCGACGGTCATGCTCTCGGACCCGGAGGCGATCCGCGCCCTGTACACCGAGCCGACCCACCAGCTTCCCCCGGGGCGCAGTGCCGCCCTGTCACCCGTGATGGGCGCACGGTCGGTGCTCCTGCTCGAGGGCGAGGAGCACCTGGCCCGCCGGCGGCTGATGCTGCCGCCGTTTCACGGCGAGCGCATGCAGGCCTACGAGGCGACGGTCCGCGAGGTGGCCGAGAGGGAGATCGCCAGCTGGCCCTCGGAGCGGCCGTTTGCCATTCATCCCCGCATGCAGGCGATCACGCTGGAGGTGATCCTCAGCGCGGTGTTCGGGGTAACCGACACCGGCCGACGCCAGCGGCTGCTGGAGCTGCTGCCTCGCCTGCTGGCCGACACCTCCTCGGTCGCCCTGCAGGTCCGCGTGCTGTTGTCGCGTCGCTTCACGAGTTCAGACCCCTTCGCCGAGCTGCACACCCTCGTCGGTGAGATCGACCAGACCCTGCTCGCCGAGATCACGGAACGCCGCGACGATCCCCGCCTGGGCGAGCGCCAGGACATCCTCTCGCTGCTGTGTGCGGCGCGCTTCGCCGACGGCCAGCCGATGACCGACCGCGAGCTGCGAGACCAGCTCGTGACCCTGCTGCTCGCCGGCCATGAGACCACCGCGACGGGACTCGCGTGGACGGTAGACCTACTCCTGCGTCACCCGCGCGTCCTGCGGCGACTGACCGAGGAGCCCGAGGACGATGGCTATATGCGGGCAGTGATCTGGGAGTCACTGCGCCTGCGACCGGTGGTCCCGCTGGCAGGACGGCGGCTGTCGGTCGACCTGGTGACCGACGAGCTCACGCTCCCAGCCGGAACGGATGTAACTCCATCGATCTGGCTGACCCACACTCGGCCGGACCTCTACCCCGAGCCCTACGCGTTCCGGCCCGAGCGCTTTCTCGAGCGTCCACCGACGACCTACGGCTGGATCCCCTTCGGCGGGGGCGTGCGCCGCTGTCTGGGCGCGGCCTTCGCCGAGCTCGAGATGCGCATCGTGCTGCGGGCCATCCTGCGCATGAGAAGCCTGCGAGCGGTCAGTCCCCAGGCCGAGCGGGTGACCCGTCGTAACGTCACCTTCTCCCCCCGCCATGGCACCCGTGTGCTCGCCGGGCAACCCGTCTCAAGCTAGCCTGAGGAGGCGCCCGCCGGGCGTGCCGTCGGTGGAGAAATGCCTGCACAGCCCCGCTCCGCCACCATTGCCTGCTAGGTTGAGCGGTGCGGTCGACGCCGTCGGCCGCGAGGCAGCTCGCTTGGGTCCCGCTACAGCGGTTCGGGTCAGCCATAGCCTCTCCCGAACCGTACGCGGCCCACACTGCCGCCCAAGGAGTCATGCATGTCCACGCAGTCCTTCGCCGATCTCGGCGTTTCTACCACCGTTGCCGGCGCGCTAGCCCGACGGGGAATCACCCAGCCTTTTGCCGTTCAGCAGTTGGTCGTCGGCGACGTGCTCAAGGGGCGCGACGTCCTGGCCAAGTCACCCACCGGATCGGGCAAGACGCTCGCCTTCGGGATCCCCATCGCCGAGCGCCTGGAGGCCGACGGTCCCCGTCCGGCGGCGCTGGTGCTCGCCCCCACCCGCGAGCTGGCCACCCAGATCGTGGAGGAGATCCGCACCATCGCCCACGCCCGCGCGCTGAAGGTCAGCGCTGTCTACGGTGGTGTCGGGCTGACCAAGCAGGCGAGCATCGCCGCGCGATCGCACATCGTGGTGGCCACCCCGGGCCGACTCGAGGATCTCCTGGCCCGCGGCTCGTTCAGCCTCAAGGAGATCAAGATCCTGGTCCTCGACGAAGCCGACCGGATGCTCGACATGGGCTTTCGCCCGGCGGTCGACCGGATCGTCCAGGCGTGCCCCCGGGCGCGCCAGACGCTGTTTTTCTCCGCCACGCTCGACGGTGAAGCGGGTCGCCTGGCCCGACGCTACACCCAGGACGCCGCGCTACATGAACACGGTCCGACCGCCCGCCGCGCCGCGGCTGAGGTCGAGCACCGGTTCGTGTCGGTCACGCCCGAGGGCCGCGTCGAGGCGCTGGTGGGTGAGCTCAGCCGCGCCCGCGACCTGGCTCTGGTCTTCGTACGCACCAAGCGGGGAGCCGATCGCCTCGTCAAGCGCCTGGGCGCGCAGGGCGTGCCCGCGCTGGCCATGCACGGCAACAAGTCCCAGCGCCAGCGCGAGCAGGCACTGGCCCGGTTTGAGTCACGCGCCGTCGACACCCTGGTGGCGACCGATGTCGCTGCTCGCGGGATCGACGTGGATGGAATCTCCCACGTGATCAACTTCGACCCGCCCGGCGATCGCGAGGCCTACGTGCACCGGGTGGGCCGCACCGGTCGGGCCGGCCGCCGCGGCGTGGGCATCACGCTGGTCGGAGCCGGTGAGCGCCGAGACGTCAGCCTGCTCGCGGGCCAGTTGGGCCTGGATCACGGGCTGGGGGGCGAGAGCCCACGCGCGTCGCGCCCGCCGGCTCGGTCGACGGCCTCCAACGGCCGCCCCGCTCGCCGTTCCCGGGGACGCCGGCCGGTGAACACCCGCAGCTAAAAGCAGGGCAGCGGCCGAAGTGAAGCTGCCCGTCGAGATCAGCGCCGCGGGAACGGTGACCGCCGACCCGCGACAGCTGTCTGCCTATCTGTCGGATCTGCGCAATCACTGGCAGCTCACCGGACGCTGGGTCCATCTCGACGAGCTCACTGGACCCGGGCGCGGACCCACGGGGGGTGTGGTGCTGCTGCGTGGGCCGCTCGGCCTGAGCCGCAGGGTCCACACCCGCGTGCTGGAGGGATCCGGGGACACCGAGATCCAGGGGCAGGCGCGGATTGGCGAGCACACCCGCGCGGTCGTGCGATGGGTGATCGAGCCCCTGGCCGGGAAGAGGTCGAGGGTGACCCTGCAGGCCTCAGTGCTGGAGGCCGGGTGGCTTGACCGGGTCCTGTTGGCCCTCGGGGGCCGGCGTTGGCTGACCGGCAGGTTCCGCGAGACGATCGCCCAACTCGGCGAGCGAGTCGCCGCCCCGGCTCCGACCGACCCGCGCTCTAGCGTCGTGGTGTGAGCGAAGTCGACTTTCAGGGGGCGGTGGACGCCATCTCCAAGGTCATCGACGGGGCCGGGGTGCTGATCGTGGTCCTGGGACTGGTGCTGGCCACCGGCGCCTACGCATGGGCCCAGCGAGACCCTGACCAGCGTCCGGTCGCCTATCGCCTGTACCGCCAGCAGGTCGGCAAGGCCATCCTGCTGGGACTCGAGTTCCTGGTCGCCGCCGACATCATCCGCACGGTCGCCGTGGCACCGAGCTTTCGCGGTGTCGGCGTGCTGGCCGTGGTCGTGGCGGTACGGACGTTCCTGAGCTTCGCTCTGGACGTGGAATTGCAGGGACGGTGGCCCTGGCAATCACGCGCTACCGCTCAGAGACCGTTCTGACCGACCTCAGCGGGGCGGCGCGCCTGGCCCCGGGGGCGCCGGCACGCCAGCGGCGGGCCGGGTAGCGCACCAGTGATCCGCGGTGCTCGTCCCACAGCTTCAGACGCAACGCGGCGATGCCGCTGCGCACGGTCACCACGGGGGTGTCGGCGAACATCGGCTGCTGGCGGTGGGCGAGTTCGAGCCGGTAGTTGGGGATCCTGGCGCTGAGATGATGCACGTGGTGGTAGTTGGCGTTGCCGACCGCCCAAGCGAGCACCCGTGGGAGCTTGAGGTAGGAGCTCCCCTGCAGGGCCGCGAGCTCGAACTGCCACTGGTCGGCGGCCCGGTAGTAGGTGTCCTCGTACTGGTGCTGGACGTAGAGCATCCAGGCCGCGACGGCACCGCCGGCCACGAGCGTGGTGCCCTGGATGAGCAGGAAGGTCCCCCAGCCGAGCAGCAGGCTCCAGCCGATCGCCCAAGAGGCCAGGGCCACGTTGGTCATGATGACGCTGAGCAGGATCTTTCGAGACATCCCACGCTGCGGGAAGCGGCGCTCGAACAGGAACACCAGGCTCGGTCCCACCAGCAGCATGAGCAGCGGGTTGCGGTAAGCCCGGTAACCAATCCGCCGCAGCCAGGACGCGCGGCGATACTCGGCCAGCGTCATGGTGAAGATCTCGCCGGGCCCGCGCTTGTCGAGGTTGCCGGTATGCGCGTGGTGGAGGCTGTGCTGTCGCTGCCACCAGCGGTAGGGCGTGAACAGCAGGAAGCCGAGCACATGACCCCACCGCGTGTTGGCCGAGCGCGAGCTGAACATCGAGCTGTGGGTGAGATCGTGAAAGAACGAGTACATCCGAACCAGGAATGGGGTGGCGAGCAGCCCCAGACCGATGGCCAGCCAGGCCGCAGGCCGCAGCACCGAGGCGAACACCCACACGCCGAGGTAGGGCACCAGAACGCTGGCGATCTGGCCGAGACTACGGCGACGATCGACCTCGAGATAGGGACCGAGGGCTTGCTTCCAGTTCTGGCGAGCGGGGAGTTCTGGGGTCATCAGGAGATCTCCGGTTTCGGAGTTACGCAACATCTGCGTTGCTCCCCTCCCGTCCGGATCACTCCTCGCTACGTCGCGACCACCCGCGCTCAGCGATAGACACTGTCGATCGGCACGCCGATCATCGAGCTACCGCGAGCTCCGAGGCTCCGCGCCACACTGTCGTCGTGACAGCGCGGCGCGGAAACCCAGATGATCGGATGAGTCGCTGCTCAGGACTGCGTGGCGGCCTGCTGGACCTGCTGCGCGGAGTCCTGCACCTCGGACGCCATCTCCTGGGCGTGCTCCTGGGCATGCTCCTGAGCCTGGCCCTTGACCTCGTGGGCGGCCTCCTGGGCGGCCTGGACTGCTGTCTGTGCCGTCTCCTGGGCGATCTCCTTTCCGTGCTCGAGCGCCTGCTGGCCGGTCTGCTTGACCTGATCTCTGACCTGATCGGCCATCGGTCCAAGCTGCTGATTCTCGACCCTGGTCGAGGGGATCAACATGCCCGCCAGGAAGCCCACCGCAGCAGCGCCGATGGCCAGGCCCAGCGGGTTCTCCTGCGCCAGCCCGACCGCCTGCTTGGTGCCGGCCTTGACATCGTCGGTTGAGGGCGCCGCCTCTGACACGCGGGTCCCGGCGTCTGACATGCGCGCGCCGGCGTCCGACACCGCGTCTGATACACGTGAGGAGACATCGGCTGTCGTCCCGGTGATCTTGGACTTCAGCTGATCGACACGGTCGGAGATCCCCTCCTTGGTGCGGGCGGGAACATCGGCCTTGTAGCCCAGGGCGTCGACGGTATGACCCATTCGCTCACGGGTCTGCTCTATCTGCTGGCGGATGGCGTTTGGGTCTTCGCCCATTGCACGTCCTCCTTCAATGTCTCGATGGTTTGTTCAGGTACCGGCGGTGCTGCCTGTCCGACGCGGTCCTTGCCGCGAAGCGCCAGCACGCCAGCGATCGCCCCGTAGACGACGGTGACGATCAGCGCGGCCAGCCAGGTGTCCATGGCGGTGGCCAGGGCGGCGATGATGGATGCCGTCAAGGCTCCGAGAGCGAGCAGTCCCATGAGGCTTGCGCCGCCGAGGAAACCGGCCGCGACGCCCGCTCGCTTGCCCTTCTGTGTCATCTCGACCTGGGCGAGCTTGAGCTCCTGACGGACGAGTGTCGAGAGCTCAGCCGAGAGCTGCTTGAACAGCTCCCCCATCGGCTGCTCTCGCAGCCCTGTG
>DASYID010000175.1:0-1649 GCA_036252775.1 Solirubrobacteraceae bacterium
CGCCGCCGCCGTACTGCTCGGGGAAGGGGATCCCCATCAGGTTCAGCTCGCCGAGCTTGCGCACGATCTCGTAGGGGAAGGACTTGGTGCGGTCCAGCTCCTCGGCCACCGGCGCCACCTCCTGGCGGGCGAAGTCGCGCACGGTGCGCTGGATCAGCTGGTGCTCGGGGCCGAGGTCGAAGTCCATTACGGCCCCGGGGAACAGAGCCGGAAGGGGGTGCGCCACAGGACCGCCGTCGCGGGGGGTACGCGGGCGACAGCCCTGTGGCGCGGAAACGGCCGTTGTAAGCGCCCCCCGGGCAGGGATGGGGTGGGGGCCGGCCGCTGTTGGGCTATGTGCCCAGCCCGGGCCATGGCTAAACGTTCTCCTCGCCGAAGATCTCAGAATGAGCCCGGGCGAGCTCCACCAGCAGCCGCACACCGAAGCCCGAGCCCCCCTTGGCGGCGTAGGGGCGGCCGAGGTCCCAGGCCGTGCCGGCGATGTCCAGGTGCACCCAGGGCGTCTGGCCCACGAAGCGCTCGAGGAACTGGGCCGCGGTGATCGAGCCCGCCTTGCGCCCCTCGGGGGCGTTGTTGAGCTCGCCGTACTGGCCCTTGACCAGATCGGCGTATTCCTCGTGTAAAGGCAGGCGCCAGGCCAGCTCGCCCGCGGCCTGGCCGGCCTCCAGAACCTCGCGGGCCCAGTCGTCGTCGTTGGCCATCAGCCCCGCGTGGGTGGAGCCCAGCGCGATGATGATGGCTCCGGTCAGCGTGGCCAGGTCCACCAGGCGCTCGGCTCCCTGGGCCAGCGCGTGGTGCAGGCAGTCGGCCAGCACCAAGCGCCCCTCGGCGTCGGTGTTGTTGACCTCGATCGTGGTGCCGCTGGCGGCGCGCACGATGTCGCCCGGCTTGACCGACCGGCCGCTGGGCATGTTCTCGGTGGCGCCCACCACCGCCACCAGCGACACCGGCAGCCCCAGCCGGGCAATGGCGCCGACCGCCTCGATCACCGCGGCGCCGCCGGACATGTCGAATTTCATCTCCGCCATCTTGGCCGAGGGCTTGATCGAGATGCCCCCGGTGTCGAAGGTCACGGCCTTGCCCACCAGGCCCAGGCGCGGACCGCGGGCCGCGGGCCCCTGATAGTGCATGGTGATCAGCGCCGGCTCCTCATAGCTGCCCGCCGCCACGGCCGAGAACGCCCCCATGCCGTGCTCGCGCAGGGCGTCGCGGCCCTGCACGTCGGCCTCCAGGCCCTCGATCTCACCGGCCAGCTCGCGGGCGCGCTCGCCCAGGCGGGTCGGAGTCATGTCGTTGGCCGGCGTGTTCTGCAGGTCGCGGGCGGCGTTCTGGGCGTTGGCGACCACCTTGGCGCGGCTCACCGCCTCGCCCACGTCGTGGTGGGCGCTGACGATCAGCGCCTCCAGGCGAGGCGTCGGGTGCCCCTCCTCGTCGGGCGCCGGCCGGTAGCGATCGAAGCGGTAGGCGGCCAGCTCGGTACCCGACACCAGCGCCTCGGCCACCGCATCGTCGACGTGGTGGGGAAGCTCCCAGCACAGGCTGCGGGTGGCGAGCTCCTGGGCCCGGGTCTGGGCGACCGCGGCCACCGTGCGAGCTCGTTCGGCGTCAAAGCGCTCGCGGGCTCCCAGGCCCACCAGCAGCCAGCGGCG
>DASYID010000176.1:0-23729 GCA_036252775.1 Solirubrobacteraceae bacterium
TAGGCCTCCAGTGTCCGGGTCCCGCGAGTCGGGTCGTGTGAGCTCCGCGGCCCCAGGGCCACGCCCTCCAGACCAGGCAGCTCACCTGTCGCCCACGGCGTCAGCGCACCGCGGATGGCGTCAAAGGGATCCTCGGCATCCTCCAGGGGCGAGAGATAGACGAGCAGCATCAGCGACCACAGCGCCTGCTCGCGGTCGGCCTCACGGGCGAGCTCGCGGTAGAGGCCGGGTGGCTCGGCCTCGAGCTCCGTCAAGCGCCCGGCGGCGAAGGCCAGCTCGGCCGCCAGGCGCTCGGCATCCGCCGAGGCTCGCAGGCCGGGCACCAGCGAGCAGGAATAGCCATCGTCAGCCGCCCGAGCCGCCTGACGCACCCGCACCCCCCTCCCACGTCCCGGGTGCCCACGGGGACGCGCTGGCGCCGAATCCCGCGACCGGGGTGCGGCGCCGGTCGCCGATCCCGTGATCGGCTCCCGGCACACCGGGCAGCGCTCCAGAAAACGGCCGTGCCGGCAGAAGGTGGGCATGCCCGAGCGCCCCGAGCGATTACCCCTTGATGTGGCGCTTGACCACGGCGTACCCGGGCCGCACTGTCCCGTCGGGGTTGGTCAGCCCGGCGTCGAAGCGCACGTTGGTGGCACCCGTCCACTGGAATATGTACAGCCGCTTGATCTTGCGGTTGGACCTGGCCAGCTTGAACATGTAGTCCAGGGCCTTCTTCGCGCGCGCCAGGCCCTTCTTGCCTCCGGGGAACGCGCCGCCGAACTTGACGATGCCGCCGGTCTCGGTCAGCCAGATCTGGCCCGGGACCACCTTGGCCACCGCCTTGGTGCCGCTGCTGTGGAAGCGGTTGGTGTCTGAGTAGTTGTGCAGCCCCCAGATCGTGGGCATGTGGTGCACGGCCTTCTTGAAGTCCTTTATGTACTTGACCGTCTTGGCGATGTGCGTGGTGTCCAGCACATCCAGGCCGACGATCTTGCAGCCCTTGCAGGCGCCCCGCAGGGCGTCGTAGAGGCCGGCGGCCTGCTTGGCCGTCGGGCTGTGGAAGCGGGTGGCGCCGGAGTCGACGTTGCCACGGTTGCTCTCGTTCCAGGTCTCAAAGCTCTTGACCGCCGGGAAGAGCTTGCGGAACTTCTTGACTTCCTTGACGTACTGGCGGGGCGACGGGATCTTCGTCGGGTGCTTGTAGGAGTAGTAGAAGGCCACATGGGGCTCGATGCCCAGCAGTTGGGCTCCGGCGAGCCACTGGGTGAACTGGGTCACGTAGGCCGGCTCGTCGGCCAGGTCATAGGGCGCGATGTAGCGCGCGATCTTCACATGCAGAGCCTGAAAGAACGGGCTGGCGAACATTCCCGGCTGTTGGTCGCCGATGCCGACGGTGAGGGCCTGGCCGGTAGCCGGCAGGCACAGCGGCACGAGCAGGAACAGCAGGGCGGTACAGAGGCGCTTACGCACGGGGGAACCCCAATCTTGGTGGCGGTGGGTCGCGGGACGGGGCGCAGGTTGGGGGCGCCCTCCAGGCCCCCAACAGGTTAGACGGCCGCTTGTTTCGCAGTCGCACCCCAGGCAGCGGCAGCCCGGGGCGCCACCGGCAGCCGAAATCCTTCGGCTCGGGCGCGCTGGGCGCCGGCCCGGCGCTCGCGACCGAGCTCGTGCAGGTAGTGATCGAAGTCCACCTGGATGGTGTGGCGCTTGGAGGCGACGTAGCGCTTGCGCATGGCCCTCTGGTCTCGTTCGATGTCCCGCCGCATGGCGGGGACATCGGGCAGGTGGTACTGCCCGGTGAGGTAGTCGCACAGCCACTGTCCCTGGGCCTCGGCCAGCGGCATGATCGCCCCCAGCGGCTGAAGCAGGCCGACGAAGAACACATCGGGCACCTCGGGGGAGAAGACCCGCCGGAAGAGCTCGATGTGATTGTCGGGGGCCGAGATGAACTCCTCAGCGAAGAACGGGAAGGTGATTCGGTAGCCCGTGCAGTAGATGACCACGTCGGCGTGGACCGTGCTGCCATCGGTGAAGCGAACCTGATCTGCCTCCAGGGCAGCGATGTTGGGCTTGGGCGTGATCGTGCCGTGGATGATGCGATCCAGGATGCGTCCCGAGACGGTGGGATGGGCCTCGCCGAACTTGTGGTCGGGGCGTGGCAGGCCGTAGTTCTCCATATCCCCCACCTGTGACTTGACGGCGGCGGTGATCACCATGCGCCGCAGGGCGAACGGGATCCGGGGATTGGAGAGGATCGGGTGCCGGCGGTCCGCGGGCCGGCCGCCCAGGTACTTGGGGACCACCCAAGCGCCGCGGCGGGCGGCGAGGTAGGTGTGCCGGGCGACGTAGCTTGACTCCACCGCAATGTCCATGGCGCTGTTGCCCATCCCCAGCACCACCACATCCCGGTCGACCAGGTCTGAGTTGTCGACGTAGGCGTGGGCGTGCATCTGGACTCCGGCGAAATCCTCAGAGCCCGGGAAGGCGGGCTCGGGCCAGCGCGGATCCCAGTGGTGCCCGTTGGCCACCGCGACGGCGTCGTAGTGGCGCACCTCCCCACCCTCGAGCGTCACCTCCCAGATGCCCTCGGAGCCCCTGATCGCATGCTGCACTCCCGTTTCGAAGACGATCCGGTCGCGGAAGCCGAAATGGTCGACGTAGTTGTCGAAGTATTCGGCGATGTGGGTGTGGTGGGGGAAGTCGGGATAGCGCTTGGGCATCGGAAAGTCGCTGTACTGCATACGCTCGCGCGAGGTGTTGATGAACAGCCCCCGATAGGCCGCCGACATGCCGTTGCGATTGCCGAAGACCCAGTTGCCTCCGACGCGGTCGGACTTCTCAAAGCAATCGAACGGGATCCCCCGCTCGTGCATCGCCTTGGCCACGGCGATTCCCGACGACCCGGCCCCGATGATGCAGACCCGGGGCAGCAAGCGACTAGTCCTCGGCCCCGACGCCGGGACCGACATGCTGGGGTGGACCTTCAGGCCCTTCGTCGGCGGGCTCGACGTTGCCCGAGCGCACGGGCCGCTGATCGTCCTGGCCAGCGCGCGAGGCCAGGTAGCGATCGACCATGCGGGCGCACTGGCGTCCCTCGTTGATCGCCCACACGATCAGGGACTGCCCGCGGCGGGCATCCCCGGCTGCGAAGACCCCCTCGACTGAGGTCGTGTAGGGAGCGCGAACGAGGGCGTTGCCCCGGGCGTCTCGCTCCACGCCGAGCTCCTCCAGCAGCGCGGGCTCGGGATGCAGGAAGCCCATCGCCAGCAGCACCAGCTCAGCGGGCAGCTCGCGCTCGGTGTCCGGCTTGGGTCCGAACGGCGGGTTCGCCTCGGCCTCGGCCACCCACAGGGCCTGCACCCGACCCTCGGCACCGGTGAAGCGGGTGGTCGCGACGGAGAAGTCCTGTTCGCCGCGGTCTACCTCGCGCGCCTCCTCCATCGCGTAGCTGAGGCGGTACTTGGCCGGCCACAGCGGCCACGGGGTGCGGTTGTCGGGTCGCCGAGCGGGTGGCTCGGGCAGCAGCTCGAGCTGGGTGATCGAGACCGCGCCCTCCCGCAGGGCGTTGCCCACGCAGTCTGCCCCGGTGTCACCCCCGCCGATGACCACGACGTGCCGGCCGGCCGCGCTGATCGCCGCCGCAGCCGCGGGCGCCGCTACAGACGGGGCGGGGCCCTGCTGCCCGGCCACCCATCGGTTGCGTCCGTACAGGTAGTCCATGGCGAAATGGATGCCCTCCAGCTCGCGCCCGGGCGCGGGTAGATCACGGGGTACGCGCGATCCGGTGGCGACGACGATGGCATCGAACTGCTCGCGCAGCTCCTGTCCACCCACGTCCACCCCGACATCGACGCCGCAGCGGAGCTCGACGCCCTCGGCCACCAGCTGATCGACGCGGCGCTGCACCACGGTCTTCTCGATCTTGAAGTCGGGTACCCCGAAGCGGACCAGCCCGCCGGCAGCCTCGTCGCGCTCGTAGAGCACAACCGTGTGGCCGGCCCGTCGCAGCTGCTGAGCGGCGGCCATGCCCGCGGGACCCGAGCCCACGACGGCCACGCGCTGACCGGTCTCCCGTAGCGGGGGCTGGGGGCGCACCCAGCCCTCCTCCCAGGCGCGGTCGATGATCGCGTTCTCGATCTGCTTGATGGTTACGGCGTCGCCTTCGCGAATCTCCAGCACGCAGGCGGCCTCGCACGGCGCCGGACACAGCCGGCCGGTGAACTCGGGGAAGTTGTTGGTGGCATGCAGCTGGCGGATGGCGTCCGCCCACCGATCGCGGTAGACGAGGTCGTTCCAGTCGGGAATCAGGTTGCCCAGCGGGCAACCGTTGTGACAGAAGGGGACGCCGCAATCCATGCAGCGGGCTCCCTGCTCGGCGAGCTCGCTGCTGGGACGCGCGATCAGGAACTCCTGGTAGTCGGCGATCCGCTCCGCCGGTGCGCGCTGCGGGGTGCCGACCCGCTCGATCTGCAGAAAGCCGCCCAGCTTGCCCATCGCTACTCGCCGTCGCCGTCGAGCGCATGAGGCGCGCCGATCACGTCGACGGCCTCGCCAGGGTGCCCGTCGGCCACGGCCGCCCGGTCTTGGGCGGATTCGAGCGCCTGCTCGGCCAGCACCCGCTTGTAGTCCGTCGGGAACACCTTCACGAACCGCGAGAGCAGCGCCTCGAAGTTGGCCAGGACGCGCTCGCCCACCGGCGAGCCAGTGCGCTTCACGTGCTCGGCGATCAGCTCGTGGAGCTCGATCGCGTCCGCCTCGTCGGGCGACTCGAGGTCGACCAGGGCGAGGTTGCAGCGCGCGGCGAAGGTTCCCTGTTCATCTAGGACGTAGGCCAGGCCGCCGCTCATGCCCGCGGCGAAGTTGCGCCCGGTGAGGCCCAGCACGACGACGCGGCCGCCGGTCATGTACTCACAGCCATGGTCTCCGACGCCCTCCACCACCGCGCTGGCACCGGAGTTGCGCACCGCGAAGCGCTCGCCGGCCAGCCCCCGGAAGAACGCCCGACCACCCGTGGCTCCGTAAAGGACGGTGTTGCCGATGATCACGTTCTCCTGGGCCACGAACGTGTGGCCCTCGGGGGGACGGACGGCCAACACCCCGCCGGACAGGCCCTTGCCCGTGTAGTCGTTGGCGTCGCCCCACAGCTCGAACTCCACTCCCGGCGCCAGCCAGCCACCGAAGCTCTGTCCCGCCGACCCGCGGAAGGTCACGCGAATCGAGCCTTCCGGCAGGCCCTCCGCACCGTGGGCGCGCGCGATCCGACTGGACAGGATCCCCCCGACGCAGCGGTTGACGTTGCGGATGGAGTAGGACAGCTCGATTCGATCAGCCTCGCGTTCGATGACCTGCTTGGCCTCGCGCACGAGCTCCCAGTCCAGCGCGTCCTCGAGCACCTTCTCCTGGGCCCGAACCCGGCGCAGGGCGGTCCCCTCGGGCAGGTCGGGCACCTGCGCCAGGATGTGGCCGAGGTCCACCCCCCGCGCCTTCCAGTGATCTATCGCCTCGTCGGCCTCGAGCAGGTCAACGCGGCCTATCAGCTCGTCCATGCTGCGCAGGCCGAGCGAGGCCAGGATCTCGCGAACCTCCTCGGCGACGAAGAAGAAGAAGTTGATGACGTGCTCGGGCTGACCGGTGAAGCGCTTGATCAGCTCGGGGTCCTGGGTGGCGATGCCCACCGGACAGGTGTTCAGGTGGCAGGCGCGCATCATGATGCATCCGGCGGCGATCAGCGGGGCGGTGGAGAAGCCCATCTCGTCTGCGCCCAGCATGGCCGCGACCGCCACGTCACGCCCGGTCTTCAGCTGACCGTCGGTCTGCACGACGATGCGCGAACGCAGGTCGTTGCGCAGCAGCGTCTGCTGGGTCTCGGCCAGGCCGATCTCCCACGGCACGCCGGCGGCCTGGATCGAGGACAGCGGCGAGGCACCGGTGCCGCCGTCGTGGCCGGAGATCAGGACGTGATCGGCGTTGGCCTTGGCCACGCCGGCAGCGACGGTGCCAACCCCCACCTCGGAGACCAGCTTGACCGACACCGAAGCCTCCGGGTTCGCGCAGCGCAGGTCATAGATCAGCTGCTTGAGGTCCTCGATCGAGTAGATGTCGTGATGGGGCGGAGGCGAGATCAGGCCCACCCCGGGCGTTGAGTGCCGGATGCCCCCGATGTAGCGGTCGACCTTGTGTCCCGGGAGCTGGCCACCCTCGCCGGGCTTGGCCCCCTGTGCCATCTTGATCTGCAGCTGGTCGGCGTTGACCAGATAGTGCACGGTGACCCCGAAGCGACCTGAGGCGACCTGCTTGATCGCCGAGCGACGGTCGTCGGCGAAGCGCTCGGGATCCTCCCCGCCCTCACCCGTGTTGGACTTGCCCCCCAGCCGATTCATGGCCTGCGCCAGGGTCTCGTGGGCGTTGCGGGAGATGGAGCCGAGGCTCATCGCTCCGGTGGAGAAACGCTTGACGATCTCGGTGGCCGGCTCCACCTCCTCCAGTGGGAGCGGGTGCTCGCTGGTCCTGATCCTCAGCAGGCCCCGCAACGTGGCGCGGCGGGTGGCGTCGTCGTTGATCTGGCGGGCGTACTCCCGGTACTTCTCCTGCGCGTCGCCGTCTCCGTCGCGGACGGCGTGCTGCAGGCTGGCGATGGTCTCGGGATTCCACATGTGATGCTCGCCGTCGCGACGCCAGGCGTAGATCCCTCCCACCGGCAGCAGCTCGGTGTCGCTGGGAGGGTAGGCGCGGCCGTGACGGGCCAGCGCCTCGCGGGCCAGCACATCGAGGCCCACGCCGCCGATGCGCGAAGCGGTTCCGGTGAAGTGGCGGTCGATCAGACCGCGCTCGAGACCGACGGCCTCGAAGATCTGCGCACCGCAGTAGGACTGGATGGTGGAGATCCCCATCTTGGAGATCGTCTTGAGCAGCCCCTTGCCAAACGCTTTGACGACGGCCCGCTCGGCCTGCTCGAGGTCTATCCCAGGCTCCAGGCAGCCATCGGCGATCAGCTCCTCGAGGGTCTCCAGCAGCACGTAGGGGTTGATGGCGCTGGCCCCGTAGCCGATCAGCGTGGCCATGTGGTGTACCTCACGCGGCTCCCCGGACTCGAGGACCAAACCGACCCGCAGACGGGTGCCCTCCCGCACGAGATGGTGGTGGACCGCGGAGACCGCCAGCAGCGACGGGATGGCCATGCGATCGGGGCCCAGCCGGCGGTCGGACAGGATGATGATGTTCACGCCCACCGCGGTCAGGTCGCGAGCCTCGTCGCACACCCGGGCCAGTGCGCCCCGCATACCCTCGGGTCCCTCGGCCACCGGCCACGTGATGTCCACCGTGCGGGCCTCGAAAACCTCGTGGGAGACCTGGCGCAGGGTCTCGAGCTCGCCGTTGCGCAGGATCGGCTGCTCGAGGACCAGCTGGTGGGCGTGCTCGGGAGTCTCGTCCAGCAGGTTGCCCTCGGAACCCAGGATGGTCCGCAGGCTCATGACCACGGCCTCGCGGATGGGGTCAATGGGCGGGTTGGTCACCTGCGCGAAGAGCTGCTTGAAGTAGGAGAACAGCGGCGGTGCCTGATCGGAGAGGACGGCCAGCGATGCGTCGTTGCCCATCGAGCCGATTGGCTCCTCCCCCTTGAGGGCCATCGGCGTGAGCAGCACCCGCAGATCCTCCTGGGTGTAGCCGAAGGCCAGCTGACGCGAGCGCAGTGGCTGTTCTGGCGCCGCGGGAGGCTCACAGGGCTCGAGCGCCGCGAAGTTGACCATGTTTCGCGCGAACCACTGGCCGTAGGGCTTCTGGCGAGCGACCTTCTGCTTGACCTCCGGGTCCTCCACGATGCGCCCCTCTTCGAGGTCCACCAAGAACAGCTTGCCGGGCTGCAGGCGCCCCAGGCGCTCCACCTGGTCGTGAGCGATCCCGAGCGGACCGGTCTCGGGGGCTAGCAATCCCGCCTCGGAGCCGAGTAGCACATGTCCGTCCTTGGTCACCAGCCAGCGCCCCGGGCGCAGGCCGTTGCGATCCAGCGTGGCCCCGACCACGCGCCCATCGGTGAAGGCCACGGCAGCCGGTCCGTCCCACGGCTCCATGAAGCAAGAGTGGAAGGCATAGAACCCGCGTAGGTCCTCGGACAGGTCCTCGCGCCCCTCGTAGGCCTCGGGGATCATCATCATCACCGCGTGAGGCAGCGAGCGGCCGGCGAGCATCAGCAGCTCGAGCACGTTGTCGAAGGTGGCCGAGTCCGACCCCCCGGGCCGGACGACGGGCAAGACCTTGGCCAGGTCACCGCGGAACAGCTCGGAGGCCAGCTCGGACTCGCGCGCGCGCATCCAGTTGACGTTGCCCATCAGGGTGTTGATCTCGCCGTTGTGGGCGATCACCCGGTAGGGGTGGGCCAGCTCCCAGCTCGGGAAGGTGTTGGTGGAGAAACGCGAGTGCACCAGAGCGAGCGCGCTCGCGGTGCGCTCGTCGTCCAGGTCGGGATAGAACCCCCGAATCTGGTGAGCGATCAACATCCCCTTGTAGACCAGGGTGCGCGAGGAGAAGCTGCATACGTACAGGTCCGGACCAGCGGCCAGCTCACAGATGCGGCGGATCACGTAGAGCTTGCGCTCGAAGGCGTCCTGGTCGTGCTCGTGTTCGGGTCCGGCGGCGACGAACAGCTGCCGGATCACCGGGCGGCACTTGTTCGCCGTCTCGCCTATGTGCTCGGGCCCGATCGGTACGTCGCGCCAACCCAGCACCCGTTGGCCCTCGACACGAACATTGAGCTCGAGCAGCGCTTCGAGCTTGGCCCGTCGAGCCTCGTCACGAGGCAGAAAGCAGGCAGCGACCCCGTAGCGGCCCAGCGGCGGAAGCGCAAACTCCACCTGCTCGCGCAGGAACGCGTCGGGCATCTGCAGCAGCAGCCCGGCCCCGTCGCCCGTCCGGGGGTCGGCGCCGGCGGCGCCCCGGTGCTCGAGGTTCTCCAGGGCCACCAGGCCGCGCTCCACCACCTCGCGGGTGGGCTGGTTGTCCAACCGGGCCACCAGGGCCACGCCACACGCATCGTGCTCGAATCGAGGGTCGTAGAGGCCGGAGGCCTGCTGCGGCTGGAGGTGACGGGTCATGGAAGTGCTCCCGAGGCGGCGGCTCAAACCAGGCGGGCACCTGAGGTGGGAGCGGAAAGGGTAGCAATGGGCCGCCTGTGCTCAGGGCGTTATGCTCGCTGGCCAAGCGAGCCACCGGGGTCTGGCGTTACCCCGCGAGCCGCCCCCCCGAGACGAGGCCGACATGACTGAAATTGCTCGCTGCCGGGCAATACCTCCCAGCGCCCCGCCCCCGCGCACTGGACGAGACGACGTCTGACATCGAGCTGATCCTCCCCGCTCGCGCCGAGAATGTTGCGGTCGTTCGCCATGCCATGGGAGCCCTGGGGGAGGTGCTCGAGCTCGACTCCCAGGTGCTTTCGGACATCAAGCTGGCGATCACCGAGGCGTGCACCAACGTCGTCGTCCACGCCTATGCCGAGGCGGAGGGCCCCATGAGCATCACCGCCGAAGTGGACGCCGGCCGCCTGGTGGTGGCCGTGTGCGACGAGGGCCGCGGCATCGCGCCTCGCGCGGACAGTCCCGGGCTCGGCCTGGGCCTTCCCCTGATCGCCACCCTGGCCGAGGCCGTCGAGCTCGGACGGGACGCGGAGGAGCACACTGAGGTACGGATGGTCTTCCGGCTCGATCCTGAGCCGTCGGCCCCCGAGCCCGAGAAGGCCGGCTAGGTGGCGATTCCGCCCTCCTCCTCGGCCACCAACTCGGCCTCGGTCACGATCGCCGTGGGTCCGCTGGTCCGGCCCGTCCTCAGCCGGGTCCTGGGGATGATGGCGGCCCGGGCCCAGTGCCCGGTGGATCGCCTCGACGAGGCCCTGCTGGTGGCCGACGCACTCGCCGCCCACGCGGTGCGCCACGTCCCCAACGGCCGCCTGGCGGTGGGAATCACCGCCGTCCACCAGTCGCTCACGCTGAACGTCGGCCCCCTGCAGGAGAACGGCGCGCAGGCCGTCCTCGCCGAGGCGACCCTTCCCGGGGTCGGCAACGTGCTCGAGCGTATCGCCGACGAGGTCTCGGTCACCGAGGGCGCGGACGGCGAAAGCCTGCTGATACGCATCTGCTTCTAGGATCCGAGCCTCATGCCGAATGATTTCGAGCTGACCCACGAGACGGTGCCAGGCGGCCAGCTGGTGGCCGTGCGGGGGGAGATCGACCTGTTCAGCGCCCCGGAGCTCAAGCAGAGGCTGACCGCCCTGATCGACGGGGGCGCCCAGGCGATCGTCGTCGACCTGTCCGAGACGACCTTCCTGGACTCGACCGCTCTGGGCGTGCTGATCGGCGCGGTCAAACGGCTGCGCACCAAGGATGGCCGTATGGTCATCGTCAACGTCGACTCCTCGATCGCCAAGATCTTTGAGATCACCGGTCTGGATCAGATCTTCGACATCCAGCCCACGCGCCAGGAGGCAACCGCCGCCCTGGGCGCCTCGCCCTCCCCGGACTAGCGCCGCTCCCCCGGGCGGGCGCCAGGCCCGACTCAGGCGACCCGCTCGATCGCTGGGGATGCCTCATGGCCCGCGATCAGCTCCAGCACCGCCTCCTCGACGGGGCCGTGAATGGCAATCTCCGTCGGGTCGTCACCGACCGCCCCCAGGACACCGCCGATGGTCAGCCCCGACTCGAAGCGGTCGAAGACCCGGGGGTCGATGTAGGAAGCCCGGGCGATGGCCGGCGTGTTGCCCAGGTAGCGGCTCACCTCCGCCACGGCGCGCGACATGGCTCGCTTGCGCGCGGTGCGGCTGGCGCTGGCCTGCCCCGAGACGGCCAGGGCCAGCGCCGCCAGTACGGTCGCGTTCCAGGTGCGGAAGTCCTTGGCAGAGAAATCCTGGCCGGTGACCAGCTTGAGGTACTCGTTGATGTCGGCGGAACGCAGGTCCACCCAACGCCGACCGACCCGGTAGGCGAGCAGCTCTGATCCTCCCCCCCGTCGCCCCTTGAGGCGGACGATCACCTCGCGGACCTCTGGATCCAGGAAGGACTGGACCTGGCGCTTGCCTCCTTTGGCCGGATAGTCAAAGCAGATGATCTCCTTGCGTACGCGGACATGGCGCTTGCAGAGCGTGGCCAGCCCGTAGGTCTCGTTGCGCTGTGCGTAGTCCTCGCTGCCGACCCGGAAGGCGCCGCGATCGAGCAGTCGTACCGCGCAGCCCAGCACGTGCTCTCGTCCCAGGTCGCCCCGGTGCAGGTCCTGGTCCACCTGGTCGCGCAGGGCGGGCAGGGCCCGGGCGAACTCGAGCATCTCGTCGAACTTCTGCTGGTCGCGGCGCTGGCGCCAGCGCTGGTGATAGAGGTACTGCTTGCGACCGGCGGCGTCGACGCCGGTCGCCTGGATGTGGCCGCCCGGGTAGGGGCAGATCCACACCTCCGCCCAGGCGGGCGGGATCGCCAGCTCGGCGATTCGGGCCAGGACCTCTGGGTCCTCGATCCTCCTGCCCTCGCCGTCGCGGTAGCTGAATCCGCGGCCCCGGCGCTCCCTCCGGATGCCCGGCCCGGCACAGTCCGAGCGTCGCAGGCGAATCGGGGGGGCGCGCGTGACCTCGGGCACGGGGCGGCTTTTCCCAGGCATGCCCCCCCACCTACCCGCAAGCGACGCCGAGCAGCAGCGGTGGCGGCTCCCCGGTTCGCGCCCAGCACCGCGCCGGGCCGAAGGCCTCAGGTCTTGGCGCGCGGGCGCTTGGCGGGACCCTTGGCGGCCGCTTTGGCCTTGGCGGCCGGTTTGGCCTTGGCGGCCGCGGTGGTCTTGGCCTTGGTCTTCGATGTCTTGGCCGTGGCGCCAGCACCGGCACCGGCCCGACGAGAGCTCGGCTTGCGCGTCGGCGGCGCCGCACGGTCGCGGACCCGGTCCAGGCTGGCCTGCAGCGCGCTCATGAGGTCGGGCACCTCGCTGGGTGCCTCCTCGCGCGCGGGCTGGACGGCGATCTCCTCCCCCTGGGCCTTGCGCTCGATCAGCTCCATGACCTGCTCGCGATAGGTGTCGCGGTACTTGTCGGGCTCGAAGTCTCCGGCCAACGAATCCACCAGCTGGCGCGCTATGGCCAGCTCGCGGTCGGTGGTCTTGACCTCCTCGCCCGGGAGCTCGTCCAGGCGCTCGGGTGACACGATCTCGTCGGCGAAGATCATCGTGGCCATGCCCAGGACGTCGCCCATCGGGCGCAGGGCGACGAGCTGCTCCTTGGAGCGGATCACCACGCGCGCTATAGCCACCTTGCCGGTGTCGCGCATCGCGTCGAGCAGCAGGCGATAGGGCTTCGCGCCGCCCGCGCCAGGAGCCAGGTAATACGGATGGTCATAGAAGATCGGGTCGATCTCCGCCAGCTCCACGAAGTCCTCGATGTCGATGGTGTGGGTGCGCTTGGGGTCAAGCGCCTCCAGCTCCTCGGGCTCGACCACCACATAGCGGTCGGGGGCAAGCTCATAGCCCTTGACGATGTCCTCGTAGGCGACCTCCTCGCCGTCAGCCGGACACACCCGCTTCTGCTGGATGCGCACTCCGTCCGCCGCGTGGAGCTGGTGGAAGCGCACCGCTTTGCGCGACACGGCGCTGTAGAGCTTGACCGGCACGCTCACCAGCCCAAAGCTGATGGCACCGCTCCAGATGGCCCGGGGCATAGTGGGAATACTTACTAAAGACGGCGCCTGTCACCTACCGGCGCACCGGAACTTGCGCCGTTAGGCACTGACGGCGGGACCCGCACTAGGCCGTCGCGCCGGCTGGCTGGGGGGCGTCCTCGTGCCTGCCCTCGGCGAACTCCTCCACCATCTTGGCGCAGAAGGCGTCGAGGTCGTCGGGCTTGCGGCTGGTGACCAGCCCCTCGTCGACATGCACCTCCTCGTCGACCCACTCGCCGCCGGCGTTGCGAATGTCAGTCTGCAGCGACGGCCACGACGTCAATGTGCGGTCCTTGACCGCCCCCGCCTCCACCAGCGTCCAGGGCCCGTGGCAGATTGCCGCGATGGGCTTGCGGGCCTGCGCGAATTCCCGCACGAACGCCACCGCAGCCTCGTCGGCGCGCAAGAAGTCCGGGTTGGCCACCCCGCCCGGGAGCAGCAGCCCGTCGTAGTGCTCGGCGCTGGCCTCGGCCACGGTTCGGTCCACCGGCAGCTTGTCGGCCTTGTCCATGTGGTTGACCGATTGGATCTCACCCCCGGCCAGAGCCACCAGGTCCGTATCGGCACCCGCGTCGGTCAGAGCCTCACGCGGAACCACCAGCTCTACCCGCTCGACACCGTCGGTGGCCAGGATGGCGATTCGCTTGCCCTTCAGTTCATCGGCCATGTCATCTCCTTTCGGGGTTGGGTCAGGCCGCGGCGGGACCGCGATCCTCGGGGCGGGGATCGCGGACGGGCCCGTCGGGCGGGTCGACCGGCCGCGCGGGCGGCTCGATCGGCTGCTCGCGCTCAGGATCGGTCGGGGTGCCTGGTTCGACGGGCGGCTCGGGGGCCTGTGCCGGAGCGGGATCCGGCACCTCCGGGCCAGGCATCGAACTGGGGACCTCCACGCGGGTCTCGTTACCCGCGGGTCCCCGTCGCTAAGCGCCGAGAGACTCGTCCAAGCGCTGGCGCAGCTCGAGGATCGACTCAAACACGTCGCGGGCTCCCGCCTCGCGCAGCTCCTGCTCAGAGAACCCCCCGGTGAGCACGGCCAGAGTGGAGACCCCGGCCCGTTTGGCCGCCACGCAGTCCCAGACCGAGTCTCCGATCATGACCGCGGGTTCCCCGGCGGAGCGCTCCAACGCGGCTTGCACCAGGTCGGGCTCGGGCTTGGTGGCCTGCACGTCGGCCGAGGAGGTCCAGGCCTGCGCCAGGTCACGGGCGTCGAGCAGGTCGAGATAGTGCTCGACCTCGTGCTCCTTGGCCGAGCTGGCCAGGACCACCGACAGGCCGCGGTCGACGAGGTCGACGATCAGCTCACGGGCCTCCTCCAGAGCGACGACCTCGCCGATCAGCTCTTGGTAGAGAACACCCTCGGCCGCGCGGATGTCCTCGCCGCAGCGTTCCTCCACCTCCTCGCCGGCCAGCGCCTCGACCAGCTGGTCGCCCCCTTTGCCGATCTCCCGATGGATGCGCCAGACGGGCACGGTGACATCGTGCTGGCGAAAGGCGCGAAACCAGGCGAGGGTGTGTTGATAGTTGCTGTCCACCAGCGTCCCGTCGATGTCCAGGATCGCTGTACGCAGCTCCCGGGCGGAGCTCGAGCTCACGACTGAGCCGCATCTGCTTGGGCCGCGTCGCGCAGACGGGCCAGGGCCTGACGGATCAGCCGCGAGACCTGCATCTGGGAGACCCCGATGCGCGCCCCGATCTCCGCTTGGGTGAGATCCTCGCCGAAGCGCAGCTCGAGCACGGTGCGTTCACGGGGTGAGATCGACTCCAGCAGCGGCCCGAGCGTGGCGCGATGCTCGGCGAGGTCGAAGCCCCCCTCCTCGGTCCCGAACGAGTCGGCCAGGGTGTCGCCTCCGTCCTCCTCCGCCGCCCCGCGCGGGCTGTCCAGCGACGTCGCGCGGTAGGCGCCCGCCGCCTCCAGGGCCTCGAGTACCTGCTCCTCGCTGGCCCCGACCGTCTCGGCGATCTCGGTGACGCTGGGCGACCGGCGTAGGTCCAGCGACAGGCTGGTGACCGTCCGGTCGACACGCAGGGCGAGCTCCTGAAGGTCCCGGGGGACACGTACCGACCAGGTCCGGTCGCGAAAGTGGCGTTTGAGCTCACCCAGGATCGTGGGCACCGCGTAGCTTGAGAACACGACCTCTCGCTGCGGATCGAAACGATCGATCGCCTTGATCAGGCCCAGTGAGGCGACTTGCACGAGGTCATCCAGCGGCTCGTCAGCCCGCTGATAGCGCCGGGCCAGCTGGCGGGCCAGGGGCAGGAACCGCTCGACCAGATCCTCGCGGGCGCGACGGTCGCCCCCGCGTAGGTAGCGCTCGAAGAGCTCCTTCTCACTCGCGGCCCGGGCCTGCGCCGCCGCGGCGGAGCTCTCCTGCCCGGACTGCGTCTGGTCCCCCTGGGTCCGATCGCCGGTCGCGCTCACGGACGTCGGGCGGGCACGGTCGATCGCCTCACGCACGGCGATTCTCTGGGTGTGGGCACGGCAACCCGCCTTGGCCGGGGGAAACGGGGGCGCCGCGGGCTGGAGCGCTCGAATCGCGACGGCGGGGAGTGGGCCGCTGCGAAGTCGTCATGATACACGCTGATCGGCTCCCACCGGCCCCATCAGGGCCGGTGCGGCCACCACGGCTCTGCGAAGGACGAGCGTGCACGAGGACAAGGACGGTCTGGCTGGTTCCGAGCCCACCAGGGGTCTACGGGTACTTGCGGCCGACGAGGACGTCGAGGCGCTGGAGGCGATCGCCGCCATCCTACGCCAGATCGGTCATGAGGTGAGCTCCTATGCCATCGGTGTGGGAGAGGCGGCGGATCAGATCATCGCGACCGACCCCGACCTGGCCGTCGTCGTGCTGCACGAGAACGAGCCCCATGCCTTGGATCTCATCGACGAGATCTCCGAGTACGCGTCGGGTCCGGTCATCGCCCTGCTGGAGAGCGAGGACCCAGCATTCATCGGCGCGGCCGCCGAGCGTGGCGTGTTCGCCTACGCCCGGCCGATCAACGCCGCGACGGTGCAGAGCGCGATCGAGATCGCGCTGCGCCGTCATGCCGAGCTGACCCAGCTCAGCGAGCAGGTCGGCCAGCTCGAGGGCGCCCTCGAGCGCCGCGGCGTGATCGAGCGGGCCAAAGGCATCCTCATGGAACGACACTCGCTGTCAGACCGCGCGGCCTTCGAGCTGCTGCGCGAACAGGCGCGCCGTGCCAACCGCACGGTGGTGGATCTGGCCCGTGCCGTGACCGACGGTCACGCGCTGCTGCCCCGCCGGTCTGATTAGAGGCCCGCCCGAGCGGGAAGGAAGCCTCTGCGGCGTCCGCACGGTTGCTGACGCCAACCCATCATCCACCACAGGAGGAGTCGTCATGATCGGCATCATCATCGCCGTCTTGGTGGCAGCCCTGGTCTACGCGCTGTGTGTCGCCCTTGGCCTCCCGGCCATCGTCGGCATCGTCGCGGCGATCCTGGTGCTGGTCAGCGGGATCGGGACGGGCGGATACGGCCTCGGCCGCCGAAGGGTCTGACGGCCCTCCCTACTGGCCGGTCGCCTGCAGGTCCGTAGGCGACCGGCTCCCAGTAGGTTGCCTTCGGCCTGCTATCGCCCAGCCGGGAAAGTGGGGAGCTCGCGCAGTGTCATCCCCTCCTCCCAACGGCACAGGCGCTGACGTGCGGGGCAGGTCTGACACAACTCGCGGTGGGGCATCTCGGTGACGGGGTAGACACCGGAGCTCGCACGGTCGGCCAGCCCTTCCAGTTCCCGTTGCAGTGCGCCCAGGTCCCCAGCGGTGAACCGGCGGCTGACGAGATCGTGGGGACGTTCGAGAAAGCAGTGCACCACCTCGACTGCTGGCGCACCCGCGGACAGCACGGCCAGCGCATAGATGCTGCGTTGGGTCAGGTAGTGCTCCTCGACATGCGCCGTCAGCTCCGCCGGGAGGCGATCGCTCTTGTAGTCCACCACCAGGGTGGCTCCGTCGGCCTCTATCCCCAACACGTCGATGACCCCGGTGACCAGAGGCCGGTGGGGGGACGGTAGGGAGAGGGTGAAGGGGTGCTCGCGGCGCAGGTCTTCGGCGGCCCCCAGGCGCGCCCGCAGCGGGCTGGCCGCGAAGGCCTGCAACAGGCCCACCAGCTGGGCCACGTCGTGGGCCCCAGGGCGCAGGCCCTGGGTGCGAGCGCAGGCCCGCACCTGCTCGGCGTCAGCCACCTGCTCCTGGACGAAGTCCATCTGCTCGAGCAGCGCGTGGACGAGGACGCCGCGCGCGCGGGCGTCCAGGCCGCTCTCGGCGCTGGCGGGCGGAGGCGCCACGTCGGGGAGGCCGAGCATGCGCTGGACATAGAAGCGGTAGGCGCAACGCTCGAGCTCCCCCAGCGAGGAGTAGCTCAGCGAGCGGATCGGCAACCTAGCTGGCTCGGGCACCGGCGGTGCTGGCGCCCGCGGTAGCGGCGCAGCGATCTCCGTCAGTTTCAGCTGCTCGAATCCGCCGGTCGCCCGGCTCGCCGGCGCGAGTGCTCTCGAGGCGCCGTCGGCTCGATTGACGGTCAGCCACAGCCGGGCGGTGTAGGGGCCCCGGGCGGTGGCGATGGGCTGGCGTCCGGGACCAGCGGGCAAGCTCCCGGGAAGGCCGTCGACCAGTGCCGGGCCCAGCCAGCTCAGCGGGCATGCGCCCGGGCGCTGATCGGGCCAGCGCCCCAGACTCACGGCACCGCTGAGCACCAGGCGCCGACGGGCCCGTGTCATGGCCACGTAGAGCACCCGCCGCTCCTCGTCCACCATCCGCTTCAGGCGCTCGGCCCGCAACGGCTCGTAGTCGAGCGCCGCCAGCGCCGGGCCCCCGTCTGAGCGGGGCACGCGCAGGCCCAGCCGTTGACCGTCGACGAGCAGCGGGCCGGTGTCGGTCTGGCCCAGGCGGCCGAGGTCGGCCAAGCACACCACCGGGAACTCCAATCCCTTGGCCGCATGCATGGTCAGCAGTCGCACAGCGGCGAGCTGGGCATCTTCGACCGGAGCCTCGGGGTCGCGTGCTCCCCGACGCTCCTGGGCGCGGACATGTTCGACGAAGGAAGCGAGCTCGCGCCCCTCGGAGCGCTCGAACTCTCGGGCCAGGCGCATGAGCTTGTGCACGTTGGCCATCCTGCGCTCGCCGGCGGGCAGGCCCAGCACGTGCAGGTCATACGCGCTGTGTTCGATCGCCCGCTCGAGCACGACGTCCAGCCCCAGGCGGGGCAGAAGCCGGCGTTCGGCCCCCAGCCAGGCGGCGAGCCGCTCCAGGCGCTCGCGGTCGGGGGTGGCCAGGGCGTCCAGCCCCCTGGCCCCGGCAGCACCGATCCGGTCTGCGACGACCCGCGGATCGTCGGTGCCCAGCAGGACCGGATCGTCGGTGCCCAGCAGGATCGCAGCCTCAGAGGAGAACAGCGCGGCCACCGTGCCGCCGGCCTCGCGGGCGGCCAGGGCAACCAGCGCCAGGCCGTCGGGACTCACGCCGACCAGCGGCGAGCCCAGCATCTCCACCAGTGCCCGCTCATCGAGGGGGTTGGCCAGCACGGCCAGGTAGCGCGTCAGGTCCTGAACCTGCTGCTGGGACCAGTAGCCCCCTCCCCCGGCAGCGAGCGTGGGGAGGCCCACGTCCTCGATCGCCCGCTCATAGGTGCCCAGGTCGCCCGTCGCCCGCACCAGCACGGCGATCTCGCCGGGGGGCTCGCCGCCGTCGACCAGCTCGGCGATGCGCTGGGCTAGCAGCCGTGCTTCGGCATGGCGCCAGGCGGCGGCGGGCGGCAGACCCAGTCCCAGCTCGGGGTCGAGCTCGGTGTCCTCCCAGCCGTCGGAATCGGTGAGCAACAGCTCCACCGCCGGCTCGGGGGGCTCCGGGGCATCGGCGCGGCCGACCGCGTCCGCGTCCGCGTCCGCGCCGCGTCCGCCCCCCGCCACCAGCGGGGTGAAGTCCGCGAACAGCGGGGCGAACACCGCGTTGATGGTCTCCAACAGCCCCGCCGAGCTGCGGAAGTTCTCCGCCAGGGTGAGGGCTGACCCCCGAGCGGCCAGATCGTGTCGGCGTTCGGAGAAGATCGTTACGTCGGCGTGACGAAAGCCATAGATCGATTGCAGCTCGTCGCCGACCGTGAACACGTTGTCCCGGTCCAGGGCCGCTATCAGCGCCAGCTGACGGCGGTTGGTGTCCTGGAACTCATCGACCATGATCAGCTCGAAGCGCTCCCGCCAGGAGTCACGCAGCGCGGGCGAGGACCACAGCAGGGACGAGGCCTCGAGCTCGAGGTCGTCGAAGTCGACCGCTGAGCGGGCACGCTTGCGAGCCGCGTAGGCCCCACCGTAATCACGCAGCAGCGTGTCGAGCAGCCGCGCCGCTGCGGCCGCGCGGTGGTCCGCGCAGACCTGCTCGAAGGCGTCTCGGGCCTCGCGGTAGCGCTGGGCCTCGGGCGAGCCCAGCGCCCGCGTGTTGCCCGCCGCCACCTTGAGATCAGCGAGCTGCGCGGCAGCAGGAAGATCGGCTGCGGACAACGAGGCCAGCAGCGCCCGGCAGCGCTCCGCCGTATCGAGCGCACGCTGCACGCTGGCCACGCCACCGTTGCCGGCCTGCCCGCCCACGGTCTCGGCCAGGGTCTCGGCCAGGGCATGCGCCGCCTCCAGCAGGTCGAGCCGGCGAGCCGCCGGGTCGCCCACCGCGGGAGCCTCGGGGAGCGTCGGCGTCCGCGCGCCGCGACTGCGCAGCTCCTCATAGACGGCGCGCGTCGTGCCCGCCAGGCGGTCGACACCGAAGGCGGCCACCAGATCCAGGCCCTCTGAGGCCTGTGGGCCGTCCAGCAGACGCGCCAGCGCATCCTCGAAAGCCAGCTCGGAGAGGCGTTGGGCCACCCCCGGCTCGAGCAGGCGAAAGTCGGGGTCCAGGCCCGCCGCCAGCGGATGGGCGCGCAACACCCGCAGGCAGAAGGCGTGCACGGTCAGGACGAAGGCCCCCTCGGCGTCACGCGCCTGCTCCCGTGCGCCGAGCTCCAGCAGCCGAGCTCTGACTCGCTGGCGCAGCTCACCCGCAGCGCGGTCGGTGAAGGTGATGGCCAGGATCTGGGCGGGGGAGACGCCGTCCTCGAGCACCGCCGCCACGAAGCGCTCCACCAGCACCGAGGTCTTGCCGCTTCCGGCGTTGGCCGAGAGCACGAGCGAGCCCCGGCGGCGGGCGATCGCCGCAGCCTGCTCGGTGGTGGGAGCCCAGCTTCCCGGGCCCTTGGAGGCGGCCGTCATTCGCACCGGCACAGGCCCGGAAAGGCGCAGCGACCCGCCGGCGTGCAGGTCCGCGGGCGCGACTGCAGACGACCGGCACGTGCCTCACCCGCCGTCTCGACGGCCAGGGCGACGGCCTCGGCGATAAGGGACTCGAGCTCGGCGGCGCTTCGCCGGTCGGCGCTGACGCAGCGCAGCTCGGGCGCGGCGTCGTCGGCCAGAGCTCCTCTGGGGCGCAGGTCGCGACCGACCAGGGGCTGGTACAGGCCCCCGACCACCTCCAGTCCGAGCCGCTCGGTAACGGCGCGCATGTACAGAGCGATTTGAAAGCGTCGCTCGCTCAGCCACTTGCCCGCTTCGGGCGCCGACCGGCCCTTGTAGTCATAGACAATCGCCTGGCGACCGGAGGGGTCGACATCCACGCGGTCTATGCGCCCGCGAATGCGCACCTGTGACGGGACCTCGTGCGCCCCGATGGTCAACGCCTCGGCGCTGTCGTCGTCGGGCATCCCGAAGCCCAGTTCGAAGTGGCGCGGGGCGAAGCTGGACCCGGAGCTGGCCTCCTGCTCCAGGTAGCGCTCGAGGTCGAGCTCAAGCCGTCTCAGCGCCGCACGCTTGCGCGACGGGTCGGCCGACAGCACGAAATCGGGCGCATGCTCTCGCAGCGCCTGGGCCAGCAGCCGCCGGGCTGCCGGCAGCGTGCGCTCGGTCACGCGCCCGGAGCCCTCCTGCTCGGCCAGGCGGCGCAGGGTGGTCTCCAGGACGGCATGGCTGAGCGCCCCCCGCGCCAGGGGCTCGGGGTCGGCCTCGAGGCGTTGCAGGCTCATCCACCGCTCGAGCAGCCAGCGCACCGGGCAGTCTGAGAAGGCCTCGAGGCTCGACGCGGACCAGGCCGGCCGCTCACGCAGCTCGCGCAGGACTGGCTGCGAGCGCAGCGCCGCAATCGGCTCGGGCGCCGCGCGAGGCCCGCTGAGGGCGTCCATCTGACGCTGAGCGCGCGGTCCGGGGGGTGGGCCCGGCCACGCCACCGCACCGAGGGCTCGGCGTCGGCGCTCGCGCCAGATCCGGTCATCGAAGTGGTCGGCCACGTCGTTGACGAACAGCGAGGGAACCTGGGGCCGTCCGTCGTCGTCGGCCGTCCGGTAGCTGAGCACCAGCAGCCGCTCGGCTCTGGAGACGGTGGCGTAGAAGAGAAAGCGCTCCACGGCCAGCTCGTCCTCGCGGCGATCGAGCACCAGCCCGGAGGCCTCAGCCAGCGAGCGGCGCTCCTGATCGGAGAAGAAAGCATGGCGTCGCCCCGTGGCCGGGAACTCTCCTTCCTGAAGACCGCACATAAACAGGGCCCGCACCCGGCGGGCGCGCAGCGCCAGCGGGTCGAGGACGCTGACGGCCGGCCAGTCGGGCGAGGCGGGCTCAAGGGTGAGCTCCAGGGCGCTTAGAGCCTCGTGGATGGCTGCGGCGCCGATCGTCAGCCCTCCGTGTCCTCCCAGCTCGGCCAACTCCTCCAGGGCGCGCTGGCCCGCCCGCAGCGCCGAGGCATCAGGAACCTCGAGCGTGCTCAGGGTGGCGGCCCGGCGGTGATGGGGCGCTGCGAACAGCCAGGCCAGCTCGGCTCCGATCGCGCGCAGCAGCGCTCGTGACCCCTCGGCGCCGGCCTGACGCAGGCGGCTCACCGCCGACAGGGGCCAGTGCTCAGCCTCCCAGCGCTCGATCGCGGGCGCCGCCGCCCGCAGGCCCTCCCGGCGAATCGTCTGCTCCAGGCGGTCGGCCAGCTCCGGGCGCCGAAGCAGGCCCGGCGTGCGCAGCCAGGTGAGCAGATCCAGCGCCGATCCTTCCAGCAGGGCACAGCGCAGCAAAGCCAGCAGACCCCGCCCCACGGCGCTGTCGGCAAACGCCAGCCGGGTACGAGCCGAGTGGGGTATTCCGAGCTCGCCGAAGACCTGAGCTATCAGCCCCATGCTCGACTCGGGCGAGCGCATCACCACCGCGATGTCTCCGGGCGCCATGCCCGAGCGCAGCAGCTCGACGATCTGGGCGCCCACCAGCTCGAGCTCGGCCCGCTCCCCTCCGGCTTCGCAGAGTCGAATGGCGTCAGCCGGCGGCCGCGGCGTGCCCGAGGGCGTCTCGAACAACGAGCGCTCGAGGTGGTGCAGGGCCTCGCGCGACTGCGGGTCGTAGTGCTCGGCGCGGGCGGGAAGCGCCACGTGCTGCCCGGCGAGCGCCGACAGCAGGGCAAACGTGCCGGCCCGGCCCGCGAAAGCGTTGCGGCCGGGTTCGTAGGACAGCGAGAAGACGACCTCGGTGTCGACCACGCGCGCCAGCGTCTCCACCGCGTCCAGCTCGGTGGCGGTCAGCTCGTCAAACCCGTAGAACAGCACGGGCGAGGCCCCCCAGCGCGCCGGCGCCACGCGCAGCGCGTCCATGGCCTCGGTCGCACGCAGCTCGGCATCCGTGCGTCCCAGGCCCTGGAGGCGGCGCCGGTAGGCGGAGTAGAGGGCGACGACCTCCTCGGCGTAGCGCTCGCGCTGGGCGTCCGACGCGGCCCAGGACCGCAGCGCGCTGCTCAGGCGCGCGGGACTCACGCGATGACCCTCGAGCTCGGTCACCAGGTCCACCAGCGCATGGGCGAAGCCGCTCAGGGTGGCCGATTCGCGCAGCTGGCTCAGTGGTGCCTCGGCCGCCACTGCGGCCGCCACCCGCAGGCGCGCGGATCGGCCGATGGGCGCACGCGAGATCCCCGCCCGCCGCGCCAGCTCGTCGATCAGGCCAGAGAACGGCGTCACCCGGGCCCCCAGCACCGCCCCGGACTCGGCCAGCTCGCGGCGGTAGTGGGCGGCGTCTGAGACGGTCGGTACGACCAGCAGCGGGGCGCGGGCGGCCAAGGCGCGATAGCGCTCGAGCACCATGCCCGCCTTGGCTGAGTTGGCGGGCCCGGTGATGAGGGTCAGCGACACCGGGGGATGGTCGCGCACCGGCCCGACGCTCCGACGCGTCCGGGCGAGGCGCCCGGACCGACTAGAGCGCGGTCGGAGCGGCGGGGCGCTAGGCCGCGGCGGGCTGGGTCTGGGCGCCGGGCGCCGGCTCGGCCGTCCCCGCGGGGGCCTCCTCCGCCTCGGGCGGCTTTACGCCCTCGCGCGCCCAGGCCTCGTCGAACTCCACGCGCCACTTGCCTTCCTCGGTCTGCATTAGCGCCAGACGCGCACGGAAGGAGCGGCCGCTTCGGCCCTTGAATCCGGTCACCGGTCGGGCGGTGCGGCCGGTGCGGATCAGCTCGCGGGCGATCGACACGGGCAGCTGCTTGCCCGCCTTGGCCTTCCAGATGACAAAGCCGCAACCGGGGTCCTCGCGCGCCCAGCAGGAATAGCCCTTTCGGTTCTCGACGATGTCATGCCCGCAGACGGGACAGGGGCCGAGATTGGCCCGGGGGATGCGCACGTCCTTGAGCTTGGTGTCGAGCTCCTCGACGGTCAGCTGGGCGAAGCCCGCGATGTCGGCCATGAAGCGCTCACGTGAGTCCTCCCCCCGCTCGATCCGACCCAGGCGATGCTCCCAGCTGCCGGTCATGTCGGGGGAGGTGAGCGCGTGCTCGCCCAGCAGGCGAATGACGTTCAGGCCCTTCTCGGTGGCCACCAGCGAGCGGCCGTCGCGCTCCAGGTAGCCGACGTCGATCAGACGCTCGATGATCGCCGCCCGGGTAGCGGGCGTGCCGATGCCGGAATCCTTCATCGCCTCGCGCAGCTCGTCGTCGTCGACCAGCTTGCCGGCCGTCTCCATGGCACCGAGCAGCGACGCGTCGCTGTAGCGTCGCGGCGGCTTGGTCTCCTTCTCCAGGCTGACCACCTCCCGG
>DASYID010000177.1:0-18194 GCA_036252775.1 Solirubrobacteraceae bacterium
CTCAGGGGAAATACACCGACGCATTGTTGGCGCCGGTGCATACGTGCGGTGGGCTGCTGGTGCAGGACATCGAGTATGTCCGCCCGGTCGTCGGGCTGTAAACCGAGACCGTTCCCCCGCCCGTGTTGTCATACGCCGCCTTGACGTTCTGCGCAAACGAACACGAGGTATTGGGCCCCGCGTACAGACCCCCGCCGCACGGAGTGCCGCCGCTCGGCCCGCCGCTCGGAGGCGAGGACCGTGCCGGGGCGGGTGTACCGCCGCTGCGCCCTGCGCCATTGGATGACGACCCCTGAGGCCGGGGCGTCGTGCCCTGAGGTCGGGTGACGCTGACCGTGGTCGTGGTGGGAGCAAAGCCCGGTGCGCTGGCCGTGACATCGATCGTGTTCGCACCCGGGTGCAACGCGACCGACCCGGTGAACACACCATTGCCGACCTGGGCCTGCTGGCCCACGATCTGGACCGACGCCGTGGGCGGGTTGACGGTGCCGCGGACAGTTGTCCGATCGGCCGAGATCACGCTGCCGGAGGAGGGCGCATTGATCTGTACCTGGATCGAGGAGCCGGTCGCCTTCGACCCACTGCCGGATCCACAGCCGGCAATCGCGGCTGCGGAGATCACCCCCGCCACGATGCCGGCAAATGCCATCAGGGGCAGCAACTTGCGGGCAGCCATCGCGCCTGATCCTAACCCCTACGGTGCTGACTCGCGAGAATCGCGGGTCCTTCGGCCCCCACCGGATGGCTAGCCTCTGCCTCATGAATCGTCGCGGAGAGCCCGCGAGCAAACTGGCTGCCGGCGTCGCCAAACTCGCCGTGGTGGCCGCTCTCGCCACTGTCCTGGGATCGCTGGCGATAAGCGGATGCGCGGGCCCGGCCGCGCGCACCGAGGCGCCCGTCTCGCCCCCGGGGGCGCCCGCCTCGACCCAGCCACCCGCGCCCACCAGTTCAACCACGCCGGCGCGAAACGGGTCCGCCGCCGGGTCCGCGCCTGGAGCCAGCATGCCCCCGGACTCAGCTCGAGCCAGCTCTCACTGGCCACCTAGGCCGCGGATCCTCTCGCGCCCTATTCCCTTCGGAGCCCAGCGCCGAGCGGAGACCGCCGCTTACGTAGCCAGGCACTACGGCAGCTTCATGGCCCCCACCTACCGACTCAGCCTGCCCCATGTGATCGTCGAGCACTTCACGGAGACCTCCAGCTTCTCGGCGGCCTTCAACACGTTCGCGCCGGACATGGCGGACCCAGAGCTGCACGAGAAGCCAAACGTCTGCTCGCACTTCGTCGTCGACCGGGATGGCACCGTTTACCAGCTCGTCCCGGTGACCATCATCTGTCGCCACACCGTCGGGCTGAACTACACCGCCATCGGGATCGAGCATGTCGGCTTCAGCGACCAGCAGGTCTTGTCCAACCGGCGCCAGATGCACGGCTCGCTGGCTCTCACCTGGTGGCTGCGCTGTCGCTTTCGCATTCCGATTGGCAACGTCATCGGCCACAACGAGAGCCTCGGCAGCAGGTTCCATCGCGAGGACGTCCCGCGCTTGCGCAGCCAGACCCACAGCGACTTCAGCAGACCTGGCATGCAGGTCTACCGCCAACGCCTGAGCCGGCTCAGGTGCACGTGACCCGCTCGCCGTGCGACGGTCGGCGTGGACACTGGCACTCGCCCTCACCGCTGGGTAGGGTCAGCTGCTCATGCGACCTCAAAGTCTGGCTCTGGCGTTGCTGTTGATGTCCTGCCTGGCGACAGGCTGCTCCGGCGGACGGGCTCCCGACGTCAAGGTTCTGGAGTCAAACATCGAGCGCGACCTCGATGACCAGCTCATGGGCCAGCTGGCCACGCGCGGCGGCTTTCCTCCGCGATCGTCGGTGAGCTGCCCCCGCCACGCAAAGCTCACCAAGGGACGGGTTCTGGTCTGCACCGCTTCGATCCAGCAGACCCGGACCGATACGCCACAACCCGGCGAGCTAGCCGGGCCCGCCGGCGTGCCGCAGAGCCACATCGAAACCCACCACCTGAGCGTGACCATGCTTGACGACAGCGGCAAGGCGCGCTGGAAGATCGTGGATTGAGAGCGAGCCGAGGCTCATGGTCACGCAGAGATTCGCTCACTGAAGTACCCGGCTAGTAGCACGCCTCGCTTCGTTGCCCGGTGGCATTTGCGACCCTGGGCGCCGTCGAGCATCCGCCTGCCAGGCAGGACCAGCGGCCCAGCCGGACGCTAGGGCGGTTTAGGGCTCGACCGGTTCGAGCTTGGAGACGGGGACCTGTACGAGGTCCAGCGTCTTGCCGCGGGAGTCGGAGAACTCAACGAGGACAGCATCGCCGTAGTCCGAGACGACGGTGCCGGTGGAGCCTTCCGGCCAGCCGCGGACTGATTCGCGAAGCGAGACCAGATCGTGCTCGGAGATGGCGTGAATAACGACCATTACGCGCAAAGGCTACCGGTCGGGATACGCCGTAACAAGCCTCGGAGTTGCACTCTGGTCACGCAGTTCCCAAATCGTCAGGAGATCGACTACGCGGTCATTGTGGTTTCGCAAGCCTTGGATCGGCATAACGACCTCGCAGGTCACGCCGTACGGCTCGTTGCCGCGGACCCCCGTGATGGGTTGGCTCCGCGCGCCTTCCGCGATTTCGGCCTCAAGGTAAGCCAGGTCGGCCAGCTCAATGTCGAGCGCCTGGGAGAGATAGTTGGCCTTCGGCCCGCCGTCAGCATGCTCCGTGTTGAGGACGTAGCCCTCCAGCTTGTCACCGATGCCCCAGGCCTCGTCGGCACGCGGCAGCAGATCACCGACAGTCGGCCAGCTCATCGAGCCTACTTGGGGTATTTGAGGCAGGACATGTAATGAGCGCCTTCTGGGCTTGCTCGTCGCCGAGGGGATACAAGCGCCCCACCGTTCGGGAACCCTACGCGGCACCTTCACGCGGCGAAGTACCCGTGGCGTACCTCGGTGGCCGCCGCGACGCCCAGATCGCGCGCCGTTTCCAGGCAGTTCGCACCATCCGGTCTCAAGCGGGATACGGGAATCGAACCCGTCTCTCGAGCTTGGGAAGCTCGCGTTCTACCGATGAACTAATCCCGCGGGGACGCCGAGCCTAGCAAGGGCAACCGCGGCCAGGGCCTGTCCGCCGACCCCCTCCTCAGGGTCGCGCGGCGCCCCGGCTCTACCCTTAGTTTTGTCCGTGAAGCGCACCGCCCTACCCATCCTCGCCGCGCTGGCCGCGGTCGCTGTGGTCGGCCTGCTGGTGTACGGGATATCGGCTCGCTCCGACGACCACTCACTCGACGACGCCGTCGCTCACGGACAGCTGCCCGCCGCTCCCGATCGCCGGCTGCCCCTGTTGGGGTCCGCCGGTCAGCACCGCTTGGCCGACTACCGCGGCCAGGTCGTGGTGCTCAACGTGTGGGCTTCCTGGTGTGAGCCCTGCCGCGCTGAGGCCCCGTTGTTGGAGCGCATCCAGTCCACCCTGATCCGCCACCGCGGCACGATCCTCGGCCTCACCTACCGCGACACGACCCCCGACTCGGTCGCCTTCATGCGCGAGTTTCACCTCAGCTATCCGAGCCTGCGAGACGTGGACGGGAAGCTCGCCCAGGCCTACGGCACCAAGGCCCTGCCCGAGACCTTCGTGCTCGACCGCAGTGGACGAGTGGCCGCCCTGTCGCGGGGCCAGGTCGATCAGGCGTTTCTCGATCGTGCCGTGGCGCTGGCGGAACGCACGTGAGCCCGGGTCGGTGCTCACGCACCGCGCTGACCACGATCGCCCTGGCCTTGACGCTTGGCGCATCGGCGCCGGCCGCGCAGCATCCACAGGCCGGTCTCGGGCCCTCTCCCCCGGTCGGCCCCGGCACTCCGGCACCCCGGGCTTCGCTAACCGAGATCGAGCAGGAGGTCATGTGCCCGGTGTGCGGAGTGCCGCTGAGCATCGCCCAGTCACCCCAGGCCGAGCGGGAGCGGGTGTTCATCCGGGGGCTGATCGCCCGTGGCATGACCAAGGAGCAGATCAAGCAGGCGCTGGTCGTCCAGTTCGGGCGCTCGGTGCTGGCGCTGCCCAGCTCTGAGGGCTTTGACCTCGCCGCCTATCTCGTTCCCCTCCTCGTGCTGTTGGCCCTGATCGGGCTGCTGGCCGTGATGCTCCCCCGCTGGCGACGCCGCGGGCGGCGCCCAATCGCCGCCGCCGGGCCCCCGACCCTGCCGCCGGGAGACCGGGCGCGCTTGGACGACGAGCTCGCGCGCTTTGACTCATGATCGCCACGCAGGCTGACACCACCGTCCTGGCGGCGTTCGCCGTCGGGTTCGTGTCCTTCATCTCGCCCTGCGTGCTGCCGCTGGTGCCGGGTTACCTGTCGGCGGTGAGCGGGGTCTCCCTGGGGGAGTTGCGCGACAGTCGGCCGCCGCTGCGGCGGGTGTTGGTACCCAGCGTCGTGTTCTGCCTGGCCTTCACCACCATGTTCGTGGTCCTGGGCATGAGCGCGACCAAGCTCGGCTCGACGCTGTCGGACAATCGAGACACCCTCAACAAGGTGGCGGGCGCCCTGATCGTGGCGATGGGGCTGCTGTTCATCCTCACGCCGTTCGTGCCCCGTCTTAATCGTCAGTGGCGCCCGGACGCGCTCATTCGCCGTGCCGGTTCGGGGGGGCCTGTGATCGCGGGCGCCGCCTTTGCCGTGGCCTGGACGCCCTGCGCGGGACCGACGCTCAGCTCGATTCTGGCCGCCGCCTCAACCTCCTCCTCGGTCTACCACGGAGGGGTGCTGCTCGCCTTCTACTCCGCCGGGCTGGCCGTCCCCTTTCTGCTCAGCGCTGTCGCTTTCAACCGCGCCACCACCGCGTTTCGCTGGCTGCGCGATCGGTACCTGATCATCACGGCGGTCTCGGGCCTGGTGCTGATCGCTGTGGGCATCCTGATCTTCACCGACGAGCTCACGCGTCTCAACGCCGATGCCCAACGACTGCTGCACACGCTGGGCCTGGACTTCATCTACAACCTCTAGCGGGTGCGATGCCGCGCCCCGGGTGACGAACCGCCCGTGCCGCTACATCGACTGCGGCGCGGAGACCCCCAGCAGCATGAGCGCCCGGGCGATGGTGTCCTGGGCGACCCCGGACAGCACGATGCGCCAGGACTCGAGCTCCTCGGGCTCGGCACCGACCACGCGGCAGTCGCGGTAGAACGCGGTGAAGTCCTGCGCGAGCTCGAGCGCATAGGCGGCGATGCGGTGGGGAGCGCGGCGCGAGGCGGCTTCGGCGACCTCGCCCGGAAACGCCACCAGCCGGTGCACCAGCGCCCGCTCGGCGGGGTGCAAGGGCCCGGACAACACCGCTCCCTCGACGCCCAGGGCACGGGCCACCCGCTCTTCGCCCGCCTTGACCAGCATCGAGGCGATGCGCGCATGGGCGTACTGGATGTAGTAGACCGGGTTCTCAGCGCTAGCGCTGCGGGCCAGATCGAGGTCCATGTCCACCGTGCTGTCGTGGGAGCGGGCCAGCAGGAAGTAGCGCGCGGCGTCCACGCCGATCTCACCCACGAGCTCATCGAGGGTGACGAAGTCCCCCCGGCGCTTTGACATCGAGGCGCGCTCGCCGCGCTCGATCAGGTGCACGAACTGCAGGATCACTATCTCCAGGGCCCCGGGAGGGCCACCGAGGGCGCCGAAGGCGGCCTGCACGCGCTGAACGTAGCCGTGGTGGTCGGCTCCCCATACGTCGATCAGCCGGTCATAGCCCCGCCTGAGCTTGTCGAGGTGGTAGGCGATGTCCGAGGCGAAATACGTGTATTCGCCGCTGGAGCGACGCAGCACGCGGGGCTGGTCGTCCCCGCCCTCGGTAGAGCGCAGCCACAGCGCTCCGTCGGCGCTGTAGAGCGCTCCCTGGCGCTCGAGCTCGGCCAGGGCCCGCTGCACCGCGGTCTGCCCCTCGGGCCCCTCGTGCAGTCCGGACTCCGCGAACCAGGTGTCGAAGTGCACGCCGAAGCGCTCCATCGTCGCCCGGATGCGCTGCAGGCACGCGGCCACTCCGGCCCGAGCCAGCTCGTCGACCTCCAGGCTCAGCGCCCGCTCTGGTTCCACGAGCTCGGCCACGTAGTCGCCCTGGTAGCCGTCTTCGGGCACCGGCTCTCCGTGGGCTCGCGCGCGAATCGACTCGCCCAGGCGGCGCACCTGGCTGCCGTAGTCGTTGACGTAGTACTCCCGAGTGACCTCGTGGCCATGGAAGGCCAGCACCCGGGCCAGCGCGTCGCCGAAGGCCGCGTGGCGACCGGAGGCCACCGTGACCGGGCCCGTCGGGTTGGCACTGACGAACTCGACGTTGATGCGCTCGATCGGGCTAGCCCCACTTCCTCCGAACGCCGGGCCGGCCGCGCGCACGCCCCGCAGGGCCGAAGCGAACCAGCCGTCAGTCAGGAACAGGTTCAAGAAGCCGGGGCCCGCCACCTCGACGCGCTCGAGGCGATCGCCGAGTTGCTGAGTCAGTTCCTCGGCCACCCGGCCGGCGACGTCCCGGGGCGGCTGGCCGAGCGCCGGCGCGAGCAGCAGGGCAGCGTTGCTTGAGTAGTCACCGAAGTCCGCTCGGGGCGGACGCTCGAGGGTCAGCCGGCCGCGCCCTTCCAGGCCGCCGCCAGCGGGCGCGATGCTCGCCGCCGCCTGCTCGATGGCGGCGCGCAGATCGGCCAGGGGCGAGTTCACCGTTTGTCGGCGGCAGCGGGAGACGACGAAGCGCTGCGTTGACTTGCGGGCATGAACAGCGCCTCGAGGCGATCGAGGGTCCTGGGCGTCCCCATGGCCATCAAGATGTCTCCGGCCTCAAGCACGGCTTCCGCGGGCGGCTGGGGCTGAAAGGTCCCGTCCGAACGTCGCAGGGCCACGATCATCGAGCCCCCGCGAATGTCGCCGATGGTCTGGTTGACGCCGATGCATCCTGCCGTCACGGCGATCTCCTCCATGCGGTACTCGGCGTCGACATCCACCACGCCGGTGATCTGGGGATGAAGGGCCAGCCGGGCCATCTCGGTGCCGCTGGACTTGTACGGCGAGATGACGCGGTCGGCGCCCGCGCGCTTGAGCTTCTTCTCTGAGTCCTCCACGCTGGCCCGCGCCACTATGGCGATGTCCGCGCGCATCTCTCGGGCGGTGAGCGTGATGAAGATGTTCTCGGCGTCTGAGTCGGCGCACGCGATGATCGCCCGGGCGCGCTCGATCCCGGCCTGACGCAGGACCTCGTCATCGGCCGCGTCCCCCTCCAGGAAGCGCACCCCGATCCCCTGAGCCGGATCGCGGTTCTCGGTGTTGGCGTCCACGACGACGTACTTGGCCTGGGCCACACGAAGGTCGCGGGCCACCTGTCGGCCCACGCGGCCGAAGCCGCAGATGATGTAGTGGTCGGTGAGCGAGGCGATCATCTTCAGCATGCGCCGTTCGGCTCGGATCTCAGCCAGGTGCCCCGCGACGAAGAACTCGGTCACGGTGACCAGCGCGTAGAAGAGCGTACCGACGCCCAGCACGATCAGAGCGACCTTGACCACCTGCCCCGCCGTATCGGGTGGCGGGGGGATCGAGCCCACGGTGGCGACCGTGTCCAGGGCCCATTGAAACGCGAACCAGACGCTCACCCCCTCGGCGACCACGAACCCGGCCGTGCCCAGAGCCAGCAGGGCGGCGATCGCACCACCCAGCTGCGCCATGCGCCGCACGAAGACCGCCAGGTCGCCTCGCGTGCTCGGGCGGTCGGCCCGCAGGCCCGGCAACCGTGAGGAACCCAGCGAGCCACCCGAACGCGACGGGCGTGAGCGGTTGGCGTCTTCGGCGGGCGCAGGCATTGTCAGTAGTGGTAGGGCTCGTGGGCCAGGATCTTGTGGGCACGGTAGAGCTGCTCGAGCAGCACCACACGGGCGAGCTGATGGGGCAGCGTCAGCGGCCCCAGCGAGAAGCGGTGATCGACCGCTTCGAGCTCGAGCCCGTAGGGCCCGCCGACGACGAAGCACAGGTCGCGTCCGGACTGGCGTCGCTGCTCGATGAAGCGGCTGAAGGACTCGCTCTCAAAGCTCTCGCCGTCCCGCGCCAGCAACGACACGAAGCTGCGGTCAGGCAAGCGCCGGCCCGCGTGCTCGTCGTCGCGTACCTCGATCAGCTCGAGCCGGGCGTGGCGCGCAATCAGCTTCTGGTAGTGCTGGACGTCGTCGGCGTAGGGCGGTCGCAGGCGTCCAACGGAGAGGACGAGCAGCCGCACGGCTGCGATACTAGTGGGCACGATGAGCGACGAGGATCAGGGCACCGAGCGGCACATAAACATCCATTTCTCGCCCGAGATCATGGCGGGCTCCTACGCCAACTTCGCCAACGTCAGCCACTCCGACTACGAGTTCACGATCACCTTCGCACGCGTCGATCACGAGGTCGACGCCGAGGAGATCCCCGGCGTCGTGGTCTCACGCATCAACCTCAGCGCCCGCTTCATGCGCGAGCTCATTGACGCCATGGAGGACAACTACTCCAAGTGGGAGACCCGCGAGGGGATCAAGAACCTGCCCGAGTTCGGTGGCGCAGGCGACGACGCCCCGGGCCCGTCGGACTCCACCGGCAGCTAGGGCGACCCACCGGCGCAAGGCCCCTCCAGGCAGCCGTCAGCGCGCCCCGGCCTCATAGGCCCGCGCGATTCCGATCCGTCGGACGGTGCTGGGGTGAGTCCCCAGCAGCCCGCTCACCCACCCCGGCGGCTGCGGGTCGGCCAGGTTGAGCAGCGTGATGCGCCGCTCGAAGGACTCAAAAGCGGCCGGCTCGCCGGTCAGGCGCAAGGCGAAGGAGTCCGCCCGGGCCTCGATCGAGCGCGACAGGCCGTTGGAGATCATCGTGATCGACGTCACCACGAGGCCCAGCGACAGGGCCAGTGCGGGCAGCCAGTCGGGCCCGGCCACGCGCGGATGGGACCCGAAGCGCGGCCCCGGGGCTAAGCGACTGGTCAGCAGGGCGGCGCTGAGCAGCGACAGCGGCGCCACCAGCGCCAGGTAGATCAGCCCGCGAGGCACGTCGGAGTAATGCACGTGACCGAGCTCGTGGGCGACCACCGTCCGCGTCTCCTCGCGCGTGAAGCCCTTGATCAGCGTGTCGTAGAGGACGACACGCTTGGTCGCGCCCAGGCCCGTCACGTAAGCGTTGGCGGCGGTGGTACGACGGCTCGCGTCGACCTCATAGACCTGCCCCACCTTCACCCCGGCCCGCTGGGCCAGCTCGATCACATCTGAGCGCAGAGCGCCGGCCGGCACGGGCGTGAAGTGGTTGAACAACGGGTCGAGCACGACCGGACCGGCGAACAGGAACACCGCCCCCACCACCACGGCGACCCCGGACGCTGGTACCCACCACAGCCGGGGCAGGCGCCGCATCAGGGCGATCGCCGCCGCCCCGCCGCCGGCCGCCATCAGGGCTCCCAGGCCCGCACCCTTGGCCACATCCATCGTCCATCCGCCCCAGGACTGCGTGGCCAGTCCGACATCCAGCGCCCGCTGGCGGCTGATCGCTGCCAGCGGCAAAGTCGCCGCGGTGAGCGCCAGCGAGAGACCGCCCGCCGCCAGCGCCGAGGCGGCCAGCGGCCGGCGAAAGGGGCCGCGCAGGCGGCGCGGCGGGCGGCGGACCAGCGCCACCAGCAGAGCACCCTCGATCAGCAGGCTGCCGGCGTAGATCAGCAGCTGGGGCCGACGAAAGTCCTGGGCGCGGGTGATCTGTGCCGAGCTGAAGACGGAGTGCACGTCGACCGGCAGGGGGCTGATCACGCCGGTACGCGGTCGCAGCACGATCACCGCCAGCTCGGCCACGGCCAGCGCGGCGATTAGCGCACCGGCCCACGCGGGCGGGCGTCGGCGGCGTGGCCGGCCCGTGGCTGGCCCCGTGGCGACCATGACTGAAAGACTAGACAGCCGATGCGCGTCGCCGTCCTATCCGATGTCCATGGCAATCGCCACGCCCTGGAGGCGGTACTCGAGGACGTCTCCGGCCAGGACTGCTCGGCGCTGTGGTGCCTGGGCGACGTGGTGGGCTACGGCGCCGACCCGGACGCCTGCGTCGAACTGGTGGCCGAGCACTCGACGTTGTGCCTGGCCGGCAACCACGACCTGGCGGTGACGGGCGAGATTCCGATGGACGACTTCTCTCGGGGCGCCGCCCTGGCCGCCCGCTGGACGCAGGAGATCATCACCGCGGAGAACCTCAGCTATCTCAGCGGTCTGCGTCCCCAGGCCGAGGGCCATCCGGTGGGGCTCTACCACGCCAGCCCCCGCGACCCGGTATGGGAGTACGTTCTATCGGCTCTGCTGGCCGAGCTGTGCCTGGACGAGCAGCCGGCGCGGGTGTGCCTGGTGGGCCACTCCCATGTGGCGCTGTCCTTCTGGCGCGCCGAGGGCCAGCCTGCCACCGGTGAGCCCCAGCGCGCGGGCTCCGAGCTGGATCTGTCCAGCTCGGAGTGGCTGCTTAATCCCGGGAGCGTGGGCCAGCCGCGCGACGGCGATCCAGAGGCCGCCTGGCTGCTGCTGGACACCGACCGCTGGAGTGCCGAATTTCGCCGCGTGCCCTATGACATCGCGGGGGCCGCCGCGGCTATCCGGGCTGCCCGCCTGCCCGACTCGCTGGCCGAGCGCCTGCGCTACGGGCAGTAAACAGGGGTCCCCGCCGCGGTATTAGCTAACTTCGATGCCCTTGCCCGCTCTCTTCCGTCTGCTGTGCGCCGCCACCCTGGGGCTCTGCTGCGCGCTGCTGCTGGCCTGCGGGTCCGGGGGCGGCAAGGGACTGATTCCCTCCTCCAGCGCCGGCCCGCTGAAGTCCGACTTCGACAACATCGCCTCCCTGGTGGCCAGCGGCAGCTGCAAGGGACAGCTCGACAAGGCCCTGGCCCAGGCGCGCAGCGACCTGTCCGCCCTGCCGGCCACGGTGGATCAGCGCCTGAAGGCCCGCCTGAGCGAGGGCCTGGCCAACCTGGCGCGGCGCGCCCCGGTTGAGTGTGCCCAGAACACCACCAGCACAGCCTCCACCGTCCCGAGCACCGTGAGCACCCCCACCAACACCACCACGACGCAGACCACTACGACCCAGACGACCACGACCCAGACCACCCCGCACACCACCCCTCAGACGACGCCGAGCACGCCGAAGCCGACTCCCGAGCCGACTCCGCCCGATAACGGCGGCGGGGCCCCGGCCCCCGGACCCGGCAACGGCAATGGCAACCCTGTTCCGGGGGGCGGCGCGGGAGCCGGTGGAGCCGGTGACGGCGGGGGCAACGGACAGTGACGCCGGCCAACGAGATCGCCGGGCGCTACCAACTCGACCGCCGCCTGGGCGCCGGGGGCATGTCCACCGTCCACCTGGCCCTCGACACCCGTCTGGAGCGCTACGTGGCCATCAAGCTGCTGGCCGAGCACCTCGCCTCAGACCCCACCTTCGTGTCGCGCTTTCAGCGCGAGGCGATGGCGGCCGCCCGCCTGGTGCACCCGAACATCGTCCAGGTCTTTGACTCCGGCCTGGACGAGGAGTCAGATCGCCACTACATCGTCATGGAGTACATCCACGGGCACTCGTGCGCCGAGCTGTTGCGCGACTACGGCCACCTGGGGCTGGAGGAGGCGCTCGCCATCATCGTCCAGGCCTGTCACGGCCTCGCCTACGCGCACCGCCACGGCGTGGTGCATCGAGACGTCAAGCCGGGCAACCTGCTGCGCTCCGAGGACGGCGTGGTCAAGTTGGCGGACTTCGGGATCGCCAAGGCCACCGAACAGTCCTCGATCACCCAGGTGGGGTCGGTGCTCGGGACCGCGGCCTACCTGGCCCCCGAGCAGGCCAGGGGCGAGGAGGCGGGACCGCCCGCCGATCTCTACGCGCTGGGCGTGGTCACCTACCAGCTGCTCGCCGGGCGGCTGCCCTATGAGGCCAACTCGCTGTCTGAGCTGGCGCTCAAGCAGCAGCAGGAGTCCCCCCCGCCGTTGGACACCGTCAACTCAGACGTGCCGGTTGCGCTATCGGCCGCCGTGGCCCGCGCCCTGGCCATCGATCCCGAAGACCGCTACGCCGAGGCCCCCGAGATGGCCCAGGCCCTGGAGGCGGGCGCCGAGGGGGTCCCGCCCACCCAGCTGACCGGCGAGGCCACCAGCCAGACGCGGATGATGGCGCCCTCGACCGAGCCCACCCGCGCCGTGCGGGCCACCCCGGCTGCCGCCGCCCCGCTGCGTCCGCGTCCCGGCCCGGCTCGGGCCCCGGCGCGTCCGCCGGTGGCGCCGGCGCCCCCCCGCCGCCGCGGCTCCCCCGCCCGCGCCCTGCTGGCGCTGCTGGCGATCGCGGCGGTCCTGGCCGCCGGCGTGTGGGCCGTGTCGCAGTCGGGCTCGAGCTCGCACGGCGTCAACCTGCAGCGCAACGTGGTCGTCGACAACGTGCAGCAGGCCGTCGACGCGCTCAAGGGCCTCATCGACGACAACACCGGCTAGCGGCCCCGAGCCCCGGGCCGATGCCACTGCTCGCACCGGCCCTCGTGTTCGTGGTGGCGTCGATCATCGACAACGCCGGCCCGTGGGCCTACCCAGCGTTGACCGGCATTGTCATGGCCGAATCCAGCGGCATCCCTGTCCCGGGCGAGACAACGCTGATCGCCGCGGCGCTGCTGGCCAGCCAGCACAAGCTCGACATCGTGGCCGTGATCGCCCTGGCCGCAGCCGGTGCGATCATCGGCGACAACATCGGCTATGTGATCGGTCGCCGGGGGGGACGCTGGCTGCTGGAGCGCCCCGGGCGATTTCACCGCCAGCGCCTGCGGGTGCTCGAGCGCGGGGAGAGGCTGTTCGAGCGCCACGGGGCCAAGGCCGTGTTCTTCGGCCGTTGGCTGCCGGGCCTGCGGGTGTGGGCGGCATGGCTGGCGGGAGCCAACCGCATGGGCTGGCGCAGCTTTGCCTTCTACAACGCCCTGGGCGGCCTCGGGTGGGCCATCTCGGTGGGCCTGGTGATCTTCTACGCCGGCAAGTCGGCCGAGCAGGCGATCCGTACCGCCGGGCTGGTGGGCCTGGGCCTGTTCTTGGTGGTGGTCGTGGTCGCCTTCGTGCTGCTGCGCCGCCACCACCGGCGCTCGGGTCACTGACCCCGAGCGCCGGCCGGACGGTACTTGAGATCAGGCGGCCGACCCGTTCCCGACGCTGCTCGTCGTCCCCTCGATCGCCCCGGGCGTGTTGCCGACGTTTATCGACACCCGGCGCGGCTTGCGCTGCTCGGGCTTGGGGATCCTCACCTCGAGCACACCCCGGTCGAAGCTGGCCTGGACCCCCTCGGGGTCAACACCCTCGGGCAGGGTCAGCGAGCGCGAGAAGGCTCCCGAGGCCCGCTCCACGCGGTAGAACCCCTCCTGGTTTGACTCGTGCTCGGCCCGGCGCTCACCGGAGATGGTCAGCAGGCTGTCCTCGAGCTCGATGTTGACCTCGTCCTCGCCCAGGCCGGGGAGATCGGCGCGCAGCACGAACTGCTCGTCGGTCTCGACGAGGTCCATCGCCGGTACCCAGCGGCGCAGGGCGGAGGTGCCGTTTGCGCCGTTGGGGGTGTCAAAGAAGCGCCCGAACAGGCGGTTCATCTCGTCCTGCAGCGAGTTCAGCTCGCGGACGGGCTCCCAGCGGATGATCGTCATTTGGCTCACCTCCACAGGTCTATAAGTGGTATGGGAGCCATTATGAAATCTAAGTGGTCATCTGTCAAGTCTTGGGGATCGCCTTTGTCACCCGATGGAGGTCCAGGGGCTAGAGCTCGATGCGCTCCCCGATGGTCACCGTTCGGTCGTCGGGCAGCCGGAAGTAGACGGCCGGGCTGGCCGCATTTCGGGCCATGCTGAGAAACAGCCGCTTGCGCCAGCGCGCCAGGCCCGACGCTCCGGTCGGCACGATCGTGATCTGGGAGAGGAAGTAGGACGCCTCGCGGGCGTCGAAGACCCCCTCCAGCAGGCCTCGCTCGGCGGCCATCGCCACGATCGCGGGCACGTCGGGCTCGTCCTGAAAGCCCAGGCGTGCGATCAACCGCACGATTCCGTCGTGGCTGTTGCCCAGGCTGTCGGCCGCCACGCGTTCCTCCTCGTGCACGTGGGGCACGCGCTCGTTGCAGATCGACAGGATGATCACGTTCTGGTGCAGCACGTGGTTGTGCTCGACGTTGGCCCGCAGGGCTAGCGGCGTCGTGGATGGGTCGGCGTTGAGAAAGACCGCCGTGCCTGGGACAGGCCGGACGGGGAACTCTCGCTGGCCGAGTTGCTCGACGAACTCGTCCAGGGACCCCTCCTGGCGGCTGCGGTTGGCGGTGACGATCTCCCGACCCCGCCGCCAGGTCATCAGCAGCACGAACATCACGCTGGCGATAGCCAGGGGCAGCCAGCCGCCCTGGCTGACCTTCGTCAGGTTGGCGGCAAAGAAGGCCACCTCGATGCTCAGAAAGACGATGGCACCGAGCGCGATCAACCCCCGCGAGCTGCGCCACAGCAGGTGCGCCACGGCCAGGAACAGGATCGTGTTGAGGATGAACGTCCCGGTCACCGCGACGCCGTAGGCGGAGGCCAGCGCCGCGGAGGAGCCGAAGCTCACGACGATCGCCACCACCCCGATGAACAGGCTGGCGTTGACCACCGGGGCGTAGACCTGCCCCTCCTCGTGCTCGGAGGTGTGAAGCACGGTCAGCCGGGGCAAGAACCCGAGCTGCACCGCCTGGCGTGAGACGCTGAAGGCGCCGGAGATCACCGACTGCGAGGCGATCACCGTCGCCACGGTGGCCAGTATCACTAGCGGGACTTGCGCCCACGAGGGCACCAGCAGAAAGAACGGGTTGCGCACCGAGTCTGGAGAGCGCAGGATCAGCGCGCCCTGGGCCAGATAGTTGAGAGTCAGGGCGGGGAACACGAGCCCGAACCACGCGCGGCGAATCGGGGAGCGGCCGAAGTGACCCATGTCGGCGTACAGCGCCTCAGCCCCAGTGATGGCCAGCACGACGAAGCCCAGCGCCACGAACGCCACCGGGCCGTGCTCGATCAGAAACGTGGCGCCGTAGGTGGGCGACAGGGCGCGCAGGATCCCCGGGTGGCCGATCACCTCCGCGCCACCGACGATGGCCAGCACCGAGAACCAGACGACCATCACCGGCCCGAACAGCCGGCCCATGACCTGGGTGCCGAAGTGCTGGATGGCAAACAGCAACACCAGCACCACCACGGTCACCGGAAGGACAACGGATTCGAGGCTGGGCGCGGCCACCTTGAGTCCTTCGACCGCGGACAGGACCGAGATGGCGGGCGTGATCATCCCGTCGCCGTAGAACAGGGAGGCACCCAGGATGCCCAGCGTGATCAGCGTCAGCTTCGCCCAGCGGCTGCGCAGCCTTACGCCCTCGAGCAGCGCCGTGAGGGCCATGATCCCGCCCTCCCCCCCGTTGTCGGCGCGCATGATGAAGGTCACGTACTTGACCGACACGACCATGGTGATCGCCCAGAACACCAGCGAGATCACGCCGTAGACCTCGCCGGCGGTGACGTGCACGGCATGGTTGTCGGCGGTGAACACCGTCTGCAGCGCGTACAGCGGGCTGGTCCCGATGTCACCGAAGACGACCCCCAACGCCGCGAGCGTCAGCCCCGCCCTACCCGCGCGCCGACGCGTGCTGCGAGGGGGTGGCTCTCGCGGCCTGGGCTCCTGCCTGGGCCCGGGGTCCTCTGGCGGGGTCGCCGGGTCGGGCACGCGAGAAGGGTAATGACCGGGCGGTCGGTCGGGCGGTCGGTCGAGCGGTCGGTCGAGCGGTCGGTCGGGTCGATCGCGCGGTCGCTCCGCCGGGCGCTCCGCCGGGTGGTCGGTCGGGCGCTAGCAGCAGGGAGGCGTCAGCCGCCCCCAGAACTCGTTGAGCGTGTCGAGCTCGGTGTCGCCGAAGTGGGCGAGAAAGTGTTGGCGAACGCCCGCGAGGTGGGTGTCACGGGCGAGCCGAAGCTTCTCGCGACCCGCGTCGGTCAGCTGGGCGTAGGAGCCGCGGGCATCGTGTGGACAGGAAACCCGCTCGATCAGCCCGTCGCGTTCGAGGCGGTCGACCAGTCGGGTCAGGCCACTGCGGCTGAGCAGAATGGAGGCGGCGAGGTCGCACATGCGCATCCGGTGCTCGTCGGCGGACTGGAGGTAGACCATCACCTCATAGGAGGTCAGCGGCAGCCCGTGGGCCGCCTCCAGCTCTGAGTCCAGCGCCTTGACCAGGCAGGCATGGGAGCGCAGCAGCCCGCGCCAGGCGGCTAGTTGGCGCGAGTCGAGCTCGGGCTCGGTGATGGGAGGGCTGACCGACATCGCCAGATCGCTTGCGCGTGCAACGACAGTAGCACCGCCACACACCGTCCCCGTGGTAGTTGCATAGACAACGACCGCTTGGTAGCGTCCGCGGGAATGCGTCTCGAGGGCCTGCACCACATCACCGCGATCACCGCTGACGCTCCCGGCAACGTCGACTTCTACGCGCGGCTGCTCGGCCTGCGCCTGCGCGAACAGCTCGAGCAGCGCCTGAGCCCGCTGACCAACCCGCGCAGCGCTCCCCGTTAGGGCCTCCGCGCGGTGGCGCACCCGGCCGATCAGCTCGTTCATCGCCTGCGCCCGGCCGCCGGGGCCGCCCGGGGCGCGCTGGTGCTGCTGCACGGCCGCGGGACCGACGAGAACGACCTGATGGCGCTGCTGGACGTGCTGGACCCCCAGCACCAGCTGGTGGGAGTGACCCCGCGCGCGCCCCTCCAGCTCCCGCCGGGCGGCCACCACTGGTACCGCGTCGCGCGCGTCGGCTATCCCGATCCGGCCACCTTTTACGCCACCCTGCTCACCCTGTCGGCCTGGCTGGACCAGCTGCCCGGGTTGCTGGGGGTGCCCTGGCCGCGCACGGTGCTGGGCGGGTTCTCCCTGGGCGCCGTGATGGCCTACACCACGGGGCTGGCGCGCGGACGGCCGCGCCCGGCGGGGATCATGGCCCTCAGCGGCTTCATACCCACCGTCGAGGGTTTGGCGCTGGATCTCGAGTCATCGCGCGGCCTGCCCGTGGCCATCGCTCACGGCAGCGCGGACCCGGTCATCGAGGTCGGCTTTGGACGCGACGCCCGCGATCGACTGTCCGCTGCGGGACTGGACGTCGAATACCACGAGGCACCGGTGGCGCACCACATCGATCCCCGGACCTTGCCGGAGTTGACCGTGTGGCTGGGGCGAGTCCTGGCTGGGGCAGGTGCTTGAGCCGGTGGCGGAACCGACGGGGAGGTCTGAGACCGCCTGATTGCCGGGGTGACGAGCGGGTGCCGCGGCGATCACGGCCGTCCGGCGGCGCCGAGCAGCGACCGGCCCGTCATGGCCATCGGCTGCTCGAGGCCCAGTAGGGCCAGGACCGTGGGCGCGACATCGGCCAGGACGCCGTCGGCCAGCTGGCCGATCGCCTCGCCCGCCACCGTAACCACGAGCGGGACCGGGTTGAGCGAGTGCGCGGTGTTGGGGCTGCCGTCGGGCTCGAGCATCTGCTCGGCGTTGCCGTGATCGGCGGTCACCACGCACGCCCCTCCCGACGCGTGCACCGCGTCCACGACGTCCCCCAGGCACGCGTCGACTGCCTCGATGGCCGCCACCGCCGCGGGGATCACTCCCGTGTGGCCGACCATGTCGGGGTTGGCGAAGTTGATGATCGCGAAGCGCGGCGGCTCGGCGCTCCAGGCTTCGATGAAGGCGTCGGCGGCCTGGCGCGCGCTCATCTCAGGCCGGTGGTCATAGGTCGGCACGTCGCGGGGTGAGGGGACCAGGCACCGTTGCTCGCCCTCATAGGGGGCCTCCTCGCCACCGTTGAAGAAGTACGTCACGTGCGGGTACTTCTCGGTTTCGGCCACGTGCAGCTGGCGTCCGCCCGCCGCGGCGATCGTGCCCGACAAGGTGACCGCGGGGCGCTCGGGAGCGAACGCCACCGGGTGGGGCCAGCGCTCGTCGTACTCGGTCAGGGTGGTGTAGCGATCTATGACCTCCGCCCCCCCGCGGTCGATCGTGTCCAGCTCGGGGTCGGTCAGCGCACGAGAGATCTCGCGCATGCGGTCAGGACGAAAGTTGAACGCGATCACGCCGTGGACGGATCGAATGCAGCCCTCCTCGCCCACCAGCGTGGGCTCGATGAACTCGTCGGTCACGCCTGCCTCATAGGACGCCAGC
>DASYID010000178.1:0-40591 GCA_036252775.1 Solirubrobacteraceae bacterium
CGTCGCCTGCTGCCCCCCCCGCCGCCGCGTCGCCCGCCGCCGCGTCGCCCGCGGCCGTGCCACCCGGCGTGATCTCGTTGACGTTGGCGTACAGGACGTAGAGGTAGTAGACGTTCCACAGCTGGCGCAGGAACAGGCGCACCCCTTCCCCCACCGCCTCGACGGAGAACCGATATCCGTCCCACGGCGCCTTGGTGGTGAAGAAATACCAGCGCAGCGCGTCGGCCCCGAAGCGGTCGATCACCACCGACGGCTCGACGATGTTGCCTCGCGACTTGGACATCTTCTGCCCCTCTCCGTCGAGGATCAGGCCGAGGCATACGACGTTCTCATACGGGGCCTGGTCGAACAGCAGCGTCGAAACGGCCAACAACGAGTAGAACCAGCCGCGGGTCTGGTCCAGGGCCTCGCAGATGAAGTCGGCCGGGTGGCCAGACCGGAAGGCCTGCTCGTTCTCAAACGGCGCGTGGTGCTGGGCGAAGGGCATCGCCCCGGAGTCAAACCACACGTCGATGACCTCCGGTACGCGGGCCATCGGGCATCCGCACTGCTCGCAGTCGAACGCCACCTCGTCCACATGCGGGCGGTGGTGATCGCTGAGCTCCACCCCGGAGCGGCGCTCGAGCTCTGAGAAGGAGCCCACGCACACCACGTGGCCCTGATCGCAGCGCCAGATGGGCAGGGGTGTGCCCCAGTAGCGCTCGCGCGACAGGGCCCAGTCCACGTTGTTGGCCAGCCAGTCCCCGAAGCGCCCGTGCTTGATGTGCTCGGGATGCCAGCTCACCGTCTCGTTGGCCGCCGCCAGGCGCTCGGCGAGCCGCGAGGTGGCGATGTACCACGACGGCTTGGCGTAGTACAGAAGCGGCGTCCCGCAGCGCCAGCAGTGCGGGTAGGAGTGCTCGTAGTCCTCCACCCGCAGCAGCCGCCCCCGGGCGCGCAGGTCCTCCACCAGGTCGGCGTCGGCGTCCTTGACGAAGCGTCCGGCGTACGGCCCGATGCGCTCGTCGTAGGTGCCATCGCCGCGTACCGGGTTGACCACCTTCAGGCCATGCTGGGCGCCGAGGCGAAAGTCGTCCTCGCCGAAGGCGATCGCCGTATGCACCAGGCCCGTGCCGTCCTGGGCGGTGACGAAGTCGGCACCGAGCACCGTGTGCCCCTTGTCTCCGTAGGCGTCGGCGCCGATGAAGGCAAACGGCGGCTCGTAGGCGCTGCCCACCATCTCGGCCCCGCAAAAGCTCTCAAGCGTCTGAGCTCCCTCCCCGAGCACTCGCTCCACCAGCTCGCCGGCCAGCACGAACACCGTGTCCCCGCCGGCCGCTCGGGCGCGCACGTAGCGCAGCTCGGGGTCGATGGCCACCGCCGCGTTTGAGACCAACGTCCACGGCGTGGTCGTCCACACCAGCAGCTGATCGCCCACCTCCAGCGGGCCGACCGCCGAGGTCAGCGGGAGTCGCACGTAGACCGACGGGTCGACCACGTCGCGGTAGCCGAGGGCCACCTCGTGAGAGGACAGCGCGGTCCCGCAGCGCGGGCAGTAGGGGACCACCTTGTGTCCCTCATAGAGCAGGTCGCGGGCAAAGATCTCGCTCAGCGCCCACCACACCGATTCGATGTAGTCCTCGTCGAGCGTTCGGTAGGCGTCCTCGAGGTCGATCCAGAAGCCGATGCGCTCGGTCAGCGCGTTCCAATCGGCCAGGAACGTGAAGACCGACTCGCGGCAGCGCGCGTTGAACTCGGCGATCCCGTAGGCCTCGATCTGCTCCTTGGAGGTGATTCCCAGCTCCTGCTCGACGGCGATCTCGACCGGCAGGCCGTGGCAGTCCCAGCCCCCCTTGCGGGCGACGCGGTAGCCACGCATGGTCTTAAAGCGCGGGTAGAGGTCCTTGAACACCCGGGCCAGGACGTGATGAGTACCCGGTCGGCCGTTGGCGGTCGGAGGCCCCTCGTAGAAGCCCCATTCCGGCGCTCCCTCGCGCCGGCGCAGCGACTCGGCGAACACGTCTCGCTCGCGCCAGCGCCCGAGCACCTCCAGCTCGAGCTCGGGAAACGACTGGTGTGGATCGACGGGACGAAGGGCCACGGGGAGCGAGGATTCTAGGTGCGCGGGGATGAGCGCCCGGGGAGAGGGGGAGAGGCGCGCTAGCCGCGCGCAGGGCGGCCGGCGTCTGGCGGCAGCTGCAGCGCCCGGGTCAGGCGGCGAGCTTGCGGCAGATCTCGGCCAGCGAGCGCTTCTCGCTCTCGTCCAACACCGAGAACGCGTCGCTGACGCGCCGCGTGTGCTCGGGGAACAGGCGTCGCACGACCTCGGCCCCGGCTGGCGTCAGCGCGACCAGGGCCGCCCGTCGATCGTGCGGCAGGCGGCGGCGCTGCACCAGGCCGCGGGCCTGCAGGGTGGAGACGACCTCGGTCGCGTTGGCCTTGGAGGTGCGCAGTCTGCGGCGCACGGCGCGCAGCTCGAGCTCCCCGCCGGCGGTGACCAGCACCACCAGCACCGAGAATCCCGAGGCTGACAGCCCCTCGCGCTCGAGCTCGGCGGCCAGGCGCCGCCGTACGCTGGACTCGGCGCGCAGCAGCGACTCGAGGGCGCGATGGGCGAGGGGATCACCGGGCACGAGGGTCATCCGCCACGGACGCTAGCGCTGCGCCCGGACGCGGCACAGCGACTGGCGCGCGGATCAGCGAGGGCGGGCGAGGTAGCTGTGGCCGGCGCGAACGGCGACCGTCCGGGCCCGCACGAAGTCGCGCACCCGCACCACCCCGCGGCTCACCGCGGTCAGGGTTCCGTCACAACGGTCGACCGTCCTCCAGGCGGTTCCGCGCACCGTTGCCGAGCTGTAGCGCCCGCGTGTGCGGAAGCTGCCCTGGCCGTCACCCCACAGGCTGCGAATCCGGCGCTTGGAGCGGCTGTGCCCCCGCGCTGAGCGCGCTGGGCCCGATCGGCCGGCGGCGCGCGCGGCGGTGCCCAGGCAGTCGCGAAAGTTGCCGCCGTTGAGCACGAGGTCGGTGGTCATGCGGGCCGCGCGCACCTGGCGAATGAGGAACTGTCCCTTGGAGAACGCTGCGCTCTGGACGTGGCCTGCCAGGTCCTTGGCTGCGGTGAGACGCATGGCGCCTCGGGTGGCATCCACGGTCGTGCCCACCGGTAGCTGCGTCACGCTGTTGAGGTCGACGAAGCGTCCCGAGCCTGGCACCTTGACCAGCACGCGTCCGGCCAGGCGCACCGCGTTGGTGCTGCGTCCGGGCACGGGCGGAGGCACTTGGTTGGGCGGCGGCGCGCCGCTGGTCGACCCGCTGGGCGAGAAGACGTTGACGAACGAGTAGCGCTGGGGCACGTCAGCGGGAAGCGATGCCGACCAGCTCAGGCCGGCGCCATTGTCCTGGAGGGTCGTGCAGCCGCACGTGTCGGGCAGCGGCGCCGCCTTGCCGACATCGCCGAATACGGTGGCGTAATGACCCTCCTCGTAGTTGGATGGGGTGGTCAGGGGCCTGAAGCCGAGGAGCCGCCCGGCGGGGCGGTTGTTGGGGTTCTGCGTACAGAAGATCGCACCCACTACGGCATCGAAGAACCCGTAGCCCCGGTCGGTGTTCTGCAGGTAGCAGTCGGCGGCGTGGTAGAGGACGACGTTGATCGCCGCCGGTGATGACAGGGTCACATCGCTGCGGTAGGACTCGTCGCCGTCGGTGTAGGAGGTCACCTCGGTGATCCGCACGCCGGTGCTGCCGGCGTCGGCGACGGTGGTCACGCGGCGTGGATCCGCGGCTGTGCCGCGGCCGGTCACCACCGACTGACTCACCGGGGTGAGCGGGGTGTTGCGAAACCCGTAGACCGTCGAGGTGCCGCTGACGGGATCGGGAACGGCCACCGCTGTCCCGCAGCTGGCGGGCCCGGTCTGGCTGCCGAAGAACTCTCCGCGCGTGTCTCCGGTGTGAAACGCCTGACACGCGAGGGCGTCGCCGATGTATATGTGGGTCAGCGGCCCACGGGGCGAGCCGATGTCCACGAAGGCGGCCTGAGCGGTGGACGCGATGATCGCTCCCACCGCCATAGCGGCCACGCACGCGGCGGCGGCTCGGCGCAGAGCCGGCGTCAACATTCCCCCCCCCAAGGCAAACGGCACGACGCGAATCATAGAGGCGAAGACCGCAAGGAGGCGAGAGATGCTCGTCGGCGCCTCGGGAGGCGAAGGGCTCAGGAGGCGGCGGAGATGCTCGGCGGCGCCTCGGGAGGTGAAGGGCTCAGGAGGCGGCGGAGATGCTCGGCGGCGCCTCGGACACGGCGGGAGCGGATTCGATCCGCTTGACCAGCGTCTCGCAGGCGGCCACCGCGCTGGTGCCCAGGCGGCGCACGGTGCTGGCTCCGGTTTCGGGCAGCGCCCCGCGAAAGTCCAGTACCTCGACTTGCCCCCCGGACTGGCGGGCGGCGAACACCAGCCGTCCCAGTGAGTCAAGCGACGCTCGGCGGCCGGCGAGCACCATCGCTCGGGGCTCCAGGGCGCGCAGGGCGCGGGCGATGCGCTGGGGGTCGAGCTCGAAGTTCAGCGTCAGCGTACGCAGGCCGTAGCGGCGCAGGCCCAGTTCCAGGGCCTGGATGTGCAGCGTGTCCAGGTCGCGGGGGTGGCTGGCGTCGAGGATCAGAACGCCGTGCTCGCGGTGGGCGCCGGGGGCCACGCGCAGCGCGGCGGCCAGCCACCCGCTCGCGTAGCGCCAGGCGAAGCCGTACTCGGGCGAATCGGCGCCCTCCTGCTCCAGGGACTCCAGCGTGGGCAGAAGCACCTCCTCGACGGTGCGCTCGACCGATCGCACGGCGAGGCTCTCCTCGAGCAGGCGGTCACACTTGTCTTCCTCAAAGCGCGAGAAGGCGCCCTTCAGGCGCACCGGCGAGGCTGGACCCTCGCCGCGCTCGCGCGCCACCGAGATGGCCGAGGAGATGTTGTGGGTCTCCTCGAAGGCCTGGCGCAGAGCCTCGATCTCCACCAGGTCGAACTGGCGGTGACCGCCGCTGGTGCGCCGGGGGCTCGGGAACCCGAAGCGGCGCTCCCAGCTGCGCAGGGTGTTGGGGCTGACCCCGAGAATCGCCGCGGCGGCATTGGTGCGGACTACGCTCATGGAGGAGGTATCGAGCTTTGGTGAGGTTTGCGCAACCAGCGCAAAAGAAGCTGCATTTCGGTGGGTTTCGTGCACGACGCAGACCAGGCAGGAGGGAGGAGCCGCGCGTCGACGGCGGCCAGCAGGGGGCGGCCATCCCGGCCGCGCTTGCCAGCCCGCGGTGGCCCGGAGATCATTGGCCGATCGTGTTCCGCAGACCGACGGTGCTCGCGGCGGTGATCTTCGCCGCCAGCCTGATCATGTGGCTCGGGGTGCCTCCCGCCTGGATATGGCTGCTCTCCCGGCTCGGTGGATCGATTGGCTCCTACGCGCTGGTGCTGCTCGGGTTGCCGGCCACGCTGGCAGTGTGGGCGGCGGGGCTCGGACGGCTGGACCGGGCCTACGGGCGCCTGGTCATGCCTGACAGCCACCCCGCGGACCCCGTGCCGTCGGTGCTGTCCTTCTGCCTGACCACCACGTTTGTGATCGCGCTGGTGGTGGGCGTCCTGTTCCTGGCGCTGGTGGGCATGCCCGGCACGACGCACTCGCTCGGGCCGTTTCCGGACTAGCCCCGGCACCCGGACCAGTTCGCGCACCGGCTCGGCCACCGCCAACGGCCCGCCCGCCGCGGACGGCTCGCTCAGACCCGTCCGTCGGCCATGACCAGCAGAGCGGCGCTCGGCGGACCGCAGTGTCCGACACGCACCCACAGGCGAACCCCAAACTCCCCGGTGGGGCGCACGACGACATGGCGGGGCCCATCGTCGCCCCCGGTGGCGGTGAGGATCACCGTGACCAGATCCTCCTGGCCGCGGGCCTCCGCGTCGGCCGGCACGAGGAACTCGGCCACGTGGCGGTTGATCGCCTGGGTCTCTGAGACGCCGAGCAGGCGCTCGCCCTCGCGCGACAGCGCGCAGATGCTCAGCGACCGGTCGATGACCATGAACGGATCCTGGGGGGCGGGGGCCAGGTCGGCGCTGGCCTGGAGCACCAGCCCCATATGGCAGTGGTCGCATACGCGCTTGGTTACCTCGGACGGGTCGGCCGGGCGCTGGCCGCAGTGGCCGCAGAAGCCGACGAGCGGCTGCGCCTCCTGCGGGGTGGGAATTGCCCTGAGCGCCCTCCGTGGCGCGGGCCGGCTCACACCAGGGCCCTCCGTCGTATCGCCAGCGAGGCGGCCGGCCGCTGACGTCGGGTGGGCGTACGCAGGGGCACCGACAACGGATCGCCCCCGGGCTCGCCGGTGAACAGGATCTCGATCAGCATGCGCTGCGCATCGGTGGGGCTGTCGGGCAGAGCCCGCGTGCCGGTGCTGCGTACTCGATCGCCGCGCCCGGGTCGCCGGAACAGGGCGATGGGCAGGGGCCCCGTGGCCGCCCGCACCGCGTAGGCCCAGCGGGCCACGGTGTCGTCGTTGGCGTAGCCGCCGGCGATCACGACCGCGTCGACACGGTGCGTCTCCAGGACGTCGCCGATGCCGCTGGGGCCCGTGACGGGCAGGCTCAGCAGGTGCGCGCCCGCCCGCGCGCAGAACAGCTCGAGCGCTCGTACGGTGGGAGCGTCGCGGTCGAGATCGTCGCGCGTGGCGTCGCCCACCAGGACGGCCATGGGCCGCGTCGGTGGCGGGGCCAGGCGCTGGGCGCGCCGCAACCACTCGGTGCCCCAGCGGGCCGCGAAGGCCCACGGGGCGCTCCCGTCGCCGTGGCGCTCGCGCAGCTCGTCGAGGGTGGGCAGCAGGACCTCCTCCACCGTGCGCTCCAGCGAGCGCAGGGCCAGCGCTGCCTCCAGGGCCTGATCGGCTCGTTCGAGCTCAAAGGAAGACAGCGCTCCGAGCAGGCTGTGGCTCTCGGAGCTGAGCGCCTCCCGGGCCACGCTGACCGCCGAGGAGATCGACAGGCCCTCCTGCAGCGCGTCGCGCAGCGAGGCGATCTCCCCGTGCGTGTAGAGGCGGTGCTTGCCGGCTGAGCGCTGAGGCTTGGGGTAGCCGAACCGTCGCTCCCACGCGCGCAGCGTGTTGGGACTGACGTTCAGCAGGGCCGCGGCCTCGCTGGTCTTGAGGGTGCGCATGGGGGCAGGCGATAGGGGAGCAGATCCCCGCTGCCTCAAACCCGGTCTGATCAACATGCACAACTTTCGGATGGAAAGTTGTGCAAAAGCGCCCAAACCTGTCTACTCTCACATCGAACAGTCCACGTAGCGCACCCCCAAGGAGGGGCCAATGCACCTGAAGGCGCGCCTTCTTCCTCTCGCCAGCGTCGTTTCGCTGGTCGCCCTGGCGGTCACCAACGGCTGGTGGCGCAACTAGGGACAGGTCTTCGTCGTCACGCGGGGGCGCTACCGTCCTCGCGTGACGGCAAATGACCGCCCGCCGCTGCCGCCGGGTTCGGCGGACTCACATCCGCGGGTCGCGGCGGCCATCGCGACGACCGGCATCGCGGCCACTGTCGTGTGGTTCGCGCTGGTCTCCCACAGCCGGCTGACCGATTCGCTGCTGCTCGTGCTGGTGGCGGGGGCGATCGCCGCCGAGCTGACCAGGGTCCAGTACTCCGAGACCGTCTATGTGTCGGCGTCGTTTGCCTGCTCGATGCTGGCGGTGGCGTTCTTGGGACCCGCCGCCGCCTTCCTGCTTGCGGTGCTCACCGACCTGGTCACGTGGCCGCTGCAGCGCCGGCGCGTGGGGTTGGTGCTCAACAACCTGCTCTCGGTGGGCTTGCCGAGCCTGGTGGCGGCGAGCCTGTTTGCCGAGCTGGCCCACGGGGTGCACAGCACCTCGTTTGAGTTCATCGCGTGGCTGGCCGCTGTCGCCGTGGTGGCCAACCTGACCAACTTCCTGCTGGCCAGCAGCCTGGGCGGCCTGGTCGGCGGCGTGGCCCTGCGCCAGAGCCTGCGGCTGCCGCGCGAGTACTTCATGGCCGTCGCCCTGAACATCGTCCTGACCTGCGCGGTGGTTGGCATCTACGCCCGCTACGGCCTCGCCGCGGCGGTCTTCCTGATCGTGACGATGATCGCCTTCAACTACATGGCCCATCTGATCGCCGCTGCGCGTGAACGGGCGCGGGAGTACGCGTCGCTGTCCTGGGGTGTGCTGTCGGGACTGGTACGGGCGCTCGAGTTGCGAGATCCCCACGCCGCTCGTCACAGCGCGGCGGTGGCGGGGTTCTCGCGTGAGCTGGCCCAGCGGGCCGGGTTCTCCGAGCGCGAGTGCGAGCTGGCCCACACCGCCGGGCTCCTGCACGACATCGGGAAGTTCGGGCTCTCAGACCGCGTCATGGAGCGCGGCGCGGCGCTGGGCGAGCCCGACTGGCATGCCGTGCGTCGCCACCCGGAGCTGGGTGCCGACCTCCTGCGCGACCTGGGGCTCTACGGTCCGGTGGCCGAGATCGTGCGGGCCCACCACGAGCGCCTGGACGGGCGTGGCTACCCGGACCGCCTCCGCGCCGAAGCGATCCCCGAGCTGGCCAAGATCGTCGCGGTGGCTGAGGTTTATGACACGCTGACCGCAGAGGGCACCTACCGCACGCCCAAGAACTCCTTCGAGGCGCTGACCGAGCTGCGACGCGTCAGCGGCAGCCAGCTGGAGGGACGCTACGTGGAGACCCTGGCCCAGCTGCTGGCCGGTCAGGGCACGGAGTACCGCCACCGCGATGCGGCGGACTTCTACCGCGAGCTCGACCTCGAGCGCCGCATCAACGAGGCCGCGACGAGGTAGGACGCCGGAGGCGCTTCGCCCTGGCGCTGCTCGAGCTGGGAGCTCGACGCGCTTGCGCCGAGCGCGGCTCGAGTTGGGGCCCGACGCGCTTGGCTCTAGCGCTGCTCGAGGTGGGAGCCGGGCGCCAGGGAGGCCAGGAAGGACTCGATCTGCTCGCGCGAAAAGCGCCGCTGGCCGCCCGGGGTCCGGTAGCTGTGCAGATAGCCCAGATCGGTCCAGCGACGCACGGTGCTGAGCGAGACGCCCAGCTCCCGCGCGGCCTGGGAGGTGGTGAGTCCCAGTTGCTGGGAGGAGGTAGGTGGGTTCATGTCAGCCATTTCGGTCGCTTAAGAGACTAATCGGCAGCTCAAAGTGGTTTTGCAGAGGTTTGTGGGCCTTGGTCCGCAACTTGCCGAGGGTTCGGGGCCCGCGACGGACCGGGGAGCAGCGCCGTGGCCGCTTTACCATGCCCCCGTGGGACGCCGCGATCGGCACTTAACAGCGTGGCTGGTGATGGCCATCGGCGCCGGTCTCAGCGGCTGCGGGACCCAGCCGCCCCCGTTGCCCGCCGCCTGCGCGGCCGAGCCACGGATGATCGCCCAGGCCCTCGCTCGGGCCCCGGCGGCGGTCCGCCTGCGCGACGGGACGGCGCTGTCGGTGTGCGTCCAGCGCGCCAGCCGCGACGCCGATCTGCAGAACCTGGGCGCGGCGCTCAGCTCGGTCGCCGACGAGCTGCAGGTCCGGGCGGCGCACGAGGCCGTCGCCGCGGTCTCGCTGGGCTACCTGATCGGCGCGGTGCGGCGCGGGGGTGCGCAGACCAACGGCGTCGCGGCCGAGCTCGTGCGTCGCGTGGAGCAGGCCGGCCTGCTCAAGGGTGCTCCCGCCTCGACGGCCGCTGCTCTCAGGCGCGGCCTGGCGGCCGGGCAGCGACTGGGATGACGGGGATGAGGCTGCGCCTCTACCACCATCGCGACGGCGCTCGGGTCGCCTACCGCGAGGCGGGTACCGGGCCCCCGCTGGCCCTGGTCCACTCCGCCCTGCTCTCCCATAAGGAATGGGAGCCGGTGGTCGAGCACCTGGCCGACCGCTTTCGCGTCGTGCTCCCCGACCTGCCCCTGCACGGCGACTCCGAGGACCGGCCCGATCATCCCTACACCCCGGCCTGGTTCGCCGAGGTGATCAGCGGTTTCGCCAGCGAGGTGCTCGGGCCGCGCTGCCTGATCGGCGGCCACGGGCTGGGAGCGGAGATCCTGCTCGGCGCGGTGGCCGCCGGGAGCCTGGCGCCGCGGCGGCTGGTGCTGATGCCCAACGGGCTGCACCGGCGTCCCGAGCGCGCGCTGCTTCGCTCGGTGTGGCGCTCGACCACCCGCCTGGCCGCGGTGCCGGGAACGCGACGGCTGATGTCCCATGCGGCTCGGACGGTGTTCCGACCGGAGCTGGGCATGCGCCTGACCGCCCGCGAGGAGCCGGCGGCGCGCGATGTCATTCGTCATGCCTTCGCCGATGTCGCGGGCAACGGCCGCCTGGCGCATTCGTGGGCCCGCTTCGCTGGAGCCTGGCCCCACGGAGCGCAGCGCGAGTTACTCGACGCCTACTCACGCGTGAGCGCCCCGACCCTGCTGCTGTGGGCGGACTCCGACCCGCTGCACCCCGTTATCGGTGCCGAGGAGGCGCTTGACCTGTTGCCCGACGCTCAGCTGCGGATCCTGCCCGGGACCGGCTATCTGATGGCCTACGACGACCCGGTCGGCCTGGCTCGCGAGCTCGCCGCCTTCTGCGCGTGAGCGCGGCTCGGTAGCGTTCCCGGTCCTGAGTCATCGGCGCTGGGACGAGAGGAGCGGGGGTTTCAGGTGGCGACCAACCGGCAGTTGTGGGGCAGCGAGACGAGCAAGGCGGTCGAGAACTTCCCGGTCTCCGGGGAGCGCGTGCCCGTCTCGGTGGTGCGCTGGCTGGGCCGCATAAAGGGGGTCTCGGCCGAGGTCAACGCCGAGCTGGGACTGCTCGATCAAGCCGTGGCCAAGAGGATCGCCAAGGCGGGAGCAGAGATTGCCGCCGGTCGCCATGACGACCAGTTCCCCGTCGATGTCTTTCAGACCGGGTCGGGGACCTCCTCGAACATGAACGCCAACGAGGTGATCGCCACGCTGGCCGGTCGCGGCGTGCACCCCAACGACCACGTCAACCTGGGCCAGTCCTCCAACGACGTGTTTCCCTCGGCGGTGCATCTGGCCGCTCTGGACCAGGCCACCAACGAGCTGCTGCCGGCGCTGAAGGTGCTCGAACGCTCACTGGCCACCAAGGCGCGGCGCTTCGCCTCGATCGTCAAGTCCGGCCGCACCCACCTCATGGACGCGGTGCCGGTCACCCTGGGCCAGGAGTTCGCCGGCTACGCCGCCCAGGTCCGCCTCGGTCAGGCGAGGGTGTCAGACGCCCTGCCCCGGGTGGCCCAGATCCCGCTGGGAGGCACGGCGACGGGTACCGGCCTGAACACCCATCCGCGCTTTGCCCAGCGCGTGCGGGCGCGCCTGAAGGCCGACACCAAGCTGCCCGTGGCTCCGCCCGAGGACCCGTTCGAGGCCCAGGGCAGCCGCGACGCCCTGGTCGAGCTGTCGGGGGCGTTGAAGGTGGTGGCCGTGTCGCTGACCAAGATCGCCCAGGACCTGGCGCTGATGGGTTCCGGTCCCCGCGCCGGGATCGGAGAGCTGTTCTTGCCCGAGCTCCAGAAGGGCTCGTCGATCATGCCGGGCAAGGTCAACCCGGTGATCCCCGAGGTGGTCATGCAGGTGGGTGCGCAGGTGATCGGCAACGACACCGCGATCACCATCGGAGGTCTGCAGGGCAACTTCGAGCTCAACGTGCGCATCCCCCTGATCGCGCGCAACCTGCTGGCCTCGATTCACCTGCTCTCCCGCGCCAGCCGCCTGCTGGCGGAGAAGTGCGTGGACGGGATCGAGCCCAACCGCCCGGGCTGTGAGCGCAGCGCCGAGGCCACCCTGGCGCTGGCCACCGCCCTCAACCCCTACATCGGCTATGACCGGGCGGCGGAGATCGTCAAGCAGGCGGCCAGCTCGGGGGCCACCCTGCGCGAGGTGGCGCGCCAGGCCGGCGTGGATGAGGCGACCCTGGACGAGGCTCTGGACCTGGCCAAGGCGGCCCGTGGCAACCAGCCGGCGCCCCGGGCGGCCCGCGGCAAGAGGCCGGCGCCGGGCCGCGCGCGCAAGCGCTCCTAGCCGATCAGGGGCATGAGCCGGAAGGCGCGCTGGACCACCCGCACCGACGGCTTGGGGCGCTGCTCGTAGTCGTAGAGGCCCTTCTGGTTGAGGCCCTTGACCAGAACGATGTCGGGCACGGTGTGGCGGATGGACCCGCCCGCGAAGGTGGGGGCCACCGCGAAGTCGCGCAGATCCCACACGAGCATGCCGCTCAGGCTGGGCAGGTGCCGGTAGAGGCCCAGGTGCAGGCCGACCAGGCGAGCCTGGAAGCTGTAGCCGCCCGGCTTGCGGCGCGAGTTGAGCCCGTTGGCCTCGGCACCGAACTCGCTGATGATCAGGACCTTGCCGGCGAAGGTCTTAGACAACGAGGCCAGCTTGGCCCGGATGCGCCTGGCCAGCACGGCCTGGGGGTCGAGGGTGTCCGAGTACCAGCCCTCGTAGTTGGTCACCCCGACCGCGTCGACATGGCGATACATCGACCCCGTGACCTTCGGTGGGTGGTCGCCCCACACATCGACGGCCACCAGGCGTCCGGGATCTGACCTGTGCAGGACGCGGGCCATGTGGTCGATGAAGTGCGCCTCACCCCCGGGGTGCCCATTGCCGGCGACCTCGTTGGCCAGGTTCCAGGCCACCACCGACGGGTGCATCTCGTCCTGGCGCACGGTGGTGCGCACCCGCAGCTCGGCGTTGCGCCGCAGGCGGGGGGTGACGGCCGACCAGGCACCCGGCGGATCGACCGGACCGACTCCCTCCCATACCAGGATCCCGGCCGCGTCCAGGCGCTGGAGCAGGCCCACGTCGAGCGGATGCTGGGCGCGCGTGGCGTTGGCGCCCAGCGAGCGCAGCGCGGCGACGATCGAGTCCTGGTCGGCCCCGGTCAGCGCGTCGCCGTGACCGCGCACGTCCTCCTGCAGCGACGCACCGTGCAGGACGACATGGTGGCCGTTCAGATACAGCTGGCCCGCCGACCAGGTCAGTTGGCGCAGCCCGACGCGCGCGTGGTAGCCGCTCTCCCGTTCGACCGCCAGGTCGAGGTCGTAGAGGTTGGGACGGCCGGGCTGCCACAGGGCGGGAGAGTCGAGGTTGACCACGACGTGAAGGCCGGCCGAGGCGCCGTGGGCGAGATGGCGCTTGGGAAACGAGAAGCGGACGCGCTGGTCGGCGTGGGTCAGCGTCCCGGTCACCTGGAGGTCGCGCGCCCCGAGGTTGTTGTGGATCTCGACATAGACCGAGACGTGGGCGTGCGTCGCGCCCCCGGGATGGGTCAGGCGCGTCTGCAGACGGGGGGCGAGCAGCTCGCTGGGCCCGATCGGCCGGATGGTCACGGAGCGGTTGATGCCCCCGAAGTTGAACCAGGTGCGGTGAAAGCCCTCGCGCGACTGGGCGGCGGGGTTGCGCCAGTCCACCTTGACCACGAGCGTGTGCACGCCCGCGGTGGTGGTGAAGCGGGCCTCGAAGGGCAGGTAGGTGCCGGTGTGGCTCACGACGCGACGTCCGTCCAGCCAGACCGTGGCTCGATGGTTGACCGACTCGAAGCGAATCGCGTAGCGACCGGGTCGCACCAGCGTGAACGCCGTCCGATACCAGGCCACCGACCCCGCGAAGCTGCGCACCCCGGCGGCGCCGGTGACCGGCAGGGGATTGAGGCTGTTGGGCAGGCCGACGGTCTGCCCGGTGAACGATCCGGCTCCCCAGTGGCGGCGCCCCCCCCGGTTGTGGGGGTCGTGGGCGACCTGCCACGGCCCGGGCAGCTCCACCTGTCCCACCGCGCCCTCCCCGGTGGCGGGGATGGGGGCGGCCGCCCGGGCGGGCGAGCTGCCCCCCTGGGCGAGCCCCACGGTCGCCGCCAGTGCCGCCCCGAGCCCCAGTAGCGCCAGCGCCAGTCCCGCGCCCGGGGGGCGGCGCCCCGAGGAGCGTCGCGCGGCGGGGGGCCGCGGCGAACGTGGGGGAGCGGCGCGGCTCGGAGGCCGGGGGGTCGGCGTGAGCCAGTCGGAGTCCAGCCACGGCGGCTCGGCGGACGAGGGCGGACGGATATCGGTGGCGGTGGGGTCAGGCATGCGATGTCGGTGTTTGAGCTCTACTCGGCCAGGATCGCCACGGCGCGGGTGGGCCCGGCGCTGGCGCCCACGACGGGCAGCGGAAAGCAGGCGACCCGAAACCCCACCGCGGGCAGCTGGCCCAGGTTGACCAAGCGCTCGATCTGACAATAGGGCAGGTCGGCCTGGTGCGCTGCCCAGAACACGCCGGCGCGGTCGTACTCCAGTGCCGCCTGGGCCTGCAGCGGCAGTGGCGCGTCCCAGCCCCAGGCGTCGATCCCCATCACGCGGATGCCGCGATCGAAGAGCCAGTGGGTTGCCGCCGCGCTGACCCCGGGGCCGCGCACCATGTAGTCGGTCTCCTGGTAGTGGGCGTCGCGACCGGTGTGGATGAGCACGATCTCCAGCGGCGAGAGCTCGTGGCCCACGCGCGCCAGCTCGGCCTCGAGATCCTCGGTCTCGATCACCTCTCCGTCGGCCCGGGAGGTGAAGTCCAGCACCACACCGGGGGCGTAGAACCACTCCAGCGGAAGCTCGTCGATGGTCTGGGCCCGACGGCCGGCGATGCGCGAGTTGTAGTGCCACGGGGCGTCGACGTGGGTGCAGTTGTGGGTGCCCAGCGACAGCGTCTCCACCGCCCAGCCCTCCCCGTCGCGCAGCAGGCGGCGCGGCACGCCGAACAGGCTCTGCACCGCCTCGGCCCCGGCCTGATGGTCTGAGTGGGCGACCTCCGTGCGCAGGGCGGGCGGGGTCTCCGGTGGCGTGGAGCGAATCGGTGCCGTGAGGTCGACGATCGGCACTGACGCGAGGGTAGCGGCTGCCCGCGGTCAACGGTGACCCAGGCGGGCGCCGCGGACGGTGACCCCAGCGGTCGCCGGCGACGGCGTCAGCGGTCGAGCATCCGGGCCATCAGCTCGTGGGCGCCCGCCTTGGCCAGCGGCTCGTTGAGGTTGCCGCACTTGGGCGACTGCACGCAGGAGGGGCAGCCCCGTTCGCACGGGCACTCACCGATCAGGCGGTGGGCGTCGCCGACCAGCGTCTCAAAGGCGCCAAAGGCCTGACGCGTCAGCCCCACCCCCCCGGGGTGCCCGTCGTAGATGAAGATGGTGGGAGCCCCGGTCTGCGGGTGGGCGTTGGTGGACAGGCCGCCGATGTCCCAGCGGTCGCACATGGCCAGCAGCGGCAGAACGGCGATCTGGGCATGCTCGGCCGCGTGCAGGGAGCCCAGCAACGCCTCGGTGGGAAAGTCGGTGGCCAGCAGGCCCTCGTCGAGCTCGTACCAGAGCGCTTGGGTGGCGAAGGTGTTGGGCGGCAGCTCGAGCGCCTGCAGGTCGATGACCTCGTGATCGGTGAGGCGCTTGCGCTGGTAGGCCAGCACCGTGTCGGTCACCACCACCTCGCCGAAGGACAGCGTCACGCCCAGCGTGCTGCGCCGGTCCAGCAGCCGCTCGATCCAGGTATCGGTGTCGCGCTTGGGCTGGGTGTACCAGTCGCCGCTGAACGGGGACACCAGCGCGCGGCGCGCGTCGAGGTCGAGCTCTGAGACCTCATAGGAGCGGCCCTGGTGTAGGTAGATGGCGCCCTGATGCACGGTGGACTGGGCGCGGGTGGCCTCGGTGGTGCCCAGCAGCTCCCCCGAGCTGACGTCGACGATCGCGCAGGCGTCGGGACTGGCCGAGCGCAGCGACACCCGCGCCGCCGGGAAGTCCTCGGGGTGGCGCAGCCCGTAGCCGTCGCGGCGCGCCACCAGCTCGCCGCGGGACACGAGCATCTCGGCGTAGGCCTCCCAGCGCGGCCCCAGACACTCGGCGTCGGCGGCGCTCAGCGGGCCCTCGTGGGCGGCACACAGCAGGTGGGCGAGATGGATCTGCTGGTTCTCGTGATCGAGGATGGCCGCCTCCACCGGGCGATCGAGGAACTCGTCGGGGTGACGACAGAAGAACTGGTCCAGCGCGTCCTCGCCGGCCACGTAGACGGCCAGTCCCCGTCCCCGCCGGCCCGCCCGGCCCCACATCTGACGCAGGCTGGCCACCGTGCCCGGGAAGGTCACGACCACCGCCGCGTCCAGGGCACCGATGTCGATGCCCAGCTCCAGGGCGTCGGTGGTGATCACCGCCAGCAGCTCCCCGCGCATCAGGCGGCCCTCGATCTCGCGGCGCTGCTGGGGGGTGTAGCCGGCCCGGTAGGGGGCCACGCGGTCGGCCAGGCTGGGGTCGGCGCCGTCGGCCAGGCGGGCGCTGACCAGCCGGCTGACCACCTCCACGCCCTTGCGTGACTTGATGAAGCAGATCGTGCGGGCCCCGGAGCTGACCAGATCGGCCAGCAGGTCGGCGGCCTCGGCCAGGCTCGAGCGTCGGGTGCCCAGCGCCTCGTCGGTGAGCGGCGGGTTGAACATCGCGATCTGGCGGCGGGCCGCGGGCGCCCCGTCCTCGTCGATCACGGCGATGTCCTCCAGGCCGGTTAGGCGCTCGGCGAGCTCCAGCGGGTTGGCGATCGTGGCCGAGGCCAGCAGGAAGCGTGGCTGGGTGCCGTAGGCCGCGGCGATCCGGCGCAGGCGGCGCAGGACGTTGGCCACGTGGGAGCCGAACACCCCCCGGTAGACATGGGCCTCGTCCACCACCACCACGGCCAGATGGGAGAACAGCTCGGCCCAGGCCCGGTGGTTGGGCAGGATCCCCACGTGCAGCATGTCGGGGTTGGAGAGCACCACGTTGGAGCGCCGGCGGATGGCCAGGCGCGCCTCGCGGGGCGTGTCGCCGTCGTAGATGGCCGGCCGCACGCGGTCGGTCAGGCCCAGCTCGTTGAGCGCCCGGGCCTGGTCCTGAGCCAGCGCCTTGGTCGGGTACAGGTACAGGGCGCGGGCCTTGGCGTCGCGGCACAGCACGTCGAGGGTGGGGAGGTTGAAGCACAGCGACTTGCCCGAGGCGGTGCCGGTGGTGACGATCAGCGGCCCCGCCCAGGCGGCGGTCAGGGCCTGGGCCTGATGGCGGTAGAGGGCGTCGATGCCCCTCGCGCGCAGCGCCTCGGCCAGCGCCGGATGCAGGTCCTCGGGCAGGGGCTCGAGCACCGCGGCCCGGGCGTGGTCATAGGCCTCGCGCACCAACCGCTGGTCGTCCCGGGCGCTGTCCAGAAGCTCGCTCCAGGGCTCGGCTGTGCTGGCACTGGCCACCGTTGGCATAGTAGGGCCGGTGCCGCCGTCCACCGTTGCGCGCTGGATCGCAGACCGCACCTTCCATCATTCGCAGTTCCCCGCCGAGCTGCTGGCCGGCTGCACCCGGCCCTCGATCTCGGTCTGCCTGCCCGCGCGTGAGTGCGCCGGCACGATCTCGGCCATCGTCCAGGCCCTGGCCGTGGTGCGCGAGGCGGGGGCCATCGACGAGATCGTGGTGATCGACGCGGCCTCGGCTGACGGCACCGCGGAGCTGGCGGCGGCCGCCGGGGCCACCGTCCATCAGGAGGCCGAGCTGCTCGCCGAACACGGTCCCGTGCGGGGCAAGGGCGATGCCATGTGGCGCGCCCTGAGCGTGCTCTCCGGTGAGCTGGTGTGCTTTCTGGATGCTGACATCGAGCACTTCGGCGCGCACTTCGCCTGCGGCCTGCTCGGGCCCCTGGTGGCCGACCCCGAGATCGCGCTGGTCAAGGCGTTCTACCGGCGGCCCTTTCGGGTGGGTGAGACCGAGCTGCCCGACGGCGGCGGTCGCGTCAACCACCTGGCGGCCCGGCCGGCCCTGGCGCTGCTGTATCCCGAGCTGGCCGGGGTACGCCAGCCCCTGGCCGGCGAGGTGGCGGCGCGCCGCGAGCTGCTGGTCCGGATCCCGTTCACCACCGGCTATGGCGTGGAGACCGCGATGCTGCTCGACGTCTACCGCGAGGCCGGCCTGGGGGCGATCGCCCAGGTCGATCTCGACGTCCACCACAACGCCCACCAGACGCTGGAGGCGCTGTCGCCAATGGCCTACGCCGTATTGGCCGTGATCGCCTCGCGTCTGGAGCGCGAGGGACGCCTGACTGCCTCGGCCCGGGGCGACCTGGTGGGCGCCGACGGCCAGCCCAGGCCGGTCGAGCTCGTCGAGCGTCCGCCTCTGGCCGGGCTGGCGGGGCGCCGCTGATGCGCTGCCGGCCTGTCGAGCTGGCGGGGGGCGGGTGATGCGCTGCCTGTACGTCGACCTGGACGGAACGCTGCTCGGTCCCGGCGCGTCGCTGTTTGCCGACGTCGACGGAGGCGTTTCGCTGCTGGGCGCCCGCGCGCTCGAGGCCTGCCTGCGCGCCGGGGTGGAGGTGGTGCTGATGTCCGGACGGCGCCGGGCGCAGGTGGCCGAGGACGCGCGCCTGTTCGGCCAGTCGAGCTTCATCTATGAGGCCGGCTCGGCGCTCGTACTCGACGGCGAGGAGACCTGGTTGACCGGGGACCTGGTTCCGGGGGAGCTGACCATCTTCGAGCAGATCGAGCGTTCGGGTGCGCCGGCGCTGCTGCTCGAGCACTTCGCGGGACGTCTCGAGTACCACGAGCCCTGGCATCGCCATCGCGAGGTGTCCCACCTGTTTCGAGGTCTGATCGATGCCGGCGAGGCCGACGACCGGCTGGCCCAGGCCGGTCACGAGAATCTGCGTCTGGTCGACAACGGCGTCGTGCACCGGCGCTCCCCGGAGCTGGCCGAGCTGCCCCAGGTGCGGGCCTACCACCTGGTGCCGGCGCAGGCCTCCAAGGCCCGGGCGGTGGCCGTGCACATGCGCGCCCGCGGCCTGTCGCCGGCCGAGACGATCGCCGTGGGGGACTCGCGCGAGGACCTCGCCACCGCGGCGGTGGTCGGCACCTTCTGGCTGGTGGCCAACGGGCTGGCGCGCGATCCGACGATGGCCGAGGCGATCGCCGGCGCCGACAACGTCCGGGTGTGCGAGGCCTCCCACGGCGCCGGCGTCTACGAGGCGGTTCTCAGCACCCTGGCCCAGCGCACGTGACGCCCGACGCCCGGTCGGCCCCCGGCGCAGCCCCTTTACGGGGCGGAGCCCTTGATCATCCCTCGGCCACCTCGATGTTCCCGGTTCGGTCCAGGTGCCCCCAGCCCAGGCGGCTGCCGAGCATGGCCGAGATGATCGACTCGATCACCACCAGGTACATGAGCTGGCGATAGACGAACTGCTGCAGGGGCATCGTCCACAGGGGCCGCAGCGACTCCCCGTCCAGCCGGAAGGCATAGACGGCGAGCACCAGCTGGAAGACGTTGAAGCCCAGCCAATAGGCCAGCACGGTGACCGGGTTCAAGAACAGCACCCCGTAGATGGCGAACAGGTCGATGACCGGAGCCAGGATCGGCAGCAGGATCTGGAAGACCGCCATGTAGGGCAGGGCCCGGCGGCCGATCCGGCCCTGCTCGCGCCGGCGCACGGCGCCCCGGTGCTTCCACACCGACTGGATCGTGCCGTAGGCCCAGCGGTAGCGCTGGCGCCAGAGCTGTCCGAAGGTCTCCGGTGCCTCGGTCCAGGCCCGGGCGTCGTCCACGTAGACCACCCGCCAGCCGTGGCGGCCGATGGCGATCGTCACGTCGGTGTCCTCGGCCAGCGTGGCCCCGGACACCCCGCCCGTCTGCTCGAGCGCCTCCCGGCGGAACGCCCCGATCGCCCCGGGGACGGTGGGCATGCAGTTGAGCACCTCGTAGGCGCGGCGGTCGAGGTTGAACCCCATCACGTATTCGATGTGCTGCCAGCGGCCGATCAGCCGCCGGCGGTTGCCCACCTTGGTGTTGCCCGACACCGCTCCCACGCGCGGGTCGCGGAAGCCCTGGACCAGGCGCAGCAGGGTCTCGGTCTCAAACACGGTGTCGGCGTCGACGGTGACCAGGATGTCGTGGGCGGCAGCGGTGCAACCGCGGTTCAGCGCGGCGGCCTTGCCGGCGTTGGCCTGGTGGACCAGTCGCAGGTGGGGCACCGTGGAGGTCAACGACTCGACGATCCGCGCCGAGCCGTCGGTCGAGCCGTCGTCGACAACCACCACCTCGAACTCGGCCGGGTACTCGCTGGCGGCCAGCGAGCGCACGGCGCGCTCGATGCCGACCTCCTCGTTGTAGGCGGGGACCACGATCGACACGGGCGGGGTGTGGTCCGCGGACTCGGTCGCCAGCCGGCGGCGTCGGCGCACGTGGGTGCGAGCGAGCAACAGCACGGCCAGCATGCGCAGGGCGACGAGGATGCCCACCAGCACGACGGCGGCGTTGAGCAGCCCGGTGGCCGTGCGCGAGATCAACAGCCCGCCGAGCAGCAGCTGCCCGCGCAGGCGGTCCCCGCTGCCGGCCGGCAGCTCCACCTCTGTGCGGGGCAGGCCGGCCAGCTCCGACACCGTCACGAAGCTGAACCCCTGGGCCTGCAGGCGGGGGATCAGGACCTTCAGGGCGGCCACGGTCTGTGACCGGTTGCCCCCGGAGTCGTGCATCATGATGATCCCGCCCTCGCGCCCGGGTGGGGTGCTGTTGGCGACGATCGTCGAGACCCCGGGGCGGGCCCAGTCCTCGCTGACCAGGTCGGCCAGCGTGACCAGATAGCCGTCCTGGGCCACCGGCAGCAGGGCGCGGCTCTGGGATTCGGTCAGCGCGCGCGGGGTGGCCGAGTAGGGAGGGCGCATCAGGCGCGGGCGGATCCCGACGGACCCCGCGACCGCGCTCTCGGTCATCTGCATCTGCAGCCGGCGCTGCCACACGGGCAGGGTGGAGAGGTCGGCGTGGGTGAAGGTGTGGTTGCCGATCTCGTGACCCTGCCGGTGCTCGCGCCGCAGCAGGCCGGGGTGGCTGGCCACGGCGCTGCCGATCACGAAGAAGGTCCCCGGCACATGGAAGTGGCCGAGGACGTCGAGGATCTTCGGCGTCCAGGTTGGGTTGGGTCCGTCATCGAAGGTCAGCGCCACGCGGTGGCCGGCCAGCGGCTGGGAGGACAGCAGGCGGTTGCCCTCGGCATGCAGCAGCGGCCGCTCGCACGTGCTCGTGGCGGGGGGCACCGGACGGCCCGGGCGGGGGCCGGCCGCAACCGCGTGGCACAGGGGTGAGACCGGCGTGGCGGTCGCCGGCCCGGTGGAGCTCGCGCCGACCGTCTTGGTGGTGATGCCCTGCACGACCAGCAGCGCCAAGAGCATGAACAGCAAGAAGGCCAGCAGGGTCCAGTGGGCTGGGGGCCGGCGCAGGCGCATGCGGCGCGCCTGGGCGCTCAGAAGGTGGCGGCGGCTCACGGGTAACAGGTTGGAGGTTGGCTGTGCGGTGGTCTGTTAGGGAATGGCATGCAACGTCCTAAGAAACGCCCTCAGAGCTGTAGTCGGCGGCTTCATATGACGAAGATAAGGACATGAACCGCGACGACCACACCCGTTACGCCCCCCGCCTTGCCGGTGGCGGGCGCCCCACGCCGGCCCTGGCCGGCCTCGGGGACGGCCGTGAACGGCCGGTGTTCTACGACGGCAGCGGGCGCCGCGCCCGCTGGGTGCGCCACTCCGGCCGCCTGGCGCTGCTGTCCGGCGCTGCCTGGATGGCGGCGCTGGTGCTCGGTGCCATGTCTCCGGTGCGGCTGCCGACGCTGGCGCTGCATGTCGCTCGCACCCACGCGTTGACCTCGACCCAGGCGCTCGTCAACCGCAGCCTCAACCCGGCGCTGCGAGTCACCGCCACACCCGACACCGACGACGCGGCGGCCCGCCGCGCCTAGGACCATCGGCTAGGAGTCGCCGCGGCGCCGGGAGGCCCGCAGGCGGGCCCACAGCTCGTACAGCCGTCCGCCCTCGCGCCGGCGCCAGCGCGCGGGTGGGGGAACGGTGGCGCGCACCAGCGCCACCCAGTCGTCCAGGGGCAGCTCCCCCGCGATCAGGCGCCCGAGCGCGACCGTCACGGGGGCCTCTATCCCCGCCTGCTCGAGGGCTCGTCCGAGCAGCGGGACCGACTCCAGCGCCTCCACCGCCTGGCCGATGCGCTCGGGAATCTCAGCCGCGCCCACGCCCTGGCCGAGCAGCTCCCCCGCGCGCCGGTTGCGGCTCTGAGGCGCCAGCGCCGTGGCCACCAGGTCGCCGGTGCCGGCCAGCCCGATCATCGACTCCGGGCGCGCGCCCCGACCCTCGGCGAACCGCCATACCTCGGCAAAGATGTGACCCGCGGCCGCCCCGGCGGCGTTCAGGCCCTGGGTCTCGGTGGCGCCGGCGGCCAGCGCGGCGGCATTCTTGGCCGCACCGGCCAGCTCGACGCCCACCGGGTCGTTGGAGCGCTCGCACACCAAGCCGGCGCGGGTGAACAGCCCGGCCAGGGCTCCGGCCAGGGCCTCGTCGGCCGATGCGGCCACCAGCCCGGCTCCCTCGTGGACCATCTCGCGCGCATGGGCCGGGCCTCCGATACAGGCCACTCGGCCGGCGCCGAAGCGGGCGGTCAGGATCGTCGTCGGCGACTCCCCGTCGGGGGGCACCAGGCCCTTGGCCAGCGAGACCACCGCGGCCCGGGGCGAGAGCCCCGCGGACACCAGGCCCCCGATGACCGCATCCAGCCCGCGGGACGGAACGCCCAGGAACACGTAGTCGGCCCGGGCCAGGCCGCTGTCGACGGGTTCGATGCGCAGCTCGCGCGGCAGATCGACCTCCGGCAGGTAGACACGGTTCTCACGCTCGGCCATCAGGACCTCGGCCTGCTGGACGGTGCGAGTCTGCAGCACCGTGCGCATGCCGGCGCGCACCAGCAGGACGGCGACCGCGGTGCCGAAGGACCCCGCGCCGACCACGGTGGCGCGTCGCCCGCCCGGGGCGCCTCGGGCCAGGGCCAGTCGTCGGGAGGGGTGCTCGGGGTCGGCCATGAGCGCTCGCGAGGCTACCGCCGGCAGCCGGGCGCGGCTACAGGCGCCCGGCCAGCTGGCGTCCGGCGCGCGCCAGCTCCGCCTCGCTGCCGGCCTCGAGGATGTGCTGGAGATCGAGGATTCGGGCCTCGAAGGGGTCCAGGGCGGCCTGACCGACGATCGCGTGCGCGGGCACTCCCATCTGGCGCGCGCGGACGGCGACCTCGGCCACCAGCTTGCCGTCCAGGGTGGCGGCGTCCAGTCGTCCCTCGCCCGTGACCACGGCCCGGGCCCCGCGCAGGCGCCCGTCGAAGCCCAGCGCGCCCAGCACGAACGGGGCGCCCCCCACCAGTCGCGCGCCCAGCACGGCCCACAGGCCACCGGCCAGGCCGCCGGCGGCGCCCGTCATGGGCACGCCGCGGGGGTCGCGCGGCCAGCTGCGGGCCAGACGGCCGAGGCGGGTGCGCAGGCGGCTGACCGCCTCGGGCCCCGCCCCCTTCTGCGGCGCAAACAGCGCCGCCGCGTGCTCAAAGGGCGTGCGCACGTCGCACAGCACGGTCAGCCCCGTCGCTCCCAGGCCCCCCGCCCGGCGGATGGCCCCCAGCGCGCCCGCGCCGCCATCGGTGGTGGCGCTGCCGCCGGCCGCCACCAGGATGCGCCGGGCCCCCCGGCGCCGGGCGGCCACGATCAGCTCGCCGGTCCCCGCGCTGCTGGCCCGCTCGGCGTCGCGCTCGTGCTCGCCCACCAGCGTCAGACCGCTGGCCTGGGCCACCTCGACGAGCCCATCCCCGGATCCAGCCAGGATCGCGTAGCGCCCGCGAACGGGCCGGCCCAGGGGATCGTGGGCGTCGGCTTCGAGGATCTCCCCACCCAACGCGGCCACCAGCACGTCGAGGGTCCCCTCGCCGCCGTCGGCCACCGGGCAGGACACCGCCTCGACGCCCTCGGCCGCGAGACCTCGGACGATGGCGCCGGCCACGCGGGGCGCCTCCAGCGTGCCCTTGAAGGCATCGGGTGCGACCAGCACGGGCAGGGGCGGGCGGGGCACCTAGCTTTCTAGCTGCTCGAGCAGGCAGTCGCGCGGCGCCTTGTCCTCGCGCCAACGCTGCACCTTGGTCCCGTGGCGTATGCGCCCGTCGCTGGCGTGGTCGAAGGTGACCTCCACCACCAGCTCGGGACGCAGCTCGATCCATTCCAGATCACGGTCCGCGCTCCAGCGGCTCGGGTCACCGCTGCCCCGCTGGCCGGTCTCATAGGGCGCCAGCCGGCCCACCAGCTCGCGCTTCTGCGCCGCCGTGAAGCCCGAGCTGTGACCGATGACGTGCAGCTGGCCCGCCGGGTCGTGGAGGCCGAGGATCAGCGAGCCGACGGTGCCGGGCTGCTTGCCCGGGCGCCAGCCGACGACCACGCAGTCGATCGTGCGCACGCGCTTGACCTTGACCATGCCGGCTCGCTCCCCCGGGCGGTAGGGCGCGTCCAGCTGCTTGGCGATCACCCCCTCGGCCCCGCGCAGCCACGGCTCGGCCTCGGCCGCCTGGCCCACCCAGGGGGTGAGGTCCACCGCCCCCTCCAGGGTGGCGATGAGCTCCTCCAGGGCGTGGCGGCGCTCGCCGAACGCAGTGGCCAGCAGGTCACGGTCGTCGCGGGCCAGCAGGTCAAAGGCCACGAAGCGCGCGGGCGTCTCAGCGGCCAGGCGCTCGATACGTGAGGCGGCCGGGTGAATGCGTTGCTGGAGGGTCTCGAACCTCTGCCCGCCACGCTCGTCGAGGATCACGATCTCCCCGTCCAGGACATAGCGCCCGGCGGGGAAGCTCAGCTCGGGGAAGTAGCGTTGCAGCGGCTTGGCCCCGCGGGACTGCAGCATGAGCTCGCCCTCATCCACGAAGGCAATCGCCCGGAAGCCGTCCCACTTGGGCTCATAGGCCCAGCCGCCGCCCTCGGGGAGCACCTTGCGCGGACGCGCGAGCTGAGGGGCCAGGGGCGGAGACAGGGGCAGGGCCATGGGCTCGGGCGATGCTAGCCGGCCGGGGCGGGCCGATACGATCAGCGCGATGCAGGAGCAGGCCACCGTCGCCGAGGAGGAGTACCTGCAGACCCTGTTCTGGCTGCAGGAGGCGGGCCTGCCGATGACCGGCGCCAACGTGGCCCGCGCCATGCAGCTGTCGGCACCCACCGTGCACGAGATGATCGGGCGCCTGGAGCGCGACGGCTACATCACCCGCGCGGAGGACAAGGCGATCGCCTTCACCGACTCCGGCGAGCGTCACGCCGAGGGGGTCGTGCGCCGCCACCGGTTGATCGAGCGCTTCCTCACCGACGTGCTGGGCATCCCCTGGGATGAGGTTCACGAGGAGGCCGAGCGCTTGGAGCACGCGATGTCCCCCGTGCTCGAGGAGCGCATGCGGGTGGCGATCGGGGGGGCGAAGACCTGCCCCCACGGCCACCCGATCGTCGCCGGGGCCCGCGTCGAGGGGGTGCCCCTGGCCGACGTGCAGGTGGGCGCCGCGGTGCGGGTGCTGCGCTTTGAGAACGAGGCCGAGGATCTCCTGCACTATCTGAAGGCCTCGGGTCTGGAGCCCGGCCTTCAGGGGTTCCTGGCCGCGCGCGACGAGCAGGAGGTGGTGGTGGACGCCGACGGCCGTCGCTGCCCTCTGACCGTCAGCGTGGCGGAGACGGTCTCGGTGCTGGCCGATCCCTCACCCCCGCCGCGCATCGCCCTGCCCGAGCAGCTGGTGCTGGGCCAGCGCTACGGGCGCTGAGCGAGGCGAAGCTCAGGCTGAGGCTGGGGCCGGGCTCAGCGAGCGGGCCGCCTCGGCCAGACGCCGGACACCCTCGTCGATCTCGGGCACCGTGACACCGGAGTAGGCCAGGCGCAGGGTGTTCTCGCCGCCCTCCAGCAGGAAGTCCGAGCCCTTGACGAAGGTCACGCCGCGCTCGGCCGCGGCGTCGAAGAGGGCCTTGACGTCGGTCCCCTCGGGCAACTCCACCCACATAAAGTAGCCCCCGTCGGGGGCCACGAAGCGGGCCTCGGGCAGTTCGCTGGTCAGGGCTGCCGACAGGGCGGCGACGCGCTCGGACAACGCGTGGCGCACGGTCTCGATCGAGGTCTGTAGGCGGCCCGAGACACAGAACTGGTGAACGATCGACTGCGCCACCATGCTGGGTGAGATGTAGGTGCTGGTGGCGAGCTTGGCGATCGCGGCGATGGTAGCCGGCGGGCCCACCAGATAGCCGACCCGGATGCCCGGGCAGACGGTCTTGGAGAACGAGCTCGCGTAGACCACCCGGTCACTGGAGTCCATCGACAGCATGGTGGGCAGCGACTCGCCGCGGAAGCGCAGCGCCACGTAGGGGTCGTCCTCAAAGATGGTGAACAGGTGCTCGTCGGCGAGCCGCAGCAGCGCCTGGCGCTTGGCCGACGACAGCGTGTAGCCGGCCGGGTTCTGGAAGTTGGGGATGATGTGGGCGAGCTTGGGCCGCAGGCCCTCGGCCAGCAGTGACTCCAGCGCCCCGGTGTCGATGCCGTCGGCTTGCAGCTCGACCATGCGCACGTCGGCCCCGCGCTGGCGCAGCGAGAGCAGCGTGCGGTCATAGGTGGGGCGCTCGACCACGACCGCGTCCCCCTCCTCCACGAGCTGCTCGAACAGGAACGCGTCGGCCTGCATGGAGCCGTTGGTGACCAGCACGCAGGCGGGATCCACGCCGTGGGACTCCGCGATCCACTCCCGCAGCGGCTCGAACCCGACCGAGGTGCCGTAGGCGGTGGTCTTGGCGGGCTGCTCGGTGAAGGCTTGCTGGGCGGACTCGCGCAGCCCGTCGACATCGATGATGTCCAGTGAGGGGGCGCCTCGGGCGAAGGAGATCGTGCCGGTGGCGGTCATGCCCTCAGCTTACGCACCCGGGCCGGGCGGGCGGTCTCTCAGGGGTAGCCGGACTGCGTGGTCTGGGTCTGGGTGGTCCGCGTCTGGGTCTGACCGGGAACCGACCCGGGACCGGCCGGGACCGGCGCGCGCGTCGATACCCCGGGGATCGCGCTCTGGGCCCCGGCGCCTGGCCCCGGTGGCGCGCCCGGCGCCTGGGCCCCGGGCGTGGTGGCCGGCGTGGTGGTGGTGCCGGCGGGGGCGATGCTCTGATTGGAGGGCGCGGCCACCACCGCGGGGCGCCGGCCGGTGACCAGGAAGATCGCGTCGGACTGCTGGCGGTCGGTGATCGGCACCAGCTGCGCCGTCTCGGCGATCTGGCGGGCGTTGGTGAGGAAGTAAGTCATAAACGACAACACCTCCGGGCGCTTGAGCGCCTGCCTGGAGGTGAACAGGAACAGCCGCCGGGAGAACGGATAGGCACCGCTGGTGATCGTCACCGGGGAGGGAAACACGCAGTTGGGCCCGGCGTAGATCTTGCGGGAGTTGGGACCCACCGTCTGCGCGGGCAGGGGGGACCCGGGCTTGGTCCCGGGCGGAAGCTGATCGAGCCCCACGGCCTGACCGTCGGAAGTCTCAGGTACGCCGAGGTCGATCTCGAACGGCCGCAGCTGCTCCTCGTAGAGCTGGTAGTAGCTGAAGCGGAAGAACCCCACCACCCCCGGCGCGTTGGCGGCGGCCAGCGTGGCCCGGGCAAAGGAGCTGTTCTGGGGCGCCAGGCGGGCGTCGAAGCGGGCGTTGGCGGCCGCGGCGGCGCGCCGCTTGGCCCGGTCGTCGATGAGCTTGTTGTGGGCGGCCAGCGCCACCGGGTCCACCGTCCGGCGCAGGCGCTTGTTGCGGGCGTTGGTTCTGGCGATCTGCTTGAGGACCGCGCGGTCGGCGACTCGCACGGCGGCGTCGACGTAGCTCTTGCGCTCGGCGCGGGTGCTCTGGCGCAGGTAGGCACGATGACGGATGATCGCCCGCTGGGCCTGAAGCAGACGGGTGGCGTTGGTCACCTCCAGCCGTACGGCGGGGTCGGTGTTGCGTACCCGATAGTCACTGCGCATGTCGGCCAGCAACGCCGCGGGGCGCTGGAGCACGGTGGTGCCAAAGAAGGTGAACGTGGTGGCCTGGGCGTCGCGGCCGGTGGTCGAGAGCGGTATGTCGAAGAACCCCAGCTGGTTCCAGTTGTCATACGGGGACCCCGCCTGGAAGATGGTGCGCGCCTCGGTGCTGGTGAGACAGTCCCCGCCCACATCAGACTCGTTCTTGGTGGCCAGCACGATCGCGTCGGCGCCCACCTGAAGCGGTCCCACCACGTCGACCCCGCGACCCGCGCAGGCGCGCTTCTCGTTCTCGCTGAGGGGGCGAGCGATCTCGATCACGTCGACTCGGCCCGCGCACAGATCGGTCGCCGCCTGGTTCTCGGCGGTCGGCAGGAACTCGCTGCGGGTGCCGGCCTGGTCGTGAAAGCCCCGTCGCGCGGCGTCGGCCAGCGAGCCCTGCTGCTCGCCGTCGATGGCCACCAGGCCCGCGGGGCGCTGGGGGAGAGGCACCTTGCTGCGGGGGGGCGCAGGCTGGCCGGCCGGGGCGGGTGTCGTGACCTGGCCGTTGGCCTTGCGTCCCTCCTGAGCCGGGTCGACCCCGCAGCCCGAGGCCGCCATGGCGGCCAGCGCCACGGTGAGCGCCGCCGGCGCTCGAAGCCTTGGCGACCCACGGCGGAGATCGCCCGCTCGCGATCGACGTCTCACGGGATCACCGGCGTGAACGTGCTGGCCGCGGGGGTGGAGTTCAGCGGTGGGAAGTTGAGGATGGTGGGCAGCTGCACGACCTCGAAGTCGCTCATGTGCAGGCCCTGGGCCTCGTTGCCGCGCAGCAGGGGGGTGCCCTGGTCGGCCCGCCGCGCGAGCCTGCCGGTGAGCGCCCGCCCGTTGGCGTCGAGCAGCCGCCCGTTGGCGTCACGCAGGGGGTTGGCCCAGTTGTAGTTGAGCTTCGCGTAGAGGGTGGGCACGGCCGAGCGGTCGACCAGGATCGCTCCGTAGCGCCTCAGGGCCAGCAGGATGGCCTGGGCGGCGCGGCGGCTGGTGCGACCGGGCAGGCGCCCGAAGGTGGCCCCGGGCTTGAGTCGGATGCGGGCCCCCTCGGGCAGGGAGTTGAGGTTGCCGATACCGTCGCTGGCCGACGCCGGCTGGACGTAGCGCCGGGCGGCGGGGCCCGGTAGTGAGATGGCCAGCGCGTGCTCGATGCGCCCGGCCTGGATCTCCTCGGGCAGGATCAGGCCGGCGAACAGGGGCAGGCCCGAGCCGCGGGCGCTGACCGTGTTGGGCTTCTGGTAACCGGGCCCCAGCAGGCTCCACTTGCGCATGAACTGATAGGAGATCAGGCCGCCGTTGGCGCCTCGGCGGGCCCGCCACATGTCGTAGGCGACCCCCTCGCGGCGGTTGAGCACCGTGAACCAGCCGTCGTACTGGGGCAGCGGGCTGACGTTGGGAGGGATCAGCAGCGAGCGCAGGTTCAGGCCGTCACCGCAGATCTCGGGCGATTGGAGCTGACGGCAGACCACGCCGGTGGGCTGTCCGCCCTGCTCGTCGACGACGGGAGTGGTCCACTTGCGGGTGTTTATGAACAGCCCGGCGGTGATCTGCCGGGGAAACGTGCGCAGGACGTTGCCGTTCTCGATGATGCCCACGCGCTGCTGGACCAGGCGCATGTAGGTGGCCGAGCGGGGGTCGGTGGGGAACGTCTCGACCGGCGTGTTCCAGGGACTGGAGGCCGCGAAGGGCCGAACCAGGGTCGATGTCGGCTGGCCGGCGATCGTCGTGCCGTCCGAGGAGACGGTGCTCGCGCCGCTGGCGTCGACCCCGGGCACGTTGGTGCTGGCCGAGCCCGGCGAGCCGACCACGCCCGCTCCTCCGCCGGTCCCGGCCGAAGCCTGGGCGCCCGCCTGGGCAGCGCTGGGCGTCGTGGTGGTGCGCGCGGTCGTGGACTCGACCGTGGTCGTGTTGCCTCCACAGGCGCCGAGGGCCAGCAGCACCGCCAGTCCCGCTGCCATCCCCAGCAGCGGACGCGGCTGACCGCCGCTCATGAAGCCGGGGCCCCTGGCTCCTCGCCGGGGGCGGGGCCAGGCGCGCCGCCGGGCTCCTCGCCGGCGGGGGGAGCGTCGGGCGCCGATGAGGGCATCGCGGTTTCGCCCGAGGCGCCCGGGGCACTCGACCCGCCTGCGGCACCCGAGGTACCCGACCCGCCCGGGGCACTCGACCCGCCTGCGCGGGGGGTGGGCTCCTCGCCCAGGCCGGGCAGTCGGATGGTGGGTCGCGACGCCTCGCGCGCAGCCTCCTCGGCGGCGTTGCCCAGGGCGCCGATCAGCGACTCGAGCTGCTGGCGGACCCGGGCCGCCTCCTCGTAGCGCGTGGCGATCGTCTCGGCGCGCTCGATCAGGTCGTCGGTCAGCTGGGCCACGCGCTGGATGCGCCCGCCCGCGAAGGCGTCCGCCTTTCGCCGGCACTCCTCTAGGTAGTCAGCGGCCTGCTGCTCGGCGTCGCCCAGGATGCTCTCAGCCTCCTGGCGCGCGGCCCGCAGCACCAGCTGGGCGTCGTCCTCGGCGGTGACGATTATCTCGGTCGCCCGGCGCGCGGTCTCAGCTTCGACCTCACGCTGGACGTCGCTGGCGGCCTGCTCGGCCGAATGGATGATCTCCTGAACCCGCGCGGCGACCGACGCGGTCACTGCCTCGGTGGCAGGGCTCGTCGCGGGCGGCGTCTCCTCATCAGGTGGCACGTACGTCATCTCCTCGCCGACGGCGCCATGAGAACCACCAACGCTAGCAACGCAGCCGGAGGCCAAGGACCGCTGCGCGCCCGGGAAACGTCAGGGCGCGGTGGTGGCACCGGAGCGCTTGGGGGCCCTGGCGCCGGTGGTGGGGGTGGTGGCGGTGGCGACCCCGCTCGAGCCGCCCGTACCCGGCGAGGAGCTGGGCGAAGCGCTGGTGGGCGTGTTGGCCGGCACGGTGGCGGGGCCGCTCGCCCCGGTGGGGGTGCCCGCGGGGGCCGGGGTGCCCGTGGCGGGCGTAGAGGTGTTCGAGGTCGCCGAGGGGGTGCGGGGCGCCTGGCGCGCACCCGGGTTGCGCCCGGCCACCCGCAGCAGGATGTAACGGTCGTTACGCAGCACGACGCTCAGGCCCGGGACTTGGCCCTGGTTCAGGCGCGTCCCGTAGTGGTGTTGGATCAGGTCGCCGCTGCTGGGGTTGAAGGCGACGAGCACGTAGTCGACCTTGCCCCAGGGGGCGAGCATGACCCGCGTCCACGCAGTGTCGCCCCGGTCGGCCCGCGTGAGGATGAGCTGCGGACGGCCGCTGAGCAGAATCACGCCGAAGCTCTGGGCGTTGTCGGCGAGCACGGCCTTGTGTCGGGTCACGTGGTCGTTGATGAAAGTGGCCATCTGGGCCTCGGCGGCGATCCCCACCCGGTAGCCGCCGCGGCTGGCCATCCCAGTCTGGTCCTGACCCGTCTGGATCGCCCGCGTGAAGGCCTGTTCCTCGGACTGGAACGGGTAGTTCTGCATCCCGTCCCAGGCGGTGAACAGGCTGATGATCAGCAGCGCCAGCGTGACCAGCCATATCCCCAGCCTGGCCGCCGGAAAGCTCCGGTAGACCCAGCCCGCTCCCACGAAGGAGGCGACCATCATGGGCATGCTGTCGCGCAGCGTGAGCAGGCCCTCGTTCTCGGCCGCGTAGGCATGCACTCCGATGATCACGATGCCCAGCACCACGAAGCTGGCCAGCCACAGCGCCAGGTCGTTGCGCTGGGAGACAAACGTGAGGACCAGCGCGGGCACGACCAGGAACGCCAGCGGAAACACCGCCACGTTGAGGTCGAGCAGCCGCCGCGATATCTCGCTGAAGGCGAGCGCGTGGTGCCCGACGATCCCGGTCGCGTTGACGGCCTGGGTGGAGACCGCCGAGGAGGTCAGCCAGCCGAAGGGGTCGGCGATGATCAGGGCGTTGAACAGGATCCACAGCGCCAGTGCGTAGATCACCGGGGCCGCGTAGGCGACCACCGATCCCTCGACCTCCATCCGACTGGCGCGACGGCGCACCAGAGCCACCCCGATCAGCACCGCGAACAGCGCCGCCCAGATGATGAACGCGTAGCGCGTGAGCAGCATGACCGCCATGCCGAATCCCGCCCCGATGAGGTAGCGCGGCTCGGTCGACTCATACCAGGACACGAAGCAGTAGAGGCTGAACGCCTCCAGGGCCAGATAGACGACCTCGCTCATGCCGTTGCCGGCGTAAAACAGGAACAACGGGTTGATGGCAAAGACGACCAGCAGCGGGATGCGAAGCAGCGCCACCATGTCGCAGCGCGCCAGCACGCGGTCGAGCATCACCATGGCGGCACCACCGAACAGGGCGGTGGACAGGGGAAGGGCGATCAGTGTGGTGGCCAGCGGCTTCAGACCTGCCAGCGGCAGGAACACGAAGGTGGTCAGCGGCGGATAGGCGAAGCCGATGGCCGCCAGCTTGGGCGGCTCGTTGTGCCAGATCAGGTAGGCGCGCGCCAGACGGTCCAGCGCGTCGAAGACGATCACGTGCTGGCCGATCGTCACCTGGTAGCCGACGATCCCGAAGAACAGCGCGGCGATGGCGAACACGGCCAGGCCATACAAGCGGCCGGGGGCTGGGACGACGGTCTCCAGGGGCTCCTCCTCCAGACGGGTGCCCACGCTGTAGCCGTGGTCCTCGCTCACGCGGGGACGGCGCTCGGGTGCAGCCGCGATCGCCACGTCAGGCGCGGCTCTCGGTGTCCAGGCCGTGGACCGTCTTCTCCCAGTAGAACGGGCGGTAGAAGAGCTGCAGGAACCCCTTCCAGGCGGCGATCGACATCAGCCCCCAGTACAGCGGCGACAGCAGGGCCCACTTGGCCAGGTCGAAGTAGCCGCGCTGCACCGAGCCCGCGACGTTGAGGTACATGAAGACGAAGTTGCCGATGAACAGCTGGAAGGCGGCGGCGTAGAAGACGAAGCTCGGGAACAGCGCCTGGACGAACCCCGCCTCGGTGAAGAAGAACACCGTCGTCAGCGCCCAGAAGATCGGGTTGAGCAGAAAGATGAACGTGCCCCCCACCACCAGCTGGAAGGAGATGAAGCTCTTGAGGCCGATCTGGCTGACCAGGCGCAGGGGATGGCGCATGTGCACCAGATAGGTCTGGATGTAGCCCTTGATCCAGCGGGAGCGCTGGCGGATCCAGTTGCTCAGCTCGGAGTTGGCTTCCTCCAGCGTGGTGGAGTCGATCATCGCCGTCTTGTAGCCCGCCTTGTGCAGGCGGATGCCCAGGTCGGCGTCCTCGGTCACGTTGAACGGGTCCCAGGCGGCCAGGTCGATCAGACGGTCGGTGATGAAGTGGTTGGAGGTGCCGCCCAGCGGGATCGGCACACCCTGGGCGTCCAGGCCGGGCAGGAGCAGGTCAAACCACATCGAGTACTCGGTGCAGAACCAGCGGGTGAGCAGGTTCTGGTCGGCGTTGAAGTAGTTGAGCTTGGCCTGGATGCAGGTCACGCGCGGATCGGCCTTGGCGAAGGCGACCACCACCTTCTTGAGCTGGTCGGGGTCGGGGCGGTCCTCGGCGTCGAAGATGACCACGTAACGGCCGTCGGCCTGGAGCAGGCCGTAGTTGCAGGCCTTGGGCTTGGTCTTGGGCTGGGCGTCAGGGACGATCACCAGCTTGAAGTGGGGTGGGAGGTTCATGGCGCGAATCGCGGGCACCGTTTCGTCGTCGTCCTCCTCACACAGCAGCCGCACGTCGAGCTTTGTCCTGGGGTAGTCCAGACCGCCGATGCCCTCGACCAGCCGCGGCAGCACCGAGCCCTCCCGGTACAGCGGCACGAGGATGGTGTAGTTGGGCAGCTCACGCTCGTCGATCGCCGCCACCTCCTCCTCGGTCACGTCGATCTCGTAGGTGTGCCCAAGCGCGTTGTAGGTCAGCTGGAACTTGTACAGCGAGGTGGCGGTGTAGAACAGGCTGGCCAGCGCGATCAGCACGATCACCGTGGTCACCGGCGCGATCACCAGCAACGCGACCAGGATCAGGGTCATGGCCACGATGAAGATCTTCTGGGCGTCGGAGACCACGCGGTTGGCCGACTCCTCGGGGAAGCGCTGCAGCAGCTCGGACTTCGCCACCCCCACGTAGTCCTCGCCGTGGATGCGCTGCAGGAGCTCGTCGATCGAATTGCGCGAGGCCAGAAAGCCACGCAGCTCGAGATGAGTGTGCTCGCGCAGAGCCGAGGCGGTGTCGTCGTCGAGCACGTCGCCGATGGCCAGGTACAGGGTGGTCTCGTCGACGGCCAGCGGCACGCAGCGCAGGTGGCGAGCCAGCGGCTCGGGGATCAGGCGGAGCGCCGCCGGGTCAGGGTCATACTCCGATAGGTCCACGCGCGGGAGCTGGAACTGCTCAGACAGGATGGCCACCAGCTCGGGCTCGGTGATCACGTCGGAGTGCACGAGGATGTCCCCCAGACGTGAGCCGGTGCGACGCTGCTCGGCCAGGGCCTCGGCGACCTGCTCGTCGGAGGCCACGCCTCGAGCCACCAGCAGATCCCCCAGCCGGGTGGGGAACTGGGGCTGGGTGACCCTCTCGGTCAGGCCCTCGGGCAGGCCGGCCGCCTCGAAGCCGAGCGGCCACCCGCTGAACACCCGATCGAGCGCCCCGTCGACGTCCTCCTCCGGGGTGACGACGAAGCGGACCTCGCGTCCGGTGAGCGTGGCCGAGACCTCGCGCGCCACGCGGTCGAACGGATCGGGGGTGGCGATCGTGACGACGCCGTCGGAGTAGGAGATCGGCAGCATCCGGTGGTAGCGGCATGTCTCCTGCGACAGCAGCCCGGAGGCCAGCGGGTTGATCTCGTGGTAGGTCTCTTCCTCCCCCAGCTCCGGGTCGAGGGTCACGAAGGGGAGCCCCGCGTGCGCGGCCAGGCGCCGGTAGAAGCTCCGGCTTGGTTCCGAGACCGTGGTGGAAAGCACTAGGTGGCTCCTTGGACGCGTTGCAGCACGCGATCGATCTCGCTGCCCGGCGCGAGGACGATATCGACCGTCAAGTACGGAAAACGCGAGTGCAGCAGGGAAAGATCGGGATGGGGGCTGGCGCTGGCCAGCTTGAGCGTGTCGCCCACGAGCACGATCGGGACGATCTGCTGGTCGGCGGCCAGGCCGAGGGGCACGTAGCGAAACAGCTTGGGGTCGGGGGTGAACTCGCGCAGGCCGGTGTAGGGCAGCCCCGTGCTCAGCGAGAGCGCGAGCGCCTCACGAGTCGCCTCGGGACCGACGTTCGGGGTCTCCGTCCGCCCGTGGGGGGAGGCGGGTGGCTGCGTCTCAGCGGGTGGCGCGGGTGCTTGCGTCTCAGGGGGTGGCGCGGACGGGCCGGGGGGCAGCGGATCGGGTGAGCTCGGCTGGGGCGGCATACCTGAAGAGCTCACCGGCCGGAGGCTACGGGCGCGGTCTCAGGGTTTCTCCCTGGAGGGTGGCGAGTGCGTCAGAGCGCTCCATCGTGCCCTGGCGCGCGCGGGCCTCAGCCGCCAGCCGCGTACCCTGGACGTTGTCCCCGTTGCCCTGGGTGCGCTTGGCCCGGTCAGAGGCCGCGAAGCCCACGTAGAAGATCGCCAGGATGGCCAGCGGGGCCACCAGGAACGACAGGAAGAAGACCGAGAAGCCCAGCAGGGCGATGAGCGTGACGCTCAGCAGCGCCAGGGGCTGATAGCGCTCTTCCCTGCGCTCAGGGGGCATGCGGCCCGGCCCCCCTTCAGCCCGACGCCGGCGCGGGGCCCGCCAGCTCCAGGTTGACGATCAGGTGGCTGGCCGCTACGTCAACCACCGTGAACGGCAGCGTCAGCGTGCTGCGCAGCGCTCCCACCAGCGCGACCGGCGCGGTGAGCGTGACGTCGATCAGCGCCCGGTTGCCCTCGAAGCTGCGCACGTAGACGTCCTGAACGTTGGGGATGGCGGCGATCGCCTGCTCGAAGGTGCTGAGCGTGGAGATGTCCGAGAAGGCGCCGGCGTCGACGGTGATGGCGTCCTCGAATTGCATCGTCTCGTGGGGCGAGGGAGGGGGCGGCGGCGCCTGGGGGGCAATCGCTGGATCCGCGCCCGCGTAGCCGCCCGGCGGCGGGTAGCCGGTGGGCGGTGGGTAGATGGCCTGCTGCGGGTAGCCGGCGGGCGGCGCGTAGGCGGCCTGCTGGGGGTAGCCGGCGGGCGGCGCGTAGGCGGTGGGCGGTGGGTAGGTGGCCTGCTGCGGGTAGCCGGCGGGCGGCGCGTAGGCGGCAGGCGGTGGGTAGGCGGCGGGCGGCGGGTAGGCGGCTTGCTGGGGGTAGCCGGTCGGCCCGCCCGGAGCATCGCCCGCCGAGTCGGCCGGGCTAGCTGAGCTGAAGGGAGCCGGCGGAGCGGTGAAGGCGCCGCCGCGCGCCCCACCGGGCGTGGGGATGGTGTAGCCACCGGGCGCCGCGGTGTGTTCGCCGGGAGGCTGGCGGCCGAGGGAGGTCATGACCCGGTCATAGTCAGCGACGAGCCCGCGAGCCGCGCGCTCGAGCTGCTCGCGGAAGCGCAGCAGCTCGTCCACCTGGCCGGCCAGGCCGCCCATTCGAGACTGAGCCTCGGCGACCAGCCGGGCGGCCTGCGGGTCCGGAGCGGGGCTCGAAGGGCCGCCGCTGGGTGATGCGCCGCGAACCGGCGAGGCGGGGGGAGGAGCTGCGCGGGCGCGGCGCTCGGTGATGCGGGGCGGGCGATCCGGGCCGGCCGACGTCAGCTCCCGCTCGAGCTCCTGGAGCTTTCGCTCCAGCTGGTCGAGGGTCTCGCCGACACCGCCACCGGCGCTCACGGCGTCGTGGTCGGCGCGAAACTGGGAGCCGCCACCCTCACGGGTCGTATAGCCGCTTCCGTAGGTTTCGCTCATATTCAGGCTCCGCGGCCACCGGGCTCGCGGTCCGGGATGTCCACTCCCGAGAAGCTCGATATCCACGCTGGATACTTCGGAGGAAGCCTACCAGTCCCTTTAGTGGGGGCCCCCCGGTTGGCCGTATTAGCTGGCCTTTTGGAGCTTTGAGTGGGTTTGGCCGCAGCTTTCGCGCAGGCTTGGCCCGCGAAGCGATGCGTGGGGCCCAGCGGCGGCTCAACGGCTGTAGCGGACGGGGTCGGTCAGCGCCCGAGGATCTCGACGGCGATGTCGGCGACCTCGGTGGGGGTACGGCCGACCCTGACGCCGTGGGCCTCGAGGGCGTCGGCCTTGGCGGCGGCGGTGCCCTTGGAGCCCGAGACGATCGCCCCCGCGTGGCCCATCGTCTTGCCCGCCGGGGCAGTGAAGCCGGCGATGTAGCCCACGACGGGCTTGGTCACCGAGGCGGCGATGAACTCAGCGGCCTCCTCCTCGGCCGAACCGCCGATCTCGCCCGACATGACGATCAGCTCGGTCTCGGGATCGGCCTCGAAGAGCTCGATGACGTCCACGAAGCTCGATCCGGGGACCGGGTCGCCTCCGATGCCCACGATCGATGAGTTGCCAAACCCGCGCTGGGCCAGCTCGTTGCCGATCTGGTAGGTCAGGGTTCCCGAGCGCGAGACGACGCCGACGTTGCCGGGGGCGAAGAAGGAGGCGGGGATGATGCCCACGTTGGCGCGGCCCGGGCTGAGCACGCCGGGGCAGTTGGGCCCGATCAGGCGGACCCCGGGCTGGCGTCGAAGATGGGTGTACACGCGCAGCTCGTCGTGGGCCGGAATCCCCTCGGTGATGGCGATGATGGTGGCGATGCCCGCGTCCTGGGCCTCGAGGATCGAGTCGGCGGCGAAGCGCGGCGGGACGAAGATCATCGCGGTGTTGGCCTCCGTCTCGGCGACGGCGGCATGGAAGGTGTCGAACACCGGCACTCCCTCCACGTCCTGACCGCCCTTTCCGGGCGTGACCCCGCTGACCACCTGGGTGCCGTAGCGCCGGTTGTTGAGCGCGTGGAAGGTGCCCTCGCGCCCCGTGATCCCGCTCACGCACAGGCGGGTGTCAGACCCGACGATGATGCTCATGAGGCTGGCTCCATGCTCATGCCGCCGGCTCCGCCGAGGGCGTGGCGGCGGCGAGGGCGACGACTCGCTCGGCCGCCTCGTTCATCGTGCTGGCCGGATGCACGTTGGGCAGGTCGGCCTCGGCCAGCAGGCGCCGGCCCTCCTCGTCGTTGGTCCCGTCCAGGCGCACCACGAACGGGACCTCGGGGCTGATCTGGGCGAAAGCCTCGATCAGACCCCGCGCCACCTCGTCACAGCGGGTGATCCCGCCGAAGATGTTGAACAGCACCGCCCTGACCTTGACGTCGGAGAGGATGACCTCGACCGCGCTGGTGATCGCCTCGGCCTTGGAGCCGCCGCCCGCGTCGAGGAAGTTCGCCGGCCGCCCGCCGTACTGGGCGACAACGTCGAGGGTGGACATGACCAGCCCGGCGCCGTTGCCGAGAATGCCGATGTCACCGTCGAGCTTTACGTAGGTCAGTCCCCGCTCGGCCGCCATCCGCTCCTGAGGATCCTCGGCGCTGAGGTCCTTCAGCGCGGCGTTGGCCGGGTGGCGAAACAGGGCGTTGGCGTCCAGGGTGACCTTGGCGTCCAGGGCCATGACCTCGCGCTCGGGTGTGACGATCAGCGGGTTGACCTCGACCAGCATCGCCTCTTCGGAGACAAAGGTCTCATACAGCCGGGCCAGCAACGCGCCCACGGGGCGCACGACGTCGGCGTCCACACCGGCCTCGAAGGCCAGCCGCCGGCCGTGGAAGTCTTGAAAGCCGATCAGCGGATCGACGTGCAGGGTGGCGATCGCGTCGGGGTCCTGCTCGGCCACGGCCTCGATGTCCATGCCCCCGTGGGTCGAGAGCATGATCAGGGGCGCCTTGGCCGAGCGGTCAAAGACGATCGACGCGTAGTACTCGCTGGCGATCTCCGAGGCCGCCTCGATCCACAGCTCGTGCACGGTCAGGCCGCGGATGTCCATGCCCAGGATGTTGGTGGCGTGCTCGCGCGCCTGGTCGCGATCGGCGGCCACCTTGATTCCCCCCAGCTTGCCGCGCCCGCCGATCTGCACCTGGGCCTTGATCACGCACGGATAGCCGATCTCGTCGGCCGCCGAGGTCGCCTCGTCCACCGTCGTGGCGGGCTTACCCGAGGGAACGGGGACCCCGTGGCGGGCAAAGAGCTGCTTGCCCTGGTACTCGAGTAGGTCCATGAGCGGGCGCGCACTCTAATGGAAGGTCATAATGCGCGCTCGCCCCGGTCACCTGCCCTCTAGATGCCCCTTCCCGCCAAGCCCACCTTCATCACCTTCGACGTCTACGGCACCCTGATCGACTGGGAGACGGGGATCTATGAGGCCTTCTCCAAGGAGGCCCAGCGCGACGGCTTCACTCTGGACCGCGACGAGCTCATGGCCCTGTTTCACGAGATCGGCCGGGAGATCGAGGCGGGGTCCTATGAGCTCTACGCCGAGGTTCTGCGCCGCACCGCGGTGGAGATCTCCAAGCGCATGGACTGGCAGCTCGAGCCGTCGCGGTCAGGCTTTCTGCCGGACTCGGTCCAGCGCTGGGCGCCGTTTCGCGAGACCAAGCCGGCCCTGGACAAGCTGGGCAAGAAGTTCAGGCTGGGCCTGCTGTCGAACATCGACGACAAGCTCCTGGGTCAGACGCGCCGCCACATACCGCTTGACTTCGATCTCGTGGTGACCGCCCAGCAGGTGCGCTCCTACAAGCCCGACGGGGCGCACTTCACCGAGTGTGCGCGCCGGGTGGGCGGCAAGAAGGGGTGGGTGCACGTCGCCTCGAGCTACTACCACGATGTCGAGCCGTGCGTGAAGAGCAAGGTCCCCGTCATCTGGGTCAACCGCAAGAAGGAGAAGCTCGAGAGCGGGCAGCGCAAGCCCACCGCGGAGGTTCACAACCTGCGCGAGGCGGTCAAGCTGCTGGGCGCGGGCTGACCGGCCTCTCGGCGGTCGCCGATGCGCGCGGTCGGCCTGCACGCCGACGTCATCGTGGTCACCAGCCGCGTCTGGCAGACCACCTGCACGCTGGTGCGGGGCGGCGACGAGGCGTTCGTGGTGGACTCGCCCGTCTACCCGGACGAGCTGCAGATCCTGCCCTCGCTGCTCGAGCAGGCGCGGTTTGACTTCGCGGGCCTGCTGGCCACCCACGCCGACTTCGACCACCTGCTCGGCCGCCTGGCCTTCCCGGATGCGTCGCTCGGCGTGGCGATCACCAGCGCCGAGCGCCTGCGCTCCCAGCCCGGGGCGGCCCAGCGTGAGCTGCGCGACTTCGACGAGCGTCACTACGTGCGTCGCGAGCGACCGCTGGCCCTCGGGGCGCTGCAGGCGCTGCCCGTGCCCGGGCGCTGCGGCCTGGGTGACCGCGACCTGCTGCTGCACCCCGCCCCAGGGCATACCGCCGACGGGATGGCCATCGTTGCCGACTGGGCCGGCGTGCTGGTGTGCGGTGACTACCTGTCGCCGATCGAGTTGCCGACGCTGGGACAGGACGGGTCGCTGGCTGCCTACCTGCAGACGCTCGAGCGCCTGGAGGCGCTGGTGCAGGAGGCCGCGCACGTGGTACCCGGCCATGGACCCGTCCTGGGCCGCGAGCAGGCGCTGGGCGTGCTGGCCGAGGACCGCGCCTACCTGGTGGGCCTGCGCGAGGACCCCGAGCGCGTGGAGCTGCCGGCCGGCCGCACCGGGGCCCACCAGCGACGCCTGCACGCCGCCAACCGAGCCCGCCTGGCCGGCCCCCAGGCCGCCAGCTAGGGCTGAGGGTCCTCCAGCGCGCGCCCGAGGAACAGGTCGCGACCCTCGCCGCCCTTGCTCGTGGCCGAGAAGCCCA
>DASYID010000179.1:0-9326 GCA_036252775.1 Solirubrobacteraceae bacterium
GCCACCGACGTCGACCTGCACGCCGACCCGCATCTCCTCGACGGCGCCCACGCGATGGTCACACTCGGGCACGACGAGTACTGGTCCACGGCCATGCGGGCCCACGCCACCGCCGCCCGCGACCGCGGCGTGAACCTGGCCTTCCTGAGCTCCGACACGCTGGCCTGGCGGGTGCGCTTCGGGCCGGCGGGCGCGGGCTCCAGCGAGGCTGGCGCGCCCGCACACCGGATCACCTCCTATAAGGAGCACGTGGCGCGCGATCCCGTGCGCTCCTCGCCCAGCGGGGCGTTTACCGGCAACGGCGCGTCTCTGACCGGCAGCGCGTATGTCGGCTGCATCACCCCCCGCGTGCCGACGCCAGGACGCGCGGTCTATCGCTACTACGACTGGACGCCGGACCCCGCGCGGGGGCCCGCCTGGCTGTTTGCCGGCACCGGTCTGAGCGCGGGCCGCGCCGTGCACGCGATCCTGGGCTATGAGCTCGACCAGCGCACCGCTGCGTCACCGCCGGGCGTGGCGGTGCTGGGGGGTGGGCGCGCGCCCTGCCAGCCGGGGACGGCAGGGCCTTCCGCGCGGGGCGACACGACGCTGTATCGCGCGCGCTCGGGGGCGCTGGTCTTCGGCTCGGGGACCCTGGGCTGGGAGCTGGGGCTATCGCCGGTGCTGGCCGCCTCGCCTGAGGCGCCGAGCAGTCCCGACGCGGGCCTGGTCGCGCTCACGCGCAACCTGCTCGATCGAATGCTCGGCTCGTGGGCGCCGTCGCGCTGAGCGGCGGGTTAGCGGTGGCGGTGGCGGCCCACGCGGCGCTTGCACGCCCGGCTGCGACACAGCGCGCGTGCGTGCTGGTGTCGGCGGGCGGCCCGGCGAGCGGCCCGGCGCTTACAGGCGCGGCTGCGGCACAGCTCGCGTGCGGAGCGATGGTGGTACTTGCGCGCCACGCGGCGCCGGCAGCTGCGGCTGCGGCACAGCTCGCGCGGGGAGTGGCGATGGGGTGTGCCCCGGGGTGCCGGCTTGGGTGAGGGTCCGGGGACGGGCTTGGGCGCGGGCTGGGGGACGGGGCGCGGCACGGGCTTGGGCGCGGGCTGGGGCTTCGGCGGCGCCGGGGATGGCCGGGCAGTGGGCCCGGCCTGGCGGCGGGCACGGCGCTGGGCGCGCTGCTCGGCCAGCAGCTGGGCCTTGGGCTCGAGCGCGAACAGGGCGGTGTAGCCGGTCAGATAGAGCCAGTTGCCGTCGGAGATGATGGGGTCAAACGAGCCCGTGTGCTTGGAGTAGGAGCGAAAGCCGTAGCGCGTGTTGAGGCCGATGGTGCTGTGGCGACCGAGGTCGGCGAAGTAGACGGTGTTGCCCACGATCGTGGGCGAACCGGAGATTCGTCCGCCGGCGTGGTAGCTCCAGGTCTGATGGCCGCTGCGGGCGCTGAGGGCGTAGAAGGTCCCGTCGTAGGAGCCTACGAACACGGTCGGGCCGATCCCGTAGACGTCGGTCACCGCCGGCGAGGAGTACACGTAGCTGCCCGTCTGCTTGGCCCAGGCCAGTTTCCCGTCGCGCTGATCGAACGCGTACACCCGTCCGTCGGTGTTGCCCAGGAACACCCGGCCGTAGACGACGGCCGGCGTGGAGTAGAACGTGCCGGCGCCGAACAGCCCCCCGCTGCCGCCCACCGACCAGATGCGATGACCGTCGGACTCGCGCAGCGCCTGGACGTTGCCGCCGTAGTCGCCGAAGAACAGCTTGCCGTCCTTGTAGGTGGGGCTGGCCTTGACCGCCCCTCCGGCGTGGTAGGTCCACAGCACCCGGCCGTCAGAGGCCCTCAGCCCGTAGACGGTGCCGTTCTCCGAGCCGAAGTACAGGCGACCTCGATCCAGCAGCGGCGAGGACTCGCTGCGGCTGGGGAGGTTGCGCGACCAGCGGATGTGTCCGTCGCTCTGGCGCAGGGCGACGACACGGCCCGCCTTGATGCTGTGGCCGCGCTCGAGGACGGTCACATAGACACTGTCGGCTGAGGCGGCCGGGGAGGCAGCCGACAGGACGCCGAGCTTGCGCCGCCAGCGGACCTGTCCCGTTCTCTTGTCGAGGGCCACGAGCTCGGCGTTGTCGTTGAGCTGGAAGATCTTGCCCGCCGAGATCACGGGCGGGAACTCCAGCAGTGCGTGGCCGTGGTAGACCCAACGCGAGACGAACGGCTGGTGCAGGCTCAGACGGGCCGGGAAGTAGCGCGTGTGGTCCTTGCTGTAGCCGTACAGGGGCCAGGCGAAGCGGTCGGGACCGGCCGCGGGGGCCTGGGGGGCGGCCTCGGGCACGAACGGCGCCCGCGGGTGATAGATGTCCCCGGGGCGCCGGTGGCGGTAGGCGAAGTAGCCGAGCGCCGCCAGGGTCCCCACCACGGCCGCTGCGATCACGGCGAGCGCCACCAGGCGCCGGCGCAGGATGGCGCGGCGGTCGGGCGTCATGGATGTCCGACTGCCTCGGGGCGGTGGGTGTCCGCCGGGTGTGGCCCCGAGCTCAGCGCCACCAGGGACGCACGGCGAAGCCTCCGCCGCCGCTCACGCCGCGATCCGCTCGGCCGCTGTGTCCTGGGCCGGTGGTGTGGGCACCGCGGGCCGCGTGGGGGCGAGATGGCTGGCGCGGGGGCGGAGGCGGTCGTGGCCGGCGCGCAGGGCGTGGCCGGCGACCGACACGGCCGCCCGCGCCAGCAGCCACACCAGCGCGAGGGCCAGCGGAGCCAGGGCCAGGCCAGAGACGATCGCCGGGGTCTCGGCGTCCGATGCGGTCGCCCACCGCCACGCCCCGTAGTCGGCTGCGAGCAGCAACGCGGTGATGAGCAGCCAGCGCGCGGGCATCGGGGGCGCAGACTATTGCGCCGAGGCGACGCGTAGGGAGAAAGGTCAGGCATGGCGCAGGCAGTCCGGCACTGGACTCTAGAAATCACCGTGCTCGAGCAGCTCGAGCCGGTCGTGGGGCAGGCGTCCCGCCGCCAGCCAGTGGCGGTGGCGGTGGCAGGCTCGATCGCGGACATAGAAGTAGCGGAACGGTGGCGCGGGGGTGAAACCCAGGCCGAGAAAGATCGACTCAGCGGCCAGCGTGTCGACGAGGATCAGCTGGGCGCCGCGCCGCCAGGCCTCGCCGACCACGGCCGAACAGAGGCGGTGTGCCACGCCGCGTCGGCGGTGAGCGGGCGCCACCACCAGGTCCCCGATGCCGTAAAGCCTGACCGCGGGCTCGGTGGGGATGGCAAACGCGGCCACGTGGCCGGCGAGCTCGTCGTGGTCCCCGCGGGCGAGGATACGAAACTCCGGCGGGTAGGGCCCGGCGTGAGCGTCCCGTCTCCACTGCTCGCCCCATTCGCCGGCCAGCAGGGCGCCCGCCCGCCGGCGATCAGCGTCCGACAGGCGCTCCTCGTCTACCACCTGCGACTCGTAAGGGGACGCGGTCATCCGGCGAGTGCCAGACGCGACCGCGCGACGCTGACCGACATCGGGGGCAGGGCCACCGTCGGTCCCGATGTCTGATGGAAGGCCGGTCCGTCGGGGGCCGGATACCCCCCCGGACCGCCCGGATGCCAGGCGTACTGGGCGCTCCCGAGGCTGTAGAGGTCCCACGACCCGCCCGCCAGGCTGCGACCGCGCAGCCCGAGCCTGACGGTATGGGCCCGGCGGGGGTCGCGGTTGACCAGCAGAACCGACAGCCGACCGTCGGGCCGCACCAGCGGGTAGGCGCTGAGCAGGACCTGCCCGGAGCGGTCAGGCACTGCGTCGGCCGTGGGATACAGCCGGTGCGCTGCGCCCCTGGGGTCAAGCCACTGCGAGGTGAGCATCCGCATGGCGAAATAGGTCGCGGTGCGATAGCGGATGCGGTGGCTGTCGTCGGCTCCGAACAGCGTCAGGTTTCCGTAGGTCGAACAGAAGCGCGATTCGCGGATCAGAGCATCGGGCTCATAGCCGTAGAGATAGCTCGTGCGCCCCCCGAGCGCGAGAAAGCGCGCGGCGATGTCGGCGTCGAGCACCGCCCCTGAGAGCTCGACCTCGGCCTGGGCGGCGAACGGCGAATAGCCGTACTCGGTGATCACCAGCGGCACGGAGGCCGGCAGGCCCGCCCGGCGCTGTCGGGCGACGATGTCGCCGAGCAGGCTGGGGGCTCGTGCCACCTGGGGCGCCGGATCGCCGCAGACGTCGTCGAACGGGTACCACTCAAAGGAGAAGAACGACAGCTTCGCCAAGGCACCGAGGGCCCGCAGGGCGCCGACCCAGCGTCCCACCCAGGAGCGGTGGCCGCTGCGGTCGGGCGCCACCGACCAGTCGGGCAGCGACGTGGCCAGGCTCGGGCCCCCGAGGGTGACGTGCGGATCGGCCCGGGTGAGCGCGCCCGCCAGCCGGACGTACAGGGCAGCGAAGTCCTCGGGTCCGATGAGCTGGCCGTCGGGCTCCTCGCCCAGCTCCAGCGCGCGCAGGGGAAGGCCGAGGGCGCGCAGATAGCGCAGCTCGGCGACCGCATCCTCGGGCGTCCCGTAGGCGGTCGGGACCGGCGCGAGCAGCGGCTGGCCCGCGGTCAGGCCACTGGAGAGCACGCGCTCGAAGCTCGGCTGCTCGGTCCCCGAGTCAAGGTCGCGGGCCCGATGCCACGGGTCGGTGCTGGAAACCCAGATGACGCTCTGGGCGGAGTTGGACGGGGCGTGGCGGACCCAGTCGGTGAAGGGCGGCGGGCGAGATGAAGTACCCGAGGGCGCGAGGCGCCCGACGCGCAGCTCCGAGAGCGCGTAGCCGGCTCGGTCGCGGATATCGCGAGCGCCAGCGACGGCGGTATGTGAGGAAGCGGTCATCAGGATGCGGACGTAGCGGGCGGCGATTGGCGCCGCGGGCTTGGCCACCCGCAGCAGCTGATGGCCTCCGTGGCCGGCGGCGAGCCCGCGCGGGAAGTCCTGCCACGCACCACTCGAGCCCAGCGCCGCGAAGCGCGCGTTCTCCCGCTCGGCCCCGTTGCGAGCCGGTGGGGTCGGGCCGACCCAGTACTGGATCTGAAGCCGAGTGGCGAAGGGGGCAGCCCAATCCAGCGCGACGGCGTCGACCGGGCGAACGGCGCCGAGGTCCACCATCGCCCACTGAGGGTGGGCCGAGTCGGCCTGGGAGCTGAGCCCGGAGTCCAGGTACGGGTTGCTCTTCCAGAAGGTCCGGGGGTCGCCGTCGTCGAGGCGGGAGTAACCGTCGTTGTTGGCCTGATCGATGGTGTTGCCCCGCCGGGGCAGCCGGTAGCCGTAGGTCACACTCGGAGGGTGGCGGCGATCGGGGTGGGGGTCAGAGACCCAGTAGCCCTGTCGATGGGCGGCGTCACTCCAACGGCCGCGGGGATTGAAGTGCCAGGCCTCGACGCCGAGCTCGGTGCGCAGTCGATAGCTCAGCGGTCGCAGGCCGGTGGAGCGCATGGCGCGGAGATTGGCGGGCGTGTAGATCGCGGCGATATCGCCCATCCCGTGGCCGTCGATGCCGGCGCCGACCGCATCCTGACCGGTGATCGTGCGCGGAGGAGCGAGCAGGTTGAGCTCAAGCGTCCTGGGGCCGCGCGCTGGCGGCGAGCCGCCGCAGCCCAGCAGTGGCGCGAGAAGGACGGCGGCGCCGAAGATGAGGAGTGCGGACCGGGGGGCGCTCAGGGTGGCCGATGCTAGCGGGCCTAGACTGTGGGTCGGTGGCGCCCAACCCCATGACCGAGATGTGGATGCTCGGCCAGTCCGACCAGGTCAGACGCTGCTATGTCGAGGAGGTCCTGCGGCTCGGCTGGCGGGACGAGGGTACGAGCCCGCGGTGAGCGAGATCTTCGCGGCCGACCTGCTGGCCGGGCAGGCGGCGCTGGTGACCGGTGGGGGCACGGGCTTGGGGCGGGCAGCGGCGGCCGAGCTGGTGGCCTGCGGGGCCGAGGTGGTCATCTGTGGCCGCCGCGAGCAGGTGCTGAAGGATGCGTGCGAGGCCATCGGAGACCGCTGCTCCTGGCTGGCGGGTGACATCCGCCAGGTCGCGGACGCCGAGCGGCTGATCGATGTCCTGCTCGAGCGCCATGGTCGGCTCGACACGCTGGTCAACAACGCCGGCGGCCAGTACTTCGTGCCGGCCGAATCGATCACCGCCAAGGGCTGGCAGGCGGTCATGGGGCTGAACGTGGGGGGGACGGCGACGATGGCCCGGACGGCCGTCGACCGCGCCATGCGGCCGGCCGGCGGAGGCATGATCGTCAACGTGACGCTGTCCCCGCACCACGGGCTGCCGGCCATGACGCACTCCAGTGCCGCCCGGGCCGCGGTTGAGGCGATGACCCACGCGTGGGCGCGAGAGTGGGCACCGGACGGCATCGCGGTCACAGCCGCGGCGGCCGGGCACTTCGAGACCGAGGCGCTGGACAAGTATCCGGCGGTCGTGCGCGCGGGAGCGGCCCGCTCGGTCCCGCTTCAACGGCTGGGTACGGTGCAGGAACACGCGTGGCTGATCGCCCTGCTGGCCTCACCCCTGGGGCGGGCCCTGAACGGGACGGTGATCACGCTGGACGGCGCTCGCGACAACTGGTTCGGGCCGTGGCCGCCACCGACCCTGACCGACGAGAGCGGGGAGGTGCCGACCGAGGAGCGTCGGTCGCGGGAGTAGAGACCGAAAAGCGGCGGACGGGAATCGAACCCGCATCATCGCCTTGGAAGGGCGAGGCTCTACCGTTGAGCTACCACCGCGCGCACATGACCCCTCTTGTGAGTGGTCCGGCGACGATGACAGTTTGCACAAACGACCTCGCACTTTTCTTCGTAGCCCATCCGCCGGCCGGGACAGACAAACATATGTTCGCTCAGCAGCCGGATAGAATCCCGTCGCGACGCATCACGGGGAGTGGCGCAGTCTGGTAGCGCACCCGGCTGGGGGCCGGGCGGTCGCAGGTTCAAATCCTGTCTCCCCGATTCGGAGGAAAGCCCTGCAAAAGCGCGGTTTTGTGGCGGATGAAACCACGGTCCACGTCCTCCACGGGGAACAAACGAGTAACAATTTCCGTGATCCCCATAGCTTCGGTTTTCGGCCGGGGCGCTCGGCCCATCAAGCGGTCGAGCGGGCGCGCCAGTTCATCGTTGATGACGCGGCGTGGTGCGTCGATTTTGACCTCGAGCCGTTCTTTGATCGGGTTTCCCGGACCCCTACCGCCCTTTCCGGGAATGCTGAGCGAACCACCGGAGGCTATGCGTCGATCCTGCCGTCGCGGGAGGGTTTGGCTCTGAGCGCGTCATGAGAAGCTCGCTGACCGCGGGGCCCGCCGGATCGCACCCGCACGCGATCTTGAGCGACATCGCGGTCGCGGGCTGAGACGGGATGTGACTGCCGGTGCTCGCACGGGCGTGGCGACCAAGCAGCATCCAGGGAAGGCAGTGTGGAGGGGCAAGGCTCGGCATCGTGATGCCGCGGTCCCTGCCAGTTCTGCGGGCTGCGGGCGCGGACCCGACGACCAAGCGTGGTCGTTGCGCTCGCCGGGGACGAACGCCATCCCGGTCCGCTTGCCGGTGGAGCTTTCTTCCATGGAGGCGTACCATCACCTTCGATGGCAGGCGGGGAACAACAGCGCGACCAGGCGACCGCGCGCCCGATCGTGTATTGCCTGATACCGCGGGAGCTGGCACCTAAGGTCCACGACCGCCTGCGCTCGTACTTTGCCGAGGATCCGGCTGCCGCGGTCGTCGTCGAACGCCGTCACGACGAGCGCCGCTGCACAGGTGAGCGGCGTGTGGACCATGCCGAGCAGCCGCGCACCGAGCGGCGGCGCATCCGCAGCCCGCGGGGCCGCCGGGCGGCCGAGCGCCGCGCCGCCCTGGTCCCGGTCGAGGCTCCGCGGCTGCCGGCGAAGCTGCGCCCATACGCGAGCAGGCTGGTCTTCGTCGAGCGTCTGGAGCCTGCAGGGCAGAAGCTCGAGGACGCCGACACCGCCCGGCTGCTGACCAGCGTCCAGGCTGGCGACAGCGACGCCTTCGCGATCATTTACATGCGCTACTTCGACCGCGTCTACGGCTACCTGCGCCTGCTGTTGCGCACGCCCGAGGAGGCCGAGGACGCCGCCCAGGGGGTCTTCATGCGCGCGTTGGAGGCGCTGCCGAGCTATGAGATCGGCGAGCCGCCCTTCCGCGCCTGGCTGTTCGCGGTCGCGCGCAACAGCGCGATCGACTACCTGCGCAAGCACGGACGCGTCGACCCAGCGGGCATCGGCGAGCTGCCCGTCCTGCGTGAGCGCCCCGGGCTCGACGAGCGCGGTAGTGAGGTCGCGGGCTGGATCTCTGACCGCGACTTGCTGCTGTTCGTAGAGCGCTTGCCGCTCGCTCAGCGCCAGGTGCTGGTGCTGCGGTTCGGGCTGGGCTTCGCCCAGTCTGAGATCGCCGGGATCCTCGGTTGTACCCCGGCCGCCGTGACGATGCTTCAGCAGCGCGCGTTGAGCTTCTTGCGCCAGCGCCTCGGCGCTATCAACCACGAGTCTGTTCGCGGGCAGTCGGCCCGCTCGCGCACCTGGCGACGCCCCGCGATCGTTGTCCGCGCGCGCCGCTTCGCGTTAATCGCGCCGGGCCCCAACCGCTGACGAAGCAGCTGTCCTGGCGCTCGCGCCGTGGTGCAGGTCGCCTCGCGCTGGCTCGGTCCTGATCTGGCTGGCAAATTCGTCGTTAGATGGCGAGGTGCTGTGCCGTGCTAGGAGGTAGTGGCCTCGTCTGAGAACACCAGGTTGCGCACGCAGAGCGGCTGGCTCGGCCCTCTGGCATCAGCCGGTGCGGAGCGCCATGACGATGTTTAGACGGCCTAACGGCCGAGGGGGACGCCGGGTGTTTGGCGAGCGCTGGTTAAGCGCGGTACCGCGTGTGTGCCCGCGCCGGACGACACTGGCTGGGTCGCTTGCGCTGCTGGTGTTGCTGGTCGCGGTCGGGGGCGCGGTGGGGGCGACGGGTCCGACCCCTTCGACGCCGGTTGCGGTGGGCGCGCCGTGTGGGGCCTTGCCGGCGGCGGGTCAGTCGGCGTGTGATACGGAGGCGACGCCGGTGGCCAAGGATGGCTGCACGGTGGGTTGGCAGCAGGTCGCGGGGGATGTGTTTCAGGGTGATCCTGCGTGTGGGAAGTACAAGCAGTCCGATTCCACGGTGCCCGGGAGCGCGGATTTCTTCGCGGTGTCGTTTCGCGATCGGCTGCACGGGTTCGCGGGGGGCGCGCAATGTCCAGGTGCATCGGATCCGATCGCGACCTGCGCTCGGTCACCGGTTCTGTATGGGTACACGGAGCCTCCTGGTCGCCCTGGCGTCTGGGGGGATCCGCAGCAGCCCGGTCAGGTGTATGCGCCGA